>CAZGRI010000031.1:0-17404 GCA_964528205.1 uncultured Dehalococcoidia bacterium | reverse complement strand
GAAGGCCGCGGCCCTCCAGTTCGGCCTGGCCCACCCGGCCGTGGCCGCTACGATTCCGGGCGCACGCAGCACCGTCGAGGTCGAGGAGAACGTACGGATGGCAGGCCATCCTATACCGGACGCCCTATGGGATGACCTGCGGGCCGAGGGCCTGGTCCCGCCCGAAGCGCCGACGCCGTAGGGGTAGGCCCCCGTGCCTACCCGCCGTAGGGGCAACCCCCCGTGGTTGCCGAGTTGAGGATAAGGACATGAACGTAATCTGGATCGTAGCCGACACCTTCAGACAGGACCATCTGGGGACCTACGGCAACAAGGCCATACGCACGCCGTCCCTGGACGGACTGGCCGGCAGGGGCATCCGGTTCGACTCCCACTACGCGGGCGGCTTCCCGACCATGCCCACGCGGGCCGACCACGCGACGGGCCGGTGGACCATGTCGTACATGGGATGGGAGCCACTGCCCGAGGGCACCACGACTCTGGCCCAAATACTCGCCGGCAAAGGCTTCCACACGGCCGCCGTCGTCGACACGCCCTTCTACCTACGCACCGGGATGAACTACGACCAGGGCTTTGAGACCTTCGTCATGCACTCAGGACAGGAGGGCTCGGGCACGAGGGTGGCCCAGCGGGGACACCACGAGTCGCGCGACATTCATGCCTCTTGGCGGCACGAGGCCGACCGCAACGCGCCCCAGACGTTCATGGGGGCCATGCGATGGCTGGAGCGCCACTACAAGGAGGACTTCTTCCTCTACGTGGACACGTGGGACCCCCACGAACCCTGGGACGCGCCCGACTACTACACGGAGCCCTATTGGCCTGGCTACGATGGTGAGGTCGTGCAGCCGCCGTACTGCAACTGGCAGGACGCTCCCGGCTTCACCGAAAAGCTGGTCGACAAGGCCCACGCCACGTACATGGGCGAAATCACCATGGTGGACGCCTGGGTCGGCCATCTCCTCAGGCGGGTCGAGGACATGGGCCTCATGGACAAGACCGCCATCATCTTCACTTCGGACCACGGCTTCTATTTCGGAGAGCACGGCGGGCGCTTCGGCAAGATGACCCACGACAAGCGGCCCGACGGGAGCGTCTACGTGCACGGCGACGAAGACGCCTCCTGGGCCCACTCGCCCCTCTACGAGGAGCTGGTGCGGATCCCGCTCATCGCCTACGTCCCAGGCGCCCGGCCCGGAGACCGCAGACAGCTCACCTCAGTCGTCGACGTCATGCCCACCGTTCTGGACATCACAGGCCAGGATATTCCGGACTGGGTCGAGGGCCGGTCGCTGATGCCGATGATAGGAGACAGCTCCGTGGCGGGGCGGGACATCGTGGCCAGCACCATCCCGTTCGCCAATCCCGGCGACCCGGTGCAGTCCGTGGACAACATCCGCCGTCAGCTCCGGGCCTCCCCGGTCACCACCGTCTCGACCGGCGAATGGTCGCTGCTCTACAGCATGGACGACGGCATGTCGGAGCTTTTCGACCTGAGGGTCGACCGCGGGCAAGGGAACAACGTCATCGCAAGCCAGCCGGAGGTCGCCAGGGAGCTACACCAGGCCCTCGTCGGGTTCCTCCGCGAGACCAACGTCGCTCCACACCTGCTGGACCCTCGTCTGGAGCTGCGTATCTAGCCTTCCGGTGGGTGGCCCGGGCGGGCGCAGGGGCCCGCCCCTACGTGCCGGCGGGCGGTTTCGGAAGGCACCGGGGCTTACCCTACGTAGGGGCGACGGCGTCCAGGGTAAGCACCGGGCTTATCCCTGCGGAGGGGCGACGGCATCGCTGGCAGGCACCGGCGCCTACACCTGCGGAGGGGCGACCCCCCTGTGGTCGCCCGACTCCTTGCTATAATCAAGTGGGAGAGCCATGGTCGACGAGAAGACGCGGATACTGGTGGTCGAGGACGACCCCTATGTCGCGGATAGCCTCCGGAACGGTCTGTCGCGCAACGGCTTTGACGTGGTTTGGAAGTCCCTTGGCGCCGATGGGGTCGCTTACGCCCGGGACTCCGAGCCCCACCTGGTAATACTGGACGTGCGCCTTCCCGACGGCTCCGGCTTCGACTTCTGTCGTCAAATGAGACAGTCGAGACTACGCCAGCCCATCCTCATGCTCACTGCCCGCAGGGACGAGTCCGACAAGGTGCTGGGACTTGAGATGGGCGCCGACGACTACCTGACCAAGCCCTACGGCCTCAGCGAGCCGCTGGCCCGGGTCAGGGCCCTGGTCCGCCGCGCATATGGGGACCTCTCCAGCACCGACGCCAACGTGCTCTACGCCCGAGACCTGGTGATCGACAGGGGCCGAGGCCAGGTGTGGCGCGGCGAGGAGATGCTGAATCTCACGCCGACCGAGTTCCGGATGCTGGTCTACATGGCCCAGCATGCCGGGCAGGTCCTCAGCAGGTCGCAGATCTTGGACGCCGTCTGGGGTTACGACGCGGAGGTGGAAAGCGAGCGCACGGTGAACGTCCACATTCGACGTCTGAGGGAGAAGGTCGAGGCCAGCCCAAGCCGTCCGGCGCTGATACTCACGGTCCCCGGAGCCGGCTACCGCCTGGCCGACTAGATCTAGGGCGGCGCGCTCCCGATCAAGGTTGGTATCCCTCTTTGCGGAAAGAGGTTTCGAGACTGTAACCGGAGCGCAACCCACTCGTAAGCTGGGACGGCGAAACTGTAGTTAACCCGAAAGGGAATCTACAGTAGGAGGAGCGAAATGAAGACCCCGGCAATAATCGGTGGAGCCGTGGCCTTGGTGGGCGGCTTGCTGGTGATAGTCTTCGCGACCATACAGTTCGTAGACTCACCGACGCAGGCGTCCGGTCCCGAGCAGGACGCGGATGGGACCAAGCCGATACGAGTGATGGAGATCGCGGTGGACAGGGTGATCGACAAGGGCGACGGACCCGTGTCACAGGCGGCAACAGTGCGGATACTGACGATGCCCTCGCCGGACGTGCCCGACGCGTCGCCCGACGTCTCGGGAGTGCTCCTGGATCGGGGAGCTGAAGGCCTTCTGGTGGGCACCGGCAGCATCGAAGCCGAACTGGACGTCAGGATAGAAAACGGCGAGGCCCCGGTCAGCACACTCACGCTGAGCCACGATGGGCCCGAGGTCCAGGTGCTGGTGACTCCCGATACCACGGTGTATCGCGATGAGACCGCGCTTCCCGGGAACGACCTCGACGGCGTGCTGCCCAAGGACGCCGACGTCTCGCTGGATGGGGAGATAGTTATCGACCAGGTGGTGACTCTCGTCGACTCGCTCGATGAAGCGGGCGAGAACACCGAGGTCCAGGCATGGGGAACGGAGACCGGCGAAGGCCTGGTGGCCGACGTAGTGGTCTACCGCATCGTATCGCACGAGTAGGGCTGGTCGACCTCATGGGGACTTGAGGCGAACGCCTGCTCTCGGGTCCCATTCGCATGGGGCTGGGCCGCTCCTGGATGCTAGAGTATCAGTGTCCGGCCCCATGCGACTGCGATCTTCGAGATTTCGGGCCGCCCGACATGCGGGCTGGCCCGTCTCCGGTGAGGTGAGCCTTGGCACCCAGGTCTATCCGTTGGCGGCTGCCGCTGGGTTACGCCGGCATCGCTCTGCTGGCCGTCCTGTCCCTCGGGCTGGTGTTGCTGCTCACCCTGAGAAGCTACTACCTGGGCCAGGAGTCCGACTACCTGAGGTCGAGGGCCGAGGCCATCGGCCCGCAGCTTTCGCCGCTGCTCAGCGCCGGGGCCCCGACAGGAATACTCCAGTCTCTGGTCGAATCGACCGCCCTCTTGTACCAGGCCCGAGTCAAGCTCATAGGCACGGACGGAGCCACGCTCGCCGACTCCGGCAACCCCACCGATCTGGACGGCCTCGCGTCATTCTCCATCGGGGTAGACGTCCCCGGGCTCTCCCAGGCCGTCACGCAGACGGTGGACGGGGCAGACGGACTGAGGAAGTACACCTCGCTTACAGCCATCGAGGGGGCCGGTGATAGCGAAACCGTAGGGAGGATCCGTGTAAAGGAGTCGGTCTCGGTAACCGGCGCCGATGGCTCCCCCGCTTCCATTACGGGACTGCCGGGAGACCAGTCCCTGCCCATCGTTCCGATCGTTGGGCCGGAGTTCGGCTTCCTAAGCGGCGAAAACGCGGATGCGCCACGCTCCGGCAAGACAGTGCGCAGCCCGGTCTACGGAGAGCTGGGTAGAGTGCAGGGGTTCCTCGAGCTATCGGACGGTCCCGCCTTCGGACGGGAGGTCCTGGGCAGCGTCGCCAGAGGCTGGGCGTTGGCAGGAGGGGTTGCTGTGGCGCTGGCCGCTACGGTCGGATGGCTTATGAGCCTCCGGCTGACGGGTCCCCTGCTCGGCCTGACGGAGACCACGTCCCGGATGTCCCGCGGCGACCTGTCGGTTCGGACCGGCATTCGCAGGTCCGATGAGCTGGGCCAGCTCTCCTCCGCCTTCGACGGCATGGCGGAGCGCATCGAGACCACGGTCCTCACGTTACGCCGCTTCGTGGCCGACGCCGCGCACCAGCTCCTCACTCCCCTCACTGCCCTGCGCACCAATCTGGACGTCATGGACGGCGCAGACGACGCAGACGACCGACGCGCGATGGTGCGGAACGCCCGGCTTCAAGTCGACAGGCTGGAGGGCCTCTGCAACGGCCTGCTGGACTTATCGAGGCTGGAAGCGGAGGCTGGCGACGTTCAGTACAGTCCAACCGACCTGAAGATACTCCTGGGTGAGTCCAGCGAGCTGTTCGCCTCCCGTGCCGAGCAGGCCGGGCTGACGTTCACCCTGGGACCGCCGGTCGAAGACGTCACCGTTCGCGCGAACGACGATCAGGTCCGGCAGGCGGTCGGCAACTTGTTGGACAACGCCATTAAGTTCACGCCACCTGAAGGCGAGGTGGCTGTCACGCTTAAGCGTGAGGGCCGGTGGGCTGTCCTGGTGGTGGAGGACACAGGCATAGGCGTCCCCGGCGACGATGCGCCGCACCTGTTCGAGCGCTTCCACCGAGGGCGGAACTCCTCGTCCTATCCCGGCAACGGTCTCGGACTTACCATCGTCGCGTCTATCGCCGAGTCCCACGGGGGCCGGATAACGGCGGAGCCCCAGGAACCCGGCTCTCGCTTTTCGCTCTGGCTGCCGGTGGACGGCCCGTGATCGCTATCTTCCGCCACACGGAATGGTCACCCGTTGCTCTGTCGCATTGGCCTCTCGAGCGTGTCATGGTGAGCAAGGCTTCGCCCCCATCCGAACCTTCCCCCTCAGCGGAAGGGCATTATCCTCTCCCCGGTCGTCACGGGGAGAGCTAGAGAGGGGGGAGGCAGCCTCGATCAAACGTTAGGCGGGGAAGCGCTCTTTTAGTCCATCGGCCGATACGCCCGGCCCGTCCAGGAACCTGAACATCTCCTCCTCCTCGGCCCGGACCTCATGTGCCCTCGCTACGACCTTTTCAGCGATGTCGATCGGCACTTTGACGAGGCCGGTCCGGTCGCCGTGGAGCAAGTCACCGGGGTTGACGTCCAGTCCGCATACCGATACCGGCACGCTCAAGTCCAATCTGGCCATCGTCCCATGGGAGACGACCGTACCCGGCGCGAACACCTGCAAGTCCGGGGTCCGTTGCCTTACGCCGGCAAGGTCGCGCACCCCGCCGTCGGTCACGACCCCTACGACGCCCAGTCTCCGATACGCGGTGAAGACCATGTCCCCGCCCACACAGCTCCTGGGTCGGTCCGAGTCGACGTGGGCGATGACTACGACGGCCGGCTTGGGCGCCTCGGCCAGGACATCAAACAGCGCGTGGAGTCCGCTGGGCCTCTTGGGCCCGGGCCGGGTGCTCTCGGCTACGCAGGTGACTGCGTAGCCGACCATCGGCTCCAGGTCCGGGAACTGGCAGTGAAGCTCCATCGACGCATAGCCCTCGGTGAGGTCCCTGACTCCAAACGCCTCGATGGCGTTGGAAACGGTCGGGCTGTCGAACTCACGCAGGGCCTTGATTATAGCGGGGGATAGCTGGGTGCTCATATGGGCCGGGCCTCCTTCGCAGGCGTCGCCATGTGGCCGCCCGGCCACGTCCGGAGCGACTCGGTGGGATGGGCGCGAGTGTAGCTAAGGCCCTTGCGGCTGTCAATCTGGCCAGCCTGACAGGGCCGCAGCGCCGTTTGACAGACCATCGCGCCCCAAAGTAGGGTTGGGTTGGAGCACGGGCCGGGCCGGCCCAAGCGGCTCCAGGCTAGTTGATGGACAAGAGTAGAGTGGACGCCAGGGCGCAGGTGGGGCGGTCCATATCGACCGCCGCGCCGGAATCCGGACGCGATGCCCCAGCGGGATTCCTGGGCACGACCTTCGCGTCGCTGGCCTATCGGAACTTCGTTTACCTCTGGCTGGGCCAGATCACCCACGCCGGCGCTCTGTGGATCGACATGGTGGCCAGGCCCCTGCTGGTCCTGACGGTCACGGACTCCGCCGTCCATCTCGGGCTCGTAATGAGCATCAGGAGCGTACCGGCCATCGCTCTCGGCCTCTTCGCAGGCGTACTGGCGGACAACTTCAACCGCCGGATGATCCTGCTGGCCACGAAGGTGATAGTGTTCACACTCGGGACGCTGTTCGCACTGCTCCTGTTCTTCGGACTGCTAGAGCTCTGGCACATCTACCTCTTCACGTTCCTCAGGGGGGCCACCCAGGCGTTCGACCAGCCCGCGCGTCGGGCCATGGTCCCGGCGGCCGTTCCCCAGCACCTGGTGACCAACGCCATGGCCCTGAGCTCGGGCACCGTGCAGGTTATGCGCATCGCGGGTGCAGCGGCGGCCGGCTTGATAATCGCCAGCGCAGGCATCGAGGTGACATTCCTGGTGATAGCCGCGTTCTACGGCGCGGCCGTATACCTTACGTGGATGCTCCGGACCCCGGACCACAAGAGGCAGGCGTACCGAGGGGTAGGCGGCATCGGGGCCGACCTCATCCAGGGGCTCAAGTACGGCTGGAACGACCGGGCGGTCCGCGGCATCCTGATCGTCTCGGCCGGATACTTCACTTTCGGCATGGCGTTCATGCAGGTGTTCGCGCCTCTGTTCGCCAAGAAGGTCTTGGACATAGGGGACTCAGGGTTCGGCTACATGATGGCGATCACCGGGGCAGGGGGAGTTGCGGGTGCGTTCGCGCTGGCCAGTCTCAATCCCAGGACCAAGCGCGGGCAGGTGACCACCGCTCTCCTGGGCGTCCTCGGGCTGCTGCTCGTGGGCTTCGCGCTGTCGACCTACACCGGCTCCGTTGCTACCGTGTTCATACTCGTCGGCGTGTTGGGCCTGGCCCAGTCCTGGTTCATCCCGATGATAAACGCAGTTTTGTTGGAGACGGCGCCGGACCACATGCGCGGCCGCGTGGTGGGGCTCCTGAGCCTGGACCGCGCGATGTCCACGGTGGGAGCCGCGGGCGCGGGCTTTCTCGCCGCGGCCATAGGCGCTCAGCAGGCGCAGGTCATCTTCGGCGCGTGCTGCGTCGTCACCGCCATAGCCATGTTCGCACTGTATCCGGCGATCCGCCGCATCGACTAGGTAGACGGACCCCATAGGAGGTCTTCGTTGCTGTCACCCAATGTCGAACGGTTCGTCGATAGCAACCACAACGCCGTCCTGACTACTTTTCGCGGAAACGGCGCCGCCCAGATGAGCATCGTGACGGCGGGCGCGTTCCGTGGAGGAGTCGCCTTCACCACTACCGCCGGCAGGGCCAAGCTCCACAACCTGAAGCGAGACCCGCGGTGCTCGCTGATGGTAGCCGAGGACCGGTGGTCGCGCTATGTCGTGTTTGAGGGTCGGGCCGAGATCATGTCCTCGGACGCGACAGACGCTGATGAGCTGCGGCTTGCCTTTCGGGACGTGTACCGGGCGGCCGCGGACAAGGAGCACCCCGACTGGGAGGAGTACGACCGGGCGATGATCGACGAGCGGAGGTCTGCGGTGCTCGTCCTGCCGGACCACATGTACGGGACCGCTCTCTAGGTACAAACCACGGGGCCCGGCTTGACTCCATATCCCCGCCTGCGTATCGTTCCCGTACAGACCTGCCCAGTCGGTATCATTCGGGCCTGCGAGGACGTCACCTGAGGGCTCCAACGCAAGGAGAAACAATGGCCCAGGCAGACATCGGCATGACCGCGCACCTTATGCGACGCGCGGGCTTCGGCGCCCGGCGTGAGGAAATCGAGGCCTTCGCGGCCAAGGGCTATGAGGTGGCCGTTGAGGAGCTGCTGAGCCCCGGAGACTCTCAGTGGGTCGGCGACCACATGGTCAGACGTTTCGACAATGAGGCGTCCGGCATGATAAACCACCCTGGCTCCGCCAGGAACTGGGTCTACCGGATGATCTCGACCAGGGCGCCGCTGCAGGAGAAGACGGCCCTGTTCTGGCACGGCGTTTTCGCGACCGGCGTCCCGAAAGTCATAAACGGCAGGGTCCTTTCGGACCAGATCAGCATGTTCCGGCGGCACGGCCTGGACAGCTTCGACTCCCTGTTGCTGGAGCTTGCCAGGGATCCCGCAATGATCGTCTGGCTGGACAATCAGGACAACCACAACGGGTCCATCAACGAAAACTGGGCACGCGAGCTACTCGAGCTCTTTTCGATGGGCGTCGGCAACTACTCGGAGGACGACATCAAGGAGTGCGCCAGGGCCTTTACCGGCTGGACCATCGGCAATACCGAGTACATGATGGTCCGCTCTCGGCGAGACTCCGACTGGCCGTACGGTCGAATCGCATACCACTTCGACTATCGGCCTGAAGACCACGACGACGGCGAGAAGACGTTTCTGGGCCATAGAGGCAGGTTCAATGGAGAGGACATCATAGATATCATATGCCGGCAGGAGTCCACGGCTCGTTTCGTCTCCAGACACCTCTACCATTTCTTTGTCGCCGACGAGCCGCCCGTTCCGTCGTGGCCATACACGCCTCCCAGGGACCCCGAGGCACTCGATACGCTAGTCGAGTCCTACTTCGACAGCCGCTACGACATCAGGTCGATGCTGCGGGTCTTGTTCAACTCCGATTTCTTCAAGTCGGAGGATGTCCGGTACAAGAAGGTCAAGGGGCCGGCTGAATTTCTTGTAGGCGTGCTTCGCATGACCGGGGGATTCCAGAGGCCGCGGCGCGACATGATCCCGACGTACACTCAAATGAACTGGATGGGCCAGGAGCTCAACAACCCTCCCAGCGTCGAGGGCTGGCACCAGGGCATAGAGTGGATCAACACCGGCACGCTGATCGAGAGAATCAACTTCGCGTCGGAGCAGTTCGGAGACCCGCGAAAGCCGGGGGTCAAAGCTATGATCGACGAGATAAGTTCGAGCGGCGGCGATCATCTGTCTCCTGACCAGCTCGTCGACCTCTGCCTGGACCAGATGGGTGCTATCTCGGTGCCGGACGAGACGCGTGATGGACTGGTCCGATTCGCGGAAGAAGGCCGCCATTCCCGCCAGAGTGTGGAGGATCTGCTGAGGCTGACCGCTTCCACTCCAGAGTTCCAGCTGGCCTAGCGGCTGAATGCTCGGGCGCAAGGGCTAACCGTGGCTGTCAGCGTGCCCAATCGGCAACCGGACGTTCTTGAATACGCTCTGACCATCGGCATCGTGGCAATGGAAGGCCGCGGGTTCGAGTATCCCACCGACACGGTTGCCGCCAAGAACGGACGGCTCTACGTGTTGAACACCTCCAGGAACTTCGGTGAGCGTGGTGTCCGAATCACCGTGGTGGACCTGGAGAGCGAGTACTATGGCACGTTCGGACGCCACGGTCACGGCGATGGTCAGCTGATCTCTCCGATCGGCGCAGCGGAGGACAGCCAGGGTCGAATCTACGTGTCAGACGACTACACCCACCGGATTACGGCGTTCGACTATGACGGTAACTTCGTATCGAAGTGGGGCGCCCATGGCGCCGATGAAGGTGAGCTCGACGGGCCCTCGGGGGTCGCGTTTGACGTTGACGACAACCTGTACGTCGCCGATACCCACAACAACCGCGTGCAGAAGTTCACAGGCTCGGGTGAATTCCTGCTGGCCTTCGGTTCCCAAGGGTCCTCCGAGGGCCAGCTCAATCTGCCCTGGGGGTTGACCGTCGCCCCCGACTGTGACCTGTACGTGGCGGACTGGGGCAACGACCGCATACAGAGGTTCTCTCCCCAGGGCGACTTCGTTGCGGCCTACTGCCGGTCGGGGCGGGGAGACGGCGAGCTGCAGCGGCCTTCCGGTGTCGCGGTCGACGAACGCGGCTACATCTATGTCTCGGACTGGGGCAACGAGAGGGTGCAGGTGCTGGACGCCGACGGCAACCCGCTTCAGGTCCTCAGAGGCCAGGCCACCCTGTCGAAATGGGCGGCCAACTTCCTGGAGACCAACCGCGAGGAGGGCGAGGCCAGAGCGTCCGCCGACCTGGAGCCGTCCCTGGACATAGACGACCCCCACGCCGAGTCGGCCCATGTCGAAAAGCTCTTCTGGTCTCCCATGTCGGTCAAGCTGGACGAAGCGGGTAGGCTCTACGTGACCGAGGGGAACCGCCACAGGCTTCAGATATACCGGCGGGCGGGCTGACGTCCAACAAGGACTATCTATAACTAAGAACGCGTTGGTGGAGGAACTCGTACCTGGATTCCGGCTTTCGCCGGAATGACGGGATTGGGACACACCAACCCGGGGGGATAGATACTGTGAGTGAGGCCCTGAGGGGGCGCACACTCTTGGACGGGCTACGTCGTAACCTCGATTCGGATAACGTGAGCGCGGTCACCGAATGAAGTTGATGACCGCGCATCGGGCAGTGCCCGTCATTCCGGCGAAAGCCGGAATCCAGTGAGTTCGGCGAAGTCCCCCCTCAAACGATGGATTCCCTCCCAAGCACGGAAACCCTCCGAAGACGGGTAGTCCTTCCGCGGAAGGAAAAGGGAACTGTCCCCCTGGCCGCCGCAAGCCGGGCGCCGCTAGCCTCGCAGGACCACCGATCCGTCGGGTTCGATGCTCTCCACGCCCTTGCTCCCCGTAAACGCCACGGCCTTGAGCGAGGCCTCGACCCGTTGGCCCGGCTCCAGGGACAAGGCCGTGCCGTTCTCCACCGCCTGCAGGAGGCCCTCGTTGGTGTAGCTGGTAAAGGGCTCTATGCCAACGTTGTAGGTCCGCCCGTACCACGGGTAGCCATACCCCCCACCCAGCGACTGCCAGTACCACAGATACTTGAACAGGTCCTTGGGATAGGAGACGCCGAACCCCAGCCCTTTGCGCCGGTTGGTGATGGCGTACCAGCCGGCGGGCATGTCGGTGACGTAGCTCATCTCGAAGACCCGCTCTTCCTTGGATGTGATCTTGCTCATGTCGACCCGGGCGCCGTCTTTAGACTCCGCCCACGGCCAGGGACCCTCGAATCCGGGCTTCAGCTTGTTGGCCGCGTCCCAGTCCTCGGGATGTGTCATCAGCCGCCCACCGGGCAGGTCGATGAAGCAGTCCTCGTTCAAAAACGGAGCGCCCAGGGCGATATGCTGCCCCCAGACGCAGTGCGCCTGCTCCTCGGCCTCGTTGGTGAGCGCTTCGTCGATCTCCAGTACGGCCGAGCCGCTCCTCAGAGTCAGGGTCTTCTCGAAGAAGAACGGCGTCCGGTACGTCCGGACCCAGAAACGGATGCTGACCTTCTCGGGCGTGTCGTCGACGATGGCGTGGTCCCAGGGCATCGTGTTGGCTTCCGCATGCAGGCCGAGCTCGGCGCCCCGGTACTCGGAGGGGTATCCGCCGCCGGGGAACACCGTCTGCCATCCACCTTCGTAGGAGTCCAGCCAGACCCCGACCCCCGAGCCCGTCGTTGAGGTAAAGGCGGACGGGTCTCTGACGCCCCAGGGAGAGCGCCAGAGGAAGTCGACGTCGGTGGGCTTGTGGGCGAACTGGTAGATGTCCGCGCCCTTGCCCGTTAGGACCACTACCCGAAGATGCTCGTTCTCGATGACGGCGGTCTCGACGCCGCGGTAGGTCCAGGAGTCGGAGATGCGGCAGCCGTGGTTGCGCTCAAGCTGGTAGTGCATGGTAGCTCCCCCCGGGGCAGGAGCGGGCCCTGCCCTCTGGTCTGTTCGTGGCTAACGCTATTCTACGCTGGACGCCAGGGGCACGGCACGTGATGACGGCGTCGAAGATCGCGTGAGACTGCAACGGCATGACGGTGGCGAGTCGCCAGGAGAGAATTGACCCGCTGTGGGACGAGGACAGAGCCTGGGCTAAAGCCGCGCCTATACCCGGACCGCCAGCATATCCAGCCAGTTTCTGGACACGTACTGGATCTCCATCTCTTTGAAGGTCTGGACCAGCCCCTTCCGGAGCGCCGCGCTTGCCTTGTCCAACGGCACGCCGGGCATGATCCCGGTAATGAAGTCCTCGAACGTGCTGATGTCCAGCCAGCCCTCGATGGGGACGTTCACAGCGTCGATCTCGTGCCTGACAACGCTGAAGCCGTGCCGCTCGACCAGCGCCCGGTACTCGTCCACGCTCAGGTGTTTGCGCGACTCGACCTTCTCGGCCCGTTCCGGCTTGAGTCCGTAATCCTGTCTCAGGATCCTGGAAGACTTGAGCATCCACTTCCGGTAGAACTGCCTGGACTCGGGCGTCTGCCCCCCTTCGAAGAAGGACGTGTTGAACGCGAACCTGCCTCCGGGCTTCAGGGTTTTGGAGACCTCGGCGACCAGCGCGTCCTTGTCGGTGATGTAGTGGATGGCATTGCAGTAAAAGATGGTATCGACCGACTCCTTGACCGCATCCGACATGTGCTCTACACGGCTCTGCACGAACTGCACGGCGGAGTCGCGAACGTCTTTGAGGTCCTCCATGGCCTGCTTGAGCCCGGTGGCGGACTGGTCCAACGCTATGATCACCGAGTCTCTGGCGCCCCGTAGCCGTTCGAGAATCAGCCTTGTCACCGCGCCGGTGCCGCACGCCATGTCGACGATGCGTTGGTTGGACCCGAGGTCCACCATGTCGACCAGCCTTGCGTTGAGCGAGGCATAAAAAGCGTTCATGGAGAACTTGGCGAAGGAGAATTCGTCTGAAGTCACGGTCGCTCCCTTCCAGGGTCTTCGCTTTCGGGCTTCTGCATCGCGCTCGACGCCCCCCAGCATCCCATTACAGGCCTAATTTTAGCAGACAAGGGTAACAACGTCTAATTGAACCTGTTCATCGCCACGGTTATCCCCTCCGAGATCACGCTGATCACCGCGTCGGCGGCCCTCTCTACAGCTTCGTCTATCTCCCTCCGGTCGTCCGGCGACATGGTCCCGAGGACGTGGTCGACCTGGTCCACGCCTTCGGCCGGCCGGCCGATGCCTATCCGCAGCCGTGGAAACTCCCGGTTGCCCACCGCGTCGATTATGGACTTGACGCCGTTATGGCCTCCCGCGCTGCCGGTCGGGCGAAGGCGAAGCTTACCCAGCGGAAGGTCCATGTCGTCATAAACGACCAGTAACTGCTGCGGAGAGACTGCGTATCTCGCCAACAGATACGCCACGGCCTCGCCGCTGCGGTTGACAAACATCCTTGGCCTGGCCACGACAACCCGGCGTCCCTCGATCACCCCCTCGCCGATGAGCGCTCGACGCTGGCGACGGGAGAGCTCGATCGCGTGGTCAGCCGCGATGCGGTCCACGCACCAGAAACCGATGTTGTGACGGGTATCGCTGTAACGGTCGCCCGGGTTGCCGAGTCCCACGACGATCATTTCGGGAGGCATGGACGATTTGCCCCCACGACCGACGAGGCGGTTGAGCGACGGCCACCGTATTCTCTTCATAGCGGGCAATACCCCTCGCTCAAGCGGGCTAGCCGCTTGCCACGAACGTTCGCAGGAACTCCACGACCTCGTCGTCCAGGACGCCCGCCAGGGCTGATGGGTCCGCTACCTGGACTAGCGCGACGAAGCGGTCGTTCTGCCCTCCGGCGGGATCGGCCAGGATCCTTCGCGCCGCATACGAGCCCAGCCGTCGGTTGTACTCCCGGAGAGCCCGCCGGGTATCGCCGAACAAGGCCTCCACCTCGCGGCGCGGGATGTCCTGGTCCAGGGTAAGCCTGCAGTCCGGACAGTACGGGACGTCGTCCAGAGATATCTCTTCGCCGAGTGCTGCACACTTGTTGAACAAGCCTGCCATCGCCTCATAGCGGAGAGGAATATCGCGTCCGACCGGCTCGCCCAACTCCGGTACGTCCGCGAATCTGGCGAGCGCCTCGACCTGCGGGCCCAGGTCCTCGAGGCGATTGGCAAGAGTGAGGGCCTCCGTGTGATACCGGTCGTGGTGGGCCAGATACTCGCGGACAAAGCGCTCACGCAGCCGTTCGCTCCGTTCCTGGATACTGCTCCACAGACCGGGGTTGACACTGAGGGACTCAGCGTCCAGTCGCATCACGAGAGAGTCCCTCTCGAGCTCAAGCTCGCGGTGGCCGGCTCCGAATACCATGGCCTCCAGGTACCGCCTGGAGCTTACGATCTCGGGCGCGGCTGCCGCAAGCCTGGCGAGCCGCATGTAATCGTCCAAAGCGCGTCTGAGCATGGCGGGCCCGCCAAAGCGCGCCTGCGCCACGGCGTAGAACTCCTCGAGCGACGCGGCCGACGACAGCTCCTCCAGCCTCGCAAGCCCCTCTCTGGCAGCCACTGACGGTCGCGGACTTCCCTCGTCCAGGAGGTCCAGCGCCCTGAGTATGTCGCCGATGGCCGAACCCAGCCGGTCCAGCGAGGCCCGCAGTTGCGTTTCCCCTTCGGCGGAATCCGGCCCCTTCCCGACCGTATCTTCGATCAGCTCCAGATACGGTAGTACCGTTTCCCCGGTAACGGTGGGCCGGGCCCTCAGCATTCCCAACTGTGAAGGGAGCGTCTCGGAAAAGGACAGCTCCGGCACCAGCTCCAGCTCCCCGCGATGGGTCCGTATGAAGGCCAGGAGATACAGGAGCCCGAGGGCGGGCGTGACCCCGTCGACGTCTACGAGCCGTCGCAACATGTCCGGGGCGGGCATCGCTCCGTCGTTCGAATCGAGCTCGGCCCTCACAATGGCGACCGCCGGACATTCACCGGCGTCGAACAGCCCAGGCTCCGCAGGCCTCGACAGTCCAAGTCCTGGCCCAAATTCCTCCGCAGTCGCCCGCCCATCCGGTTCTTCTTGAAGAAGACCGCGAAACACGTCTCCCACCAAACGGTCGGTGAGGGGGTGGGGAAACCCGCGGTGATCGAAGGGCAGGTCCGGATAGGCCCTGAGAAGGACGGCGGATGCGAGCCGGTCGGCCCAGGACTCGGGTGTGTCCTCCAGAAAGACCTCGCTCGTTGGAAGCCGCTCGCCGCCGTAGGCATAGATCCTTCCCTCAGTGAACGACGTCCGGAACCGTCGTGCAAGCTCGGACCTGACGGATGCCTCCTGGTCCAGCATGGCGCGTCGGATTGCCACCGAGTCGGGGTCCGGCGCCGTATCGTACTGGGCCCGAGTCTCCCTTATGGCCCGGAGCTCCCTGGCGATGGCCGGCTGCGCCTCCAGGGGCGCGCGCCGCGGGACCGCCATGGCGATGCGGCGGTCGCCGATGAGCCCCGGATGCGGCCTGCGGGGGACGACGAAGAACACCACCCTGAAGTCGACGCCGGATGGCAGGGACCGTCCCAGCTCAGGGTCGACCTCGTCGGCGAAGACGACCTCGCCCTTGCGCTCTAGCCCCCGGTCGTGGACGGTCCACGGCTGTGCCTGGCCCAGTAGGTCCGGGTCGAGCCTCAGACTCTGTGGCTGTGCTGGGGCTGGTTCCATCTGGCAACCTGAGTACCTGGGGTCTGGGGTTTAGGGCTTGGGGTCTGGGGTCAGTCTTCGAGGACGATGTCGCCGCTCTTGCCGCCGCTCTTGCGGACCAGCCTGACGTTCTGGACCCGTATGCCGCGGTCGACGGCCTTGCACATGTCGTAGACGGTCAGGGCGGCGATGCTCACCGCGGTCATCGCCTCCATCTCGACGCCTGTCCTAGCGGTCGTCCTGGCGGTGGCGGTTATGTCGACCGCGCTCGCCTGCTCGTCCAGCTCGAACTCGACCGTCACCTGGTCCAGCGGCAGCGGATGGCACATGGGGATAAGCTGCGAGGTACTCTTGGCCCCCATGATCCCCGCGATTCGCGCCACGCCCAGCACGTCGCCCTTTTCGAGTCCCGACGATTGGATCAGGCGCAGGGTCTCCGGCTTCATCACCACCGATCCACGTGCGACGGCTACCCTTTGCGTCTCGGGCTTCTCGCCCACGTCCACCATGCGGGCGTTCCCTGCCTCATCGAGGTGCGTAAGGCTGGTCTCCGGCTGGCCGGGCAGCAGGCTCTTGGCCTCCTTGCTGGCAAGGGCGTCAGCCTCCTCATTCAACGGATCGCCCGCATGGCCCTTAACCCACTGCCAGGTGACGTTGCGCTTGCCCACCTCGGCATCCAGCTTGGCCCAGAGGTCCTTGTTGGCGTTGCGCTTCCAGTTGCGCGTCATGGTGCTTATCACGTATTCGCTGTCGCTGAACACCTTGACGTCTGAACCCGGCGGCAGCGAGGCGAGGCCTTCGACGACAGCGGTTATCTCCATGCGGTTGTTGGTGGTGTGGTTCTCGTGTCCGCTCAGCGCGTTTTTGGCGCCGTCCCGGACCACGATGGCGGCCCAGCCGCCACGTCCCGGGTTTCCCAGGCAGGAGCCGTCGGTGTGTATCTCGATCATCCCGGCCGTCTACCTCCCGCCGTCGCAGAACCCGCCCATTGTAGCGCACCCGACAAGGATGTGGGCGAGATGCCACTTTGTCCGGGCTCCTTGGATTTGACTTCATGGAGGCCCCAACGCACGATGTCGCCTATCTGCGGCGGCGGAGGTACACATGAGTAGCCACTGGCTCGTCGGTGTTCTCGCCCTACTGTCGGCCCTCGGTCTCGCGTGTTCCGACTCCCAGCCCGCCGAGGTGGCCCGCGCGGCGACTCCCTCCCCGACGCTCACCACGGTTGCTGCCCTGGGCACACCCGCACCCGAGCCTACCGACACGCCGACACCTACTCCTGAGCCTACCGAGACACCCACCGCCACCCCGGAGCCCGCCGCGACGGCGACACCCACTCCGACAGCGACCGCAACGCCTATGCCCACGAACACGCCAACGCCAACTGCCACCAGCACCGCGACGCCAACACTAACGCCGACTCCCACTCCGGTGCCAATTGCCCTAGCTGGAAGGGGGCAGCAGGCGTCCTCGAAGTTTGATCTCAACGAAGGGTTGACTGTTTTCAGCATGACCCATACCGGCCAATCGAACTTTGCTATTTGGCTCATGGACAGCCAAGGCAACTCCGTGGACCTTCTAGTGAATGAGATCGGGCCTTTTGATGGGTCGAAAGCCGTGGG
>CAZGRI010000030.1:0-17896 GCA_964528205.1 uncultured Dehalococcoidia bacterium | reverse complement strand
CGGGCCTTCACCGGCTGGACCATCGGCAATCGGGAGTACATGGAGCTGCGGTCGATGAGGGACTCGGACTGGCCCTACGGGCGCATCTCCTGGCACTTCGAGTACGTCCCCGATGACCACGACGACGAGGAGAAGGAGTTCCTGGGCGAGAGGGGCCGTTTCAACGGCGAGGACATCGTGGACATCATCTGCCGGCAGCCCGCGACGGCGCGTTTCATCGCCCGGCACATGTACCACTCCTTCGTCGCCGACGAGCCTCCTGTGCCGGAGTGGCCCTACCAGCCACCCAGGGATCCGGACGCCATCGAGACACTGGAGCGGTCTTACTTCGACACCGACGGCGACATCAGGTCTATGCTTCGGACGCTGTTCAACTCTGACTTCTTCAAGTCCGAGAGCTGTTGGTACGAGAAGGTCAAGAGTCCGGCTGAACTTGTGGCCGGGGTACTACGACTCAGAGAGGACTTCGATATGCCACGGCAGGAGGTCCACGACAGAGCCGGGCAAATGCGGTTCATGGGCCAAACGTTGAACAATCCCCCCTCGGTAGAAGGCTGGCACCAGGGCGTCGAGTGGGTGGACACGGGGACCCTGGTGGAGAGGGTAAACTTCGCCTCGGAGCAGCTCGGCGACGCCGGCACCCCCGGCATCGGCGCACTGATGAGACGGGTCGTAGCCGACGACGGAGGCATCGTTACTCCGGAGCAACTGGTTGATCTATGCGTGGACCACCTGGGCGCGATCTCGATTGAGGACGATACCCGCTCCAGGCTCGTCGGGTACGCGGCCCAGGGCGGTGACCTCCAACTACAGGGGCCGGAGTTCGACGAATCGGAGAGGCGGAGGGTGTCCGACGTCGTCCAGCTCGCCGCGGCGACACCCGAGTTCCAGAGGTCCTAGACGTAAAATGAGCCAGGCACCCATTACAGAGAAGCAGCTCCTTCGGTACATCCGGACCGTCGGCATGACGACCATGGTAGGCAGAGGACTTTACTACCCGATGGACTCGGCCATGGCTGGCGACGGCCGCATCTACGTGATAAACCGTTCCGTCGGGTACACCGCCAACCTAGCAACCGTGCGTGTCACCGTGCTGAACATCGAGGGCGAGTATTTCGGAACGTTCGGGTCACACGGCGCCGACGATGGCCAGTTCATCTGGCCCAACGGGATCGCCCTGGACCGCGAGGACCGGGTGTACGTCACTGACGAGTTCCATCATCGCATCTCCGTGTTCGACGACTCGGGAGCGTTCATAACCAAGTGGGGTGTCCACGGCGCCGGTCCAGGGGAGCTCGACGGCCCGTCGGGCATCACCTTCGACCCCGATGACAATGTGCTTGTCGCCGACAGCCGCAACCATCGGGTCCAGAGGTTCAAAAAGGACGGCACGTTCGTCTCCGCCTTCGGAGCACACGGAAGCGGCGTCGGACAACTCGATCTGCCTTGGGGTATCACCTGCAACGCCGGCGGAGACGTTTTAGTTGCGGACTGGGGCAACGACCGCGTCCAGCGGTTCTCCCCCGAGGGCCGGTCCATCGCCCGGTACGGCGAAAGCGGCAGGGGCGATGGGCAGTTCATCAAGCCCTCCAGTGTTGCGGTGGACAGCGACGGGTATATGTACGTTGCCGACTGGGGCAACGAGCGGTTGCAGGTACTGAGTCCCGACGGCGAATTCGTGCAGAAGCTGCGGGGACAGGCCACGCTGTCGGAGTGGGCCGAGGACTTCTTGAGGACCAACACGGAGGAGGCGAAGGCCCGGTCACGGGCGGACTTGGAACGGGATATCGAGTTCTTCAACGACGACCCCCATGAGGAGTCTTCCCACATCGAGAAGCTGTTCTGGGCGCCCGTCTCCGTCATACTCGACGACGATGGCAGGGTCTACGTCACCGAGGGGAACCGCCACCGGATACAGGTCTTCGAGCGAGCAACCTGACACCCTCCGCCGCCGGGTCCAGGCGGGAGAGCAGCCCGGCGGCGGTGGCCTTGAGCACCGGGTGAAACGCGCCGGGAGCGATCTCGACCAACGGCGCCAGCACGAACGCCCTGTCGGCCATTCTCGGGTGAGGGACTCTCAGCACGGGGGTCTCGACCACAAGCCGCCCGTAGAGCAGGACGTCGATGTCGAGAGTCCTGGGCGCGTTGGCGAACACCCGCTGCCTGCCAGCCGCGGCCTCGATCTCCTTGAGCCTGGCCATGAGCTCGTACGGGTCCAGCTCGGTCCACACACGGCAAGCCGCGTTCAGGAAAGCCGGCTGAATCGAAAAGCCCGTTGCATCGGTCTCGTAGAGAGACGACACGTCTACTCGACGGCAGACCTTCTTGAGCATCTCGACGGCGCGATTGATGCTGGCGGCACAGTCGCCCAGGTTAGAGCCGAGCCCTAGATAGGCCTCTGACAACATCAGCCCTGGCTCCACCCGCGGACGACCGCGTCACTCATCCGGGCGACTCTCACCATCTGCTTAACGTCATGCACCCTCACGATATCGGCGCCGCCGGCGATTGACAGCGCCACGGTGGCGGCGGTGCCCTCGACCCGCTCCTCGACCGGCAAGTCCAGCACGAGTCCGATGGTCGACTTGCGCGACATTCCAACGAGAATGGGTCGCTCCAGGACCGCGAACTCCTCGAGTCTCCGCAGGATCTCCAGATTGTGCTCGGCCGTCTTGCCGAAGCCCATTCCGGGGTCCAGAATGATGTTGCCTGGGTCCACGCCCGCCTCCACCGCGGCGTCCGCCATCCCGCCGAGTGACCGAATGACGTCGGGCACCAGGTCGTCGTACCGCGTGTGGTTCTGGTTGTGCATCAGGACGACGGGGACCTGGGCCTGGGCCACGACCGTCGCCATATTCGAGTCACGAGCGAGCCCCCACACGTCGTTCACCATCGCGGCCCCAGCCTCCAGCGCGTCGCGTGCCACGGCGGCCCGGTACGTGTCCACGCTCACGGGGACCGTCAGGTTCGAGGCCAGCGCCTCGATGACCGGCACGACCCGCGACGTCTCCTCCGCCTCCGAGACGGGCTGCGCCCCAGGGTACACCGACGGGGGTCGCGTCGACATGCCGCCGACGTCGACGATGTCGGCACCCATCTCCTGGAACGCCGAGGCTAGTCGCAGGGCCGTTCCAGGATCGCTGCCCACGCCGTCGCCCGAAAACGAGTCCGGGGTTAGGTTGACCACGCCCATAACGTACGTCCGCGCCCCCCATTCGAACGGCGTGCCGCCGATCTGAGTAGCCTCGTACCGTGGCGTCTTAGAGTTCAACTCGCATCCTGTGCCGGCACCCGCAAAACGCTGAGATAGGCTTCCTCGTAGCTGGATATCTAAAAAAGCCGTTTCCGCCGCCGTAGCGGTATCCGTGGGCTGCGCATCCTTGCGGCGTCTGGCCTAATCTGGTAACTTTGGCATTGATTATTCCACGTCGTCGAGGGCGAGTCCAGCAATGGTTGTCCGGCGCACATCAGACCGCAAACGCGATGAGCTGTCCCGCAGACGCGAGCAGGGCAGATTGGGTGGCGGCGCTGGGCGCATCGAAGCCCAGCATGAGCGGGGAAAGCTCACAGCCCGCGAGAGGATCGCCCTGCTTTTGGACCAGGGGACATTCGAAGAGCTGGACCCGTTCGTCCTGCCTGCGTCTGCCGACCCAATGAATACGGAAGGCCAGTTTATTGGCGATGCCGTCGTCACCGGATACGGCAAGATCGACGGCCGTCTCACGTTCGTGTACTCCCAGGACTTCACGGTGTTCGGCGGGTCCCTCTCCAGCGTGGTGGCGGGCAAGATATGCAAGGCGATGGACCTGGCGACCAATAGCGGCGCACCGGTCGTGGGACTGATCGACTCGGGTGGAGCGAGAATCCAGGAGGGTATCGACAGTCTCGCCGGCTACAGTGACATCTTCCTTCGCAACACCAGGGCTTCCGGAGTCGTGCCGCAGATATCGGTGATGCTGGGCCCGGCTGCCGGTGGTGCCACCTACTCGCCGGCGCTGACCGACTTCGTGTTCATGGTCGAGGGCATCGCCCAGATGTACATCACAGGGCCCGACGTGATCAAGTCGGTGACCGGCGAAAGCGTGACCCACGAAGAGCTGGGTGGGGCCTCCAGCCATGCGTCGAAGAGCGGGGTAGCCCACTTCTCCATGGAGTCCGAGCAGACGTGCTTGGAGCAGGTACGGAGGTTGCTGGGGTTCCTGCCGCAAAACAGCATGGAGGACCCGCCTCGTCAGGCAACGGTCGACGATCCGGAGCGCGCGGACCAGGGCTTGGCCACTGTCATTCCCGACAGCCCGAACCAGCCATACAGTATGCTGGACGTCATGACACCCGTGGTGGACGGCGGCGACCTCATGCAGGTGCACGAGCGGTTCGCGCCCAACATCGTGGTCGGTTTCGCCAGAATCGACGGCCGCCCCGTCGGGATAATCGGGCAGCAGCCCGAGTACATGGCGGGCGTGCTGGACATTGACGCGTCGGTTAAGGCCGCCAGGTTCGTGAGGTTCTGCGACGCCTTCAATGTCCCGCTGGTGACGTTCGTCGACGTGCCCGGGTTCATGCCCGGTACCGCCCAGGAGCACGGGGGCATCATCCGGCATGGGGCGAAGCTGATATACGCCTACGCTGAGGCTACGGTCCCGAAGATCAGCGTGCTGACGCGAAAGGGTTATGGCGGCGCGTACATCGTGATGAGCAGCAAGGGACTGCGAGGTGACGTCAACCTCGCGTGGCCAACCGGGCAGGTGGCCGTGATGGGGGCCGAGGGAGCCGTGAACATCATCAACCGCAGGGAGATCGCGTCGTCCGAGGACCCGGAGGGCGTGAGAGCCACGCGGGTGAAGGAGTACGAGGACCGGTTCATGAACCCGTACATAGCGGCGGGCCGCGGTCTCATCGACGACGTGATCGACCCAACCGAGACCCGGCCCAGGATCGTCCGCGCCCTCGACATGCTTGCCAACAAACGGGAGTCGCTTCCCCCCAAAAAGCACGGGAGCATCCCGCTTTGACTGTTCTGAAATCATCGGGGAATGGGCCGTACGGCAAATCCGTGGCGGTCGCCTTAGCCGCGGTCCAGCTCTATCTCGAACAAGAGTACACACTCATGGCACCTGACTCTCCCCGACTGAACGCCTGGAGGCTGGCCGCCCGTTCCGGGGGCGCGTCCGCTGTCCACGCACGCTCATGGACCGGCAGAGGTTAGATGGAATCGCACGTGGCAGACAATCCAGTCAAGATAAGCGACACCACGTTCCGGGACGGCCATCAGAGCCTGATGGCCACGCGGTTGCGGACGTCGGACATGGAGCCTATCGCGGCCGAGATGGACTCGGTGGGGTTCCACTCGATGGAGGTCTGGGGCGGGGCAACGTTCGACACGACCACCAGGTTCCTGGCCGAGGACCCGTGGGAGCGTCTGCGGACGTTCAGACAGTTGATGCCCAACACGCCGCTGACGATGCTGCTGCGGGGCCAGTCGCTCGTCGGCTACCGTACGTACGCAGACGACGTGGTAAACGCGTTCGTTGGCCAGGCGGCCGAGGTCGGCATCGACGTGTTCCGCGTCTTCGATGCACTGAACGACCCCCGAAACCTCGAGTCTGCGGGCGCAGCGATCAAGCGGACAGGCAAGCACCTGCAGCTGACAATCTGCTACTCGGTGACCGAGGAGGGCCGGCTGGGCGGACCGATCTACAATCTCGACTACTTCCTCGACAAGGCCCGGCAGCTCAGGGACATGGGGGCCGACAGCATCTGCATCAAGGACATGGCCGGCCTGCTGTCCCCTTTTGACGCGTTCGAGTTGGTAACCGCTCTCAAGGCAACGTTGGACATTCCGCTGCAGCTCCATACGCACTACACCAGCGGCATGGCCTCGATGACCGTGCTCAAGGCGATAGACGCCGGAATCGACGTCGTGGACGCCTGCCTGGCGCCGCTGGCCCTGCGCACCTCCCAGCCGGCCGTCGAGCCGTTGGTGGTCACGCTGAGAGGGACCGAAAGGGACTGCGGCCTTGACCTCGACAGACTCCTGGGCTTGGACGACTACTTGGAGTCCGTGCTGCCCAAGTACCGAGACCTCCTGGAGCCACCCAGAATCGCCGTCATAGATACAAAGGTCCTCAGCCACCAGATCCCGGGCGGCATGACCAGCAACCTGGTGTCCCAGCTCCGCGAGGCCGGCGCCATCGACCGCATGGACGAGGTGCTGAAAGAGATCCCCAGGGTACGCAAGGAACTGGGGTATCCGCCGCTGGTGACGCCTCTGAGCCAGATGGTGGGGACTCAGGCCGTCAGCAACGTGCTGTTCGGCCGGTACAAGATGGTATCCGAGCCGATCAAGGACTACGCGTACGGTCTCTATGGCGCTCCGCCAACGCCGCCGGAGCCTGAGCTGGTGGCAACGCTGCTCAAAGACTACGGGCGCGGCCAGCAGCCGATAACGACCAAGCCGTCGGACCTGATCGAGCCCGAGCTTGAACAGGCCAGAGAGGCGGTCAAGGACATCTCGACAGATATCGAGGACGCGCTCACCTACGCGCTGTACCCGACGACCGGTATGCGATTCCTCAGGATCAAACACGGGCTGGAGCCGGTCCCCGAGGAGATGAAGCCGCCGGCGGATGACCAGCCGGCAAGCGAGACACAGGCCGCCGGTGTTCCCGTCGTCGGCAAACCGGTTGGGGAACAGCCTCAACGCAGTGGCAACACCAGGCGCTTTAACGTGTTCGTAGGGGATGAGTTCTTCGAGGTCGACGTCGACCCGGTCGGGCCGTCGCGTCCCGCAGCCCCTATGGGAGGCCGAGTAAGACCCCAGGATACACCGCCGGAACAACAGACGGAGCAGCAGGCCGATGCCCTGGCCCCGGGCGAGCAGGTCGTGTCCGCGCCGATGCCGGGGGTGCTCCTCAGATACGAGGTCGAGGTCGGACAAACGGTAGGGGAGGGCGACCCCGTCGTCGTTCTCGAGGCGATGAAGATGGAGAACACGCTGCCATCGCCGATAGCGGGCACCGTCAGGGCCCTGCCGCACGAACCCGGCGCCTCCGTCCCGCGGGAGGCCATTCTGGCCATCATCACGCCTTAGCTGGATAGCCGCTGTTGGCGTCCCGTGGGTGAGACTTGCTCATGCTGTCAACAACGAGGAGGTCGGTTTGACCACGAAGCAGGCGATAGAGGCCGCCAAGGCGCGGTTCGGCGAGGTGCTCGAACAGCAGCTCCAGCGTGTCGAACGCCTCAAGAGCGAGGGCGACTGGACCGACTACGGCTCCGTCGAGCCTATCACCATCGGGATGATCGGAGGAGACGGCATCGGCCCAACGATCAGCGTGGAGACCCGGCGGGTGCTTGAATACCTGTTGAGAGAGCCGGTCGGGACTGGAAAGGTCGTGTTCAGGGACATCGAAGGCCTGACCATCGAGAATCGAGCTGAGAAGATGCAGTCGGTTCCCGACGACGTTCTGGCCCAGATCAAGGACTCCCACGTAACTCTCAAGGGGCCGACCCACACGCCGGAGCAAGGCGACGGCTGGCCGAACCTCGAGAGCGCCAACGTGTCGATGCGTAAGGAGCTGGACCTGTTCGCCAACGTCCGCCCGGTCCGGATCCCGAACCAGAGCATCGACTGGACCTTCTTTCGGGAGAACACCGAAGACCTGTATGCGGTGGGTAGTCAGGGAGTCAACGTGACCGACGACCTGGCCATCGACTTCAGGGTCATCACAAGCCAGGGCTCCGAGCGGATCATCGACGCGGCATTCGCTCACGCCCGGCGGACAGGCAAGACCAAGGTCACCGTCGTCACCAAGGCCAACATCGTAAAGACGACCGACGGCAAGTTTCTGGACGTGGCCCGCCGGATCTCCGAGTCGTACCCCGAGATCGAATGGGACGGCTGGTACATCGACATCATGACGGCCAAGCTCCTGGACCCTCAGCGGAGACACCAGTTCCAGGTCCTGGTCCTGCCGAACCTCTACGGGGACATCTTGACCGACGAAGCGGCCGAGCTGCAGGGTGGCGTGGGCACGGCGGGGAGCGCCAACATCGGCAAGCGGTTCTCCATGTTCGAGGCGATTCACGGAAGCGCGCCCAGGATGGTCAGCGAGGGGCGAGCCCAGTACGCTGACCCGAGCTCGCTGCTCAGGGCCGGGGCGATGATGCTTGAGCACATCGGCTTCTCGGACCTCGGAGGTAGGCTCCATAAGGCCATCGACATCTGCGGACAGTACGAGCGGAAGGTCCTGACCACGGGCAGGGATAACGGCGCCACCACCGGCGAATTCGGCGACTACGTCATGGCCACGGTCGAGGATGCCGGGGTAGGCGAGCGGTGGCAGGAGTACGTGGCGGCATCTAGCTGACACTGACGGCACGCCGAAAGCAAGGGCATTCGGCTTCACGATAGGAGAATCACCCCCATGCGCAGTAAAGTGACCGTCGTCGGAGCGGGGAACGTCGGGGCCACCACGGCCCAGAGGATTTTCGACCGGGGCTACGCGGACGTCGTGTTGGTGGACATCGTAGAGGGCCTCCCGCAGGGGAAGGCCCTCGACATGCTCGAAGCAGGTCCGGTCACGGGGACCGACTCGTCCGTGGTCGGCACCAACGGCTACGACGAGACCGCCGGGTCGGACGTTGTGGTCGTCACCTCGGGGATTGCCAGGAAGCCGGGCATGAGCCGGGACGATCTGCTGCTGACGAACATGAAGATCGTGAGCGCGGTCGTGGAGGAGGCGGCAAAGCGGTCGCCCGACTGCGTCCTGCTGGTCGTGACCAACCCTCTCGACGCCATGGCGCAGCGTGCGTTCGAGATAAGCGGGTTCCCGAAGGAGCGCGTCGTCGGCATGGCCGGCATCCTGGACACCGCCCGCTTCCGGACCTTCCTGGCCCAGGAGCTTAACGTCTCCGTTGAGTCCGTCGAGGCCTTCGTACTCGGCGGCCACGGCGACACGATGGTCCCGGTTGTCGGCAGCACGACTGTAGGGGGAACGCCGGTGAGCAGGCTGCTCCCTCAGGGTCGCCTAGACGAGATAGTTCAGAGAACCCGAGACGGAGGCGCGGAGATCGTCAACCTGCTCAAAACGGGCAGCGCCTACTACGCGCCGTCGGCGGCCATCGCCCAGATGGTGGAGTCGATACTTCTGGACAGGAAGCAGATACTTCCGTGCACCGCGTACCTGGACGGGCAGTACGGTATCGACGGAATCTTCGTCGGGGTGCCCATAAAGCTTGGGGCATCGGGGGTCGAGGAGGTCATCGAGTTCGATCTGACGCCGGAAGAGCAGCAGGCACTTCACAGGTCCGCAGACGCCGTCCGAGAGCTGATCCAGGTCATGGCCGAGTCAGGCTGACGGGTGGGGGGGTCATCGATGTGCCCGGACTGAAGTCCGGGGGTTGAGAGGCCTTTTCAAACCTGGGACCGAGGTTCCGGCAATACCAGCCTTATGGCGCGAGGGCGAGCTCCGACAGCATGCCCTTGGTGGAGATGATGTGCTTGTTGAGCCTCATGGCCTTGGGGTCGATCCCCAGGGCCAGGCCGAGCATCTGGGTGAGGTGGAGGATGGGCAGGTCGATGGGCCGGCGACTGGCGGCCGAGGCGCTGGGCTGGTAGCCGTCGAGGTTCAGGTGGCACAGGGGACACGGGGTCACCATGGCGTCCGCGCCGCGGTCCTTGGCGTCCAAAGTGTGGTTGGCGACCATCTTGACGGAGTTGGTCTGGTTGATGGTCAGAATTGGGAAGCCGCAACAAAGAGTCTTGCCCGGGAAGTCGACCACCTCGGCGCCCAGCACTTCGATGACCCTTTCCAGGGAGTCCTCGCGGTCCGGATTCTCCTCGAACCCCAGTGCCGACGACGGCCGGATGATGTAGCAGCCGTAGAACGGCGCCAGCTTCATCCCTCTGAGCGGCCGGACGACCATGGACTTGAGCTTCTCCAGGCCAACGTCCTCGATCAGCACCCAGAGCAGGTGCCTGGGGTCGGCCGTGCCCTTGTACTCGAGCCCCTCCTCGGCCAGGTCCTCGTTGATCTCGGCCAGATAGGCGGGGTCGGCTTTGAGCCGCTGGTTCGCCTGGGACATGACTCCCTGGCACGTGCTGCAGATGGTCAGCAGGGGCAGCCCCGTCGACTCGGCGAGGGCGAAGTTGCGGGCGTTCAGGGTGTCGCCCAGCCGGAGGTTTTTCTCCTGCAACACCCCGGACCCGGTGCACGATGCGCCTCTCATGGCCTCGTGCTCGAGCTCCACTCCGAGCCGAGCGCAGGCCTCGACCGTCGCCGCGAATAGCTCCGGACACGCGCCTCGGGCCACGCACCCAGGGTAGAATGCGTATCTCATCGCTTGCTCTCAGCCTTTCTGAACAGACGCCGTACGTTCTCGATTCCTGGGATCGCCTTGTGGAACAGGGGCGGCATTTTGCCGCGGAGCTGGGAGCGTATTCCCACGGGTAACAGCTTCAGCATCTCTCTGATGTTGAATAGCCCGAACGTCTTGATGGGCAGCCGTAACTCGTCCAGCGTGCCGCCGTGCTCGATCAGCTGGGTGAACGATTCTGCGTGACGCGCTCCGTAGGTGCCCGTATAGCCCGCCTCCATCGCTTTGTCCCGCAGGGACATGATCCTACCCATGGGATCGACGCCCTTGGGGCAGACCTCGACGCACTTCATGCAGCGAGTACAGTCCCATATACCACCGTACTCGTTGAGCTTGCCTAGCCGGGCTCCGTCGGCGTCGTCCCGAGGGTCGGCCACGAACCTGTACGCTTTGGCCAGCGCCGCCGGGCCGACGAAGTTCTCGTCCACCTCCAGAACGGTGCAGTCGGACACGCAGGCACCGCACATGATGCACGCCATTACTCCGGCCAGATGGAGCATGGCCTCGTTGGGCGCGACGTACTCGCCCTCGGGGGCGGGTCCCTCGGGATGGAGCCAAGGGTCGACCTGTTCGACCTTTTCCCAGAAGGGAGAGAAGTCAACGACCAGGTCCTTAACGACGCTCATGTTGCCCGCCGGTTCCACGACGATGGGGTCGCCGTTGGATGGGGAAGCGTCGATGACCTTGGCCTTGCAAGCCAGAGTGGCGGACCCGTTTACGCGCATGGCGCATGAGCCGCATATGGCGCTGCGGCACGAGCACCGGAGCGCCAGGGTCCCGTCGACCTCCTCGCGCAGGGCGATCAGGCTGTCCAGGACGGTCGCCGAGTCGTCGACCTCCAGGTCGTACCGCTGGTAGTAGGGCTTGGGGTCGGGCTTGCTGGGATCGAAGCGCCGGACACTCAGCTTTACGTCCATTCACACGTTCCTAGGAGGTCTGGTTCAATGCCTTTTCGGCACCCGGTGAGGTCCGGGAAACTCAGTAGCTGCGGACCTCGGGCTTCCAGTCGGTGATGACGACCGGCAGGTATTCGATCTGTGGGCCGTCCTCGCCTCGCTTTACCAGAACGTGCTTCAGCCAGTTCTCATCGTCCCGGTCGGGCAGGTCCGTCCTGGTGTGCGCTCCGCGGCTCTCGCGCCGCTCCAGAGCGCTCAGCGCGATGGTCTCCGCGCAGTCCAGCATGAAGTCGAGATCCAGCGTGAATATCAGGTTGGTGTTGAAGGTCTTGCCCTTGTCCGCGACCCAGACCCCGCCATACCGCTCTCTCAAAGCGGCGATCCTGGCCAGCGCCGTCTCCATGCCCTGCTGGTCACGGAAGACGGCCAGGTGCCTGTCCATGGTCTTGCCGAGCTCCAGGCGGACACGGCCGAACATCTCGCCCCGCTGGTGCTCCAGCAGCTTTTGGATGTGATGCCGGTCTGCGTCCGCGGCCGAGTCGGTCACGCCGGCATGGGGCTGGCCCTTGACGGCGTCCGAGGCGTGCTGGCCGGACCGTCTTCCGAACACCAGCGTATCCAGCAGCGAGTTGGCCCCCAACCTGTTGCCTCCATGCACACTGACGCAGGCGCACTCTCCGGCGGCATACAGCCCCGGCACCGGAGTGCGGCCGTTGACGTCGGTCTTGAGGCCGCCCATCTGGTAGTGCATGCCCGGCCTGATCGGTATCGGCTCGGTGAAGATGTCGACGCTGGCGAAGTCCTGCGCTATCTCCAGGATCTGCGACAGCCTCTCGCGGATCATCTGCTCGCCCAGGTGACGACAGTCGAGGAGAACGCAGCCGTCAACGGCCCTGCCTTCGTCGATCTCAGTCTGCTCGGCTCGGGAGACCACGTCTCGGGACGCAAGCTCCATCATGTTGGGCGCGTAGCGCTCCATGAACCGGTCGCCTTCAGAGTTCAGCAGATATGCGCCCTCACCTCGGGCGCCCTCGGTTATGAGAACGCCGCTCCCTTTCAACGTCGTGGGGTGGTACTGGACCATCTCCATGTCCATGACGGGCGCGCCGGCCCTGTACCCGAGGGCAATGCCGTCTCCGGTGCATATGAGAGCGTTGGTGCTGGGCTCGAAGACGCGGCCCAGCCCGCCGGCCGCCATGATGACAGCCTTGGCCCGGATGACGTGGATGTCACCAGACCGGATCTCCATCACGACCGCCCCCCGGCACTCGCCGTCGAGCACGATCAGCGACAACACGAACCACTCCTCGTAGACTCTGACGCCCGACTTGATGGTCTGCTCATGGAGGACGTGAAGGAGGGCCTGGCCGGTGAAGTCGGAAACGAAGAACGTCCGTGCCTCTCGCTGTCCGCCGAAGGCGCGCGTGCCCAGACGGCCGTCCTCGTCCCTGTTGAAGATCACGCCCATGTGCTCGATGGCGATGACCTCATCGCCGGCCTCCCGGCACATCACCTCGATGGCGTCCTGGTCTCCGAGGTAGTCGCTGCCCTTAACGGTGTCGTAGGCGTGGTCTCGCCAGTCGTCGCCCCGGTCCGTCAGGGCCGCGTTGATGCCGCCTTGGGCGGCGTTGGAGTGGCTACGGACGGGGAACACCTTGGTCACCACGGCCACGTCGACGCCGTTGTTGGACGCGGCCAGCGCGGCCCGCATCCCGGCCAGTCCCGCCCCGATGATCAGCACGTCGTGATCGAACATCTGTCGCTAATAGTCCTCGGACGGCGCTACGACAATCTTACACACCGCATGTCCGTACGCCAGCTAGTCGTCAGTCGGTCCATTGTTTCCCGGATAACGCCCTCACCCTAACCCTCTCCCGGCGGGAGAGGGTATTCTCGACAGCGAACGAGGGGGCGGAAAGGTCTGACGAGTTCGAAGATAGCACATTGAGAAACGGCTCACAACCGACCTGTGAGGGAATAGACAGGCTGGCGGATAGGTCCAGTGGACCAGGGTCGAGATGGTGTAGCTAGACTCTGAGAACGGTTCGGTCAGTCCGGGGTCCAGACTTTGCCATCCTTGACAGTAAGGACGGGTGAGAAGCGACGCTGCGTGGCAATGCTGGTCGAAATCGAGTCGGTGTAGTCGAAGCTGCCTTCCTCTAGCTCGAAGACTGCGGCATCCCCCACCGCGCCCACCCTCAGCGTCCCCAGGTCGTCCCGGCCGATGTACGAGGCCGGCGTCGCCGTCACGCTGCGTACCACGTCTTCGAACGGCATACCCAGCGCCAGGAACATCGACATGATCCCGAGAAGGTCGTAGTTATTGGAACGCGTCGGATGGTCCAGACCTACGGCGTCAGTGCTCAGGGTGTGGGGCAACAGGCCCTGCTCCACTGCCGCCCGAGACACTGGAAGGGAGAAGTGGCCGGCGTAGCAGCCCGTATCGAAGACTATCCCGTTCCGGTACGCGCTCCAGACCTCCGGACGCACCCGGCCGTCGTCGCCGAGGATGTTGTGAGTGTCGCCGTGAAAGGCGTGAGTGATAATGTCGCCAGACGCCAGGTGTCCGACTACCTCACTCAGCGGAAGCGGCGACTCGTAGACGTGTACCATGACCCGGGTCCCGGTCTCTTGAGCGATGTCGCGGGCCATCTTCAATGCGGGCACGGCGTTTTCGTGACCTGTCCCGTTCGCCCCAAGCCGGACCTTGACTCCCAGTACGACGTCCCTGTTCTCCTGTATGCACCTGACGGCCTCATCCCGCCTGGCGAACCGAAAGTCGCCCAGGTCCGCCAGTGGGACGCCCATGGCGCGACCCGCGTGGACCAGGAATGTCCCCATCGACGACAGATGGATGAACGCGTACAGCCTGGTCACGGCCTGGTCTATGACGTAGGCACGGAACGCGGGAAAGTTGATCCAGCCGGTGGTCCCGGCATCCACTGCCGTCGTGACGCCTATGGGCAGGTTCGTCGGGTCGGGATCTGCGCGAAAAGGGGATATGCGGTAGGCGTAGTGGCCGTGGAAGTCGATAAGCCCGGGGACCACCAGCTTGCCGGAAGCGTCTACAGTCTCCCTCGCGGATGGGCCGGCGATGTCAGGGGCCAGGGCGGCCACCCTGCCGTCCTTGAACGCGACGTCAAGTCTGGCTCTGAGGCCCTGGGCGGGGTCCAGTAGCTCCCCTCCGGAGAGAACGAGGTCGTATTCGGCCGGCATGGTCTGGCTCCGGTCGCAGGGGTCGCTCTGCGACGCCGGTACTACCGGTACAGCTTTTTGAGACCCTCCAGGGTGAAGTCGTCCGTCTGGGTGTAGTCGAGGCGAGCCCCCTCTGAGTCGACGACCTTCTTGACTTCGTCGAGCACGGAATCGGCTACGTCGATGGGCACCTTGACAAGGCCGTTCTCGTCGCCGTGCAGCAGGTCGCCGGGCATGATCTCCAGGCCGAAGATCGAGACGGGGACGTTTATGTCGACGTGGATTCCGTTTCCGTGAGAGACCACCAGACCCGGGGAGAAGATCTGAAACCCGGGGGCATACTTTCGGATGCCCGTCGGGTCCCTGAAGCCGCCGTCGGTGACCACGCCCACGGCGCCCACCTTGTTGAAGACCGAGCACATGTTGTCTCCAACAAAGCAGCTTCGTGATACGTCGACGCCCACGTTCTGGTATACGACGACGACGGGACCGTCGAAGGCGGCGATGGTGTCGAACAGCTCGAACATCTTGGTCCGGTCCCGAGGGCCGGGCTCGGTGCTCTTGGCGGTGACGGTAACGGCGTAACCGACCATCGGGCCAAGGTCAGGGAACTGGCACTTGAGCTCCCAGGGAGTATAGCCTTCCGTCCGGGCACGGACCCCCAGGGGCTCGATGGCATTGGACACCGTAGCGCTATCGACTTTTCGCAGCGCGTCCAACGTCTCAGGCGTTACCTTTCTACTCATAGTGGGACTGCCCTCCTACAGAGATATGCACGGAGATCTGCCCATCAGGGCGTCAGACTACCGTGATTCCACTTTGACGGGCTACTGTGCGGTGTAGCCGCCGTCCACGATCAAGGGTGCTCCCGTGACGAATGATGACTCGTTGGACGCGAGGAACAGTGCGGCGTTTGCTATCTCATCGGGGCGTCCAAACCGGCCCATCGGGTGCCGGGACTCGATCCGCTGACGCATCTCGGCATCCCCGGTCAGGGCCTTGGTCAGATTGGAGTCGACGTACCCCGGGCAGATGCAGTTGACCCGGATGCCGTCGGCGGCGCTGTCGATGGCGAGGTTCCTGGTCAGCTGGAGCACGCCGCCCTTGGACGCCGGATACGGGTTGAATCCGCCGCCTATGCCGACGGGGTAGCCGACCAGGGCGATTATCGACGCCAGGTTGACGATCGATCCGCCGCCGGACCGTTTCATCTCGGCCACCGCGTACCAGCAGGCGAGGTATGTTCCTTTGAGGTTGACCTCGATTACCCTGTCCCAGGCCTCCTCGGGGGAGGCCGTCTCGGGCACGTGCCTGGGTGTGATGCCGGCGCTGTTGACCAGAACATCGATCCGCCCGTGGGCCCGTACCGTCGCTCCGACCATGCGCTCCACATCTTCGGCATCGGAGACGTCTCCAACGACGGCGCTGAAGTCGGCCGACTCATCTTCCAGCTGCCGGGTCGTCTCTCCCAGGTAAATCTCGTCCTGATCGGCGATCACGACCTTGGCGCCCTCTCTCGCGAATAGCGAGGCACTGGCGCGGCCTATGCCGGAGCCTCCGCCCGTTATCAGCGCGACCTTGTCCTGAAGCCTCATCGCCTAACCCTCTAGGGCGGCATCCCAGCGGTCCCGCCCCACGACGGCCGTTTCCGGCAGAGTGGACGACGCTAGAATACACAGCGTCTCGACGCGAGGTCAACAGCCCTGCGATAGCTCATGTCGCTATGCCGGACGACCCCTGTGCTAAGATTGCCACCGAGCGAACGACTTCGGAGCGCAGTTCACAGTTGTACCGGTCTGGAGCCCCAAGGACACGGGCTGTGGGCCCGCATCCGTAGTTGGTCCAAGTACGTAGCAATCGGCAACCTATGCAAGACCTCTCCGGTAACCAGTACGTGCTGGCGCGCCTGCGGGACGACTGGCGGCTCCTGCTAAGCATATTCGTCGGTATCGCCGCCGCGACAAGCCTGGTAGCCGGCGCGCCCGTATACCTCAGGTCGCTGGAGGCGCAGGCGATCTCCGCCGCCATAGACCGGTCCGACAGCGACACGCTCAACATGTTCACCCTGGCGCCGTACGTCCCTCTCACCGACGCTGGGCTGGAAGACTCGGGACTTGCGGTTGAGGGGGCCCTGACATCGTTCGAGCCGCCGATTGTGCGCGGACTCGTCCGCCACATCCGCGCACCTTTCTACAGGGTCGGACTTCCCGGCCGGCCTCTTCCGTCACCGGGGCAGGGGAACGCTCCTCAGGGATATTTCCAGTCTCTCGACGACGTGGAGCAACACGTCCGTTTTGTCGCAGGCCGGATGGCCACCGATGCAGTCTCGGCGGGTCCCCGAGGTCCTATAGTCGAGGCTGTGATAGGCGAGTTGGTGGCGTTTACCCACGGTATCAAGGTCGGGGACACGGCTACTCTGGCGCCATCGCTCGCCGAGCCGAAACGCGTCTCGGCCAAGGTCGTCGGCATCGTGGAGGCAACGGACCCCTCCGAGGAGTACTGGCAAGGGCACGCCGGCATCTTCATCAGGCCCGACCCGCCGGACAATCCTCCGATAGCGCTCTTCGTGACCAGCAACGCGATATTGGAGGCGGGCGCGACGTATCCGGGCACGCTGGCCCGAGTACTCTGGTTCGTTTTCGTGGACGGGGATAGCCTGAAGCGCTGGCCTGTGTCCAAGGTCCGGGACCGGCTGCTTGCGATGGAGAACGAGCTGGCGGGATCGATCTCGGGCGCGTCGCTGACGACAGGCATCGACTCATTGGTCGACGATTTCCAGACTCGACGGTTCTTTACGTCGGTGCCACTGCTGCTGTTGATTGTCGTCATGGTCATCACGGTGCTGTACTACCTGGCAATGATGGTGTCCTATCTGGTCCAGAGCAGGGAGGGGGACGTAGCGCTGCTCCGGAGCCGCGGAATCGGAACGGTGCAGCTCCTGAGGCTCTATGCGGTCGAAGGGGCCATCCTGGCCCTGGTCGGCGTGGTGCTGGCCCCGTTCATGGCCATGGGCGCCGTCGCCCTGGCGGGCAAGCTCCCATACTTCAGCGACATCACCGGCGGAGACTTCCTACCGGTTGACTTCCAGTGGGAGCCGTTCGCCGTGGCCGCCGGCGCCGGCCTGCTGAGCCTGGCCATCTTCGTCATACCAGGGGTGCTGGGAGCCAGGACAGGCCTGGTGATGCACAAGCTGCGGTCGTCCAGGCCCCCCTCTGTGCCGATCTTCCAGCGATACTACGTGGACATCGCCGTCCTGGGACTCGGCGGCCTGATCTTCTGGGAGCTGCACGAGCGGGGACACGTCGTCTCCGGCGGCCTGTTCAGCGGCGCGCAGGTGAACGACGTGCTGCTGTTCGCACCGGTGCTGTTCCTCATCGGCATCGCGCTGCTTTTCATGAGGCTGTTCCCGCTGTTCGTGCGGTTCGTGAGCG
>CAZGRI010000029.1:0-17998 GCA_964528205.1 uncultured Dehalococcoidia bacterium | reverse complement strand
CGCCGTAGTCGTGGCCCTCGGCCCAGTCGTCCCGAGGCGCGTGGCTGAACTTCCAGTAGCTGTAGCCGTCGTCGAGCCGAGGCTCGGTCCGGCGGCCGGAGGCCTGTAGATGGTACTTGCCGATCATCCCGCAGTCGTAGCCGCTCTCGGCGATCAGCTTCGTGATCACCGGCGGGAAGTCCGGGAATGACTCGTTTCCGTTGCGGGTGTTGTGCAACCGGGATGGGTACATGCCGGTGAGAAAGCTGGCACGGCTGGGTGTGCATATGGGCGCCTGGCAGTAGGCGCGTTCGAAGGCGACGCCCTCGTGGACCAGCCGGTCCAGGTTCGGCGTCTGGACGTAAGGGTTGCCCAGGGCGCCGATCGTATCGAAGCGCTGCTGGTCGGTGCAGTACCAGAGGATGTTCGGTCGTGAGTCCATGATGGTCTTCCTTTCCAATCAGCGTCTCTGCCGACGGTTGTCGTGAGCCGGGCAGGTAGGGGCGGCAGCGTCGACGGGCTTCCCGCGCAGGAACCAATATCGCAACGGCCGCGCCCAGCGGGAGATACCCCTTGCCGAAGGTTATGGTAGTCCCAGCAACCACGGGGGTCAACCGCTCGCCGCAGACCTCTGGAAATGTTCAGAGCGGGGCAGCGAGCCTGGCCTTTCAAGGCGCGTCATGCGTTTCCATCACGCCCTTTATACAGGCATGCATAGCCCCCAATGGGCCAAAGGCACTACCATCCTCTCGACAAAGAGGCTGATTCTCCCGTCGTCCCCCAAGACGCGGCGGAATCGTCCATTCTCCCGATGACAAGAGAGGGGCCCGAGCCTACCATTGGCTATGAGATACATAGGGCTGCAGGAGAAGGAGCGGACGCAGGTCGCCGCGGTCAACATGCCGCCAGGCGGCCTTGCGGGGAGGTCCACCGTGGCAACCGGACAAACGCAACACCCTTCCCAAGAGACCGAGAAACGTGGAAACCGCAGACCGTCCGGCGCCGCGGCCCTCATGCCCGTGGTCGGCGTAGCGCTGGTCGGCATCACCCTGCTCCTCATCGTGGGCTGCGGGGACATCGTGGTCGAGCTGGGCTCGGACGGCGCCGGCACCTCCAGCGATCAGCCCGTCGAGACGAAGGACGACAGCTTCATAGTCGGGCCGACGCCCAGGCTGGCTGTGACCAGCTTCAACGGTAGTATAACGGTCACCGCGGGTCCGGCCGACACAATCCGAGTTCAGGCGACCTTGAGGAGGGCCGACAAGATCGAGTATGAGGCCGTCCAGGACGGCGACACCGTGACCGTCAACGCCAGGCAAGAGGGGCGCACGTTTGGCCGGAGTCCCGGCGCCGAGATCGAGGTGACTGTCCCGCCGTCCACGGGTGTGGACCTCCGGACCAGCAACGGCATGATAAGTCTGGACGGCGTGCAGCGGTCGGGGAGCCTGCGTACGTCCAACGGCAAGATCGTCGTGGACGGCATGACCGGCGACCTGATTGCCAGGACCTCCAACGGCGCGATTGGCGTGACCGGCTTCTCCGGAGGCGTCGAACTGGAGACATCCAACGGCTCCGTCGAGTTCGATGGAGAGCTGACGCCGGGAAGCGCCAACGAGATGGCGACGTCCAACGGGGCCGTCAGGGTGACGCTACGTGGGACTCCCAGCGTCCGACTGGATGCCACCACTTCCAACAGCACCGTCACCAGCAGGCTGCCCGTCCTGACGACATCGGCCGGAGACAACCATCTCGCCGGCACAATCGGGGACGGCGAAGCGGAGCTTCGAGTCCACTCCTCCAACGGCTCGGTGACGATTCAGTAGTCGGCAAGGGGGCATGACATGGCGAACGGCTTCAGTGCGATGAACAGGAAGTTCTTCTGGACGTCCCTTGCGATCGCCGCGATGTGGGCCGCGGTCGCCCTGGCGAGCATCCTCGGTCCCGAGCTGGTGGTCACCGATGGCCTCGATGAGGTGCGGATCCCGGCCAGCGCCGTGGTGGTCTCGTTCTTCGCTGCGGTGGCCACCATATTCGTGGCGGTCTGGGGCTACAGAGAATCGGCCTGAACCGCGACGGTCAGCCGACGACCCTGGACCGTAGAGCGGAGCAGTTGCCGTCCACCGGCACCTGTGACACCGTCCTGAGGCCGTGGAAGCGTCCGATCTCCGCCGGCAGGTCCCTTAGCAAGGCGTCGTAGCGCTCGGGCGCGCCGACGTTTGCTCTCGGGGGCAAATCTCCCAGGCTCCCTACCAGAGTCCCGACTCGTCGGGATCTGGACTCCCCGACGACGCATCTTGGGATAGCTTTATGGCTTAGTTGAGAAGGCCGAGCTTTTTCAGGATCGGGGGGACCTGCTGCTTCTCTTCTTCGGTGAGCGACCTCATCGGACGGGACACCGTATCGTGGTCGAGGATGCCCATGATCTTGAGGGCCGACTTCACGGCTGAAAAGGTCGCCGAGTTGGGGCTGCCGCCCTTGGCTATGCGCGACACGCCGGCCGCGACCATGAGTTGAGCGTTGCACGCACGGGCCGTCTCGACGTCGCCGGCCTCGCCGGCCTCCCACCCGCTGGCGGCAACAGCGGGCACAAGGTTCGCGATCCCCGGTATCACGCCGTGGACCCCCACGGATCCCGCCGACGTAATGCGGAACACGCTGCCGAGGAACCGGCGCAGCTCTATGTCGCCCTGGTCGCACAGCACGTTCAGCTCCGCCAGCAGCTCTCCGGCGCCGGAGCTGTCTTTGACTCCCATCACCGTGTCGCGACTCGCCAGCGTCGCGATAGTTCCCGGCGCCACCGCCGTCTTGACCGTCTGAGGGATATTGTAGACCCACAGCGGAAGGCCAACCCGCTCTCGGATGTAGCTGTAGTGCTCCAGCAGCTCGTCCTGTCCGCTGGGATAGTAGTAAGGCGGCGTCGCCGCGATGCCTGTAAGCCCCATCTCCTGGGCGCTCAGGGCCAGCCCTACGGACATCTGCGTGCTGGCGCCGGAGACGTTGCCGATCACCGGGACCCGGCCCGACACCTCGTCGACAACGGTCTCCATGCTGACGAGGCGCTCCCGGTCCGAGAGCGCGGCGAACTCGCCGGTGGTGCCGGACGCCCATATCCCATGGACCCCGCCGTCGATGAGGTAGCTGACGAGCCGTCTTAGAGAGTTGGTGTCGACCGACTCATCCGGCTTCAGGGGCGTCAGAATCGGGACAACCACGCCTCGGACCGTACTGTCTGTCATTTCGCCCTCCACGCGGCTACCTGTATGTCGAACAAGGGGCCGATGCCGTCGTACGACATCGGCCCTTTGTTCATCCTAAGTCCGCCGTCTACTCCGTCCTGCTCCCGCCGCCGATGGCGGGCAGGAAGTGTACCTCGCTGCTCTCGCCCACCTTGCCCAGCATGCCAAGGGTGGTGACCTCACCGTCGATGGCGACCGAGATATTGGACTTGACCCGGTTGTTTTCGACCAACCGTTCCTTCATGCCCGGGTAGCTGGCCTCCAGGTTGTCAATGATCTGGCGTACGGTGGCGCCCTCTATCTCAACCCTGTGCTCCCCGTTTGTCAGGCTCTGCATCAGGGACGGGATGAATACCGTCGCCATCGGTCACTTCTTCTGCTTCCAGACCGCCTCCGCAACGGCCCCGGGATTCATTGGGAGCTTGTACATCCGCTCTCCCGTTGCGCCGTGGATGGCGTTGGCTATGGCCGGTGTTGGCGGTATTATGTTGGCCTCCCCCACACCACGAACCCCGAAGGGATGCGACGGGCTTGGGACCTCCACGATCACCGTGTCTATCATCGGCAGGTCGAGGCTGGTGGGCATACGGTAGTCCAGCAGGCTGGAGTTGGTCATCGTGCCGTCGTCGGTCATGAAGTACTCTTCATTGAGCGCCCAACCGATGCCCTGGACGCTGCCTCCCTGCATCTGGCCCTCGACGTAGCTCGGATGAATCGCTTTGCCGGCGTCCTGCACGGCGGTAAACCGCAGTATCGTGACCTTGCCCGTGTCCGGGTCCACCTCAACGTCCACGATGTTGCCCGCGAAGGAGCCCCCTCCGACTCCCATGCCTCCCGCGTTTACGGAGGCGCTGCCGGTCACGGGGCCGCCGCTGTCGTTAAGCTGCGCCGCGAGTTCTTCGAAGCTCATCTGGAGCTCGGGGTCGCTCTTGTGTTTGAACGAGCCGCCGGACAGCTGGACGGAGCCAGCGTCCACCTCCCATATCTTAGCCGCGCGCTCGATCATCTGACGTTTTACGTCCTGCGCCGCGTCGTGGGCCGCCCAGCCGGTGGCGTAGGTAGTCCGGCTGCCACCGGTCATCGAGGTATACCCCACCGAGTCCGTATCCACGACCGTAGGCCGGACACTCTCCGCGGGAATGCTCAGTACCTCGGCCGCCTGCATAGCGATAGACGCCCTCGTACCGCCGATGTCCGTGGAACCTTCCGCCAGAGTCGCCGTGCCGTCGGCGTTGATGCTTATGGTACAGCTCGACTCGAACCCGACGTTGAACCAGAAGCCGACCGCCACACCTCTCCCACGGTTGGGCCCCTCGAGAGAAGCATTGTAGTGGGGGTGGTTCTTCATCGCCTCCATCACTTCGACACAGCCAATACGGGGGAAGACCGGGCCGTCGGCCCGTCGCGTCCCCTCTTTCGCCGCGTTCTTCAGCCTCAAGTCCATGGGGTCCATTCCGAGCTCGCCGGCCAGCTCGTCGACCACCTGCTCCGCGGCAAATGCCGCGTTGGGGGCACCGGGAGCTCGGTATGCGGCGGACTTTGGCTTGTTTACGACCACGTCGTACCCGTCGATCAAAACGTTGTCCAGGTCGTATACTGAGAAGACGCACATGGCGCCGGCGCCCACAGGCGAACCGGGATAGCCTCCAGCTTCAAACTCCAGGAGGGCCTCGGCCGCGGTGATTCTTCCGTTCTTGGTGCCCCCCATCTTGACCCTGAGGTGAGAGCCGGGGGTCGGCCCCGAGCTTTCGAACACCTCCTTGCGGCTCATCACCGTCTTGACCGGGTGACCGCTCTTCTTCGACAGAATAGCCGCCACCGGCTCCACGTATACAGCGATCTTGCCGCCGAAGCCACCACCGATTTCCATTGGCGTCACTCGGATCTGCGACACGGGGATGTCAAGGATCTCCGCCACCGTATCTCGGACGGTGAAGGCGCCTTGTGTGCTGCACCAGATGTGGAGCCGGCCGTCGTTATTCCACAGAGCGGTCGCGACGTGGGGCTCGATATAGCCCTGATGCACCGTCTCCGTATTGAACTCTCGTTCCACTATGACGTCGGCGTCGGCGAACCCTTTGTCCAGGTCCCCTTTGGAGTGCTGGAAATGCTCCGCCACGTTGCTGTGCTTGTCAGTCTTCTCGCCCAACTCCTGTGTCAAGAGGTCGTCGAGCAGGATGGGTGCATCGGCCTTCATACCGTCGGGGGCTGTGAGCACGGCGGGCAGCACCTCGTACTCGACCTCTATCAGGCCCAATGCCTCCTCCGCCTCATGTGGGCTGGTTGCGGCCACAGCGGCGATGGCGTGCCCCTGATAGAGCGCCTTGTCGCCTGCCAGGATATTGTCCCGCGTGTACTTCAATGTTGTGCCGGCCTCGGCGCCGGGCAGGTCTTTCCCGGTGACCACTGCCAGAACGCCGGGCACAGCCTCTGCCTTGCTGGTGTCCACGGACTTGATGCGGGCATGAGCATGGGGGCTTCGCAGTATCTTGCCATGCAACAGCCCCGCCGCGTCGAAGTCCGCTCCATAGAGGGCGCGACCCGTTACCTTGTCGGCTCCGTCGGGACGCACCGGACGCGTTCCTATGACATCGTAAGTCTTGCTCGACAGGACGACGTTACGCTCGTAATCCGTCGCGGTCATGCCTTCGCCTCCTGCATCCTCCCCGCCGCGTCCTGCACCGCCCTGACTATCTTGTCGTAGCCCGTGCATCGGCAAAGGTTGTTGGCCAGCCAGAATCTGATCTCGTGCTCCGTTGGGTCGGGGTTCTGCTCCAGTAGCGCCTTGGAGGACACGATGAATCCGGGCGTGCAGATGCCGCACTGCAGGGCTGCATTCTCAAGGAAAGCCTCCTGGATGGGATGCAGGGTGCTTCCGGAGGCCACCCCCTCGATGGTCCCTATCTCGCTGCCCTCGGCCTCCACGCCCAGCACGAGACACGAGGCCACGATTCGGCCGTCCATCTCCACGGTGCACGCGCCGCAGTTCCCGTCGTTGCACCCCTCCTTGGTCCCGGTCAGGCCTATGATGTCACGCAGGACCTCCAGGAGGCTTTGCCGGGGCTCGCACAGGAAGTCCACGTGCTCCCCGTTGATAATGGTCTGTACATGAGTCTTTCCTGGCATCTGTTAGCCCTCCTTGGCTCTTTCGATGGCGGTGTTCAGAGCGCGCCTGGTCAGTACCTCGCACAGGTGCTTTCGGTACTCGATCGTGCCGCGCATATCCGTGATGGGCTTGGCAGCGTCGCGGGCGATCTCGGCCGCCTTCTGAACGCTGGCCTCGTTGACCGGCTGGCCGACCAGGGCCTCGCCTGCCTCCCGGACGAACAAGGGAGTGGGCGCCACCGCGGAGAGCGCGATGCGCGCCGCGCTGAACGACCCGTTGTTCAACGCGACCGAGACACCGACGCCGGCCACCGCTATGTCCATCTCGTTCCGGGGTGTGAACCTGAGGTAGTGCGCGCCGGTCCGAGGCGCCGGGGGTGGAAGGTGGATCGAAGTCACCATCTCCCCCCTGTTGAGCACCGTCCGCCTCGGGGCCGTACAGAAGTCCTCGACTGCGACCTGGCGGGTGCCCTCGGGTCCCGCGATGTTGACCTTGGCTTCAAGCGCTATCAGCGCGGGGATCGAGTCGCCGCTGGGGGCGGCGTTGCACAGGTTCCCGCCTATCGACGCCCTACCCTGGATCAGGGCGCCGCCTATCAGCGACGCCGCGTCGATCAGGCCCGGATAAGCGTGGCTTACGGCCGCGTTTCCGTAGATCCTGTAGCACGGGACCGCCGCTCCAAGGGTCAGCCCCGCTGTCGGGTCGTAAGTTATCTCATTGAGCTCAGGAACCCCCTTAATGTCGACTACCAGCTTTGCAGGCAGCCCTCCTCTGAGAAGAACGAGAAGGTCTGTCCCGCCGGCCATCATCCTGGCGTCATCTCCATGCTCGGCCAGCAGGTCGACTGCTTCTCGAATCGAATGAGGGCTGGCGTAATCAACCCATTTCAACGGTCCGCCTCCTTTCTGTTACCTCTCTGTTACGTCGTTCGGTCAGACTTGCAAACCACTGTGACGTTAGCCGTTCGGTTCCTGGTGGCGCTTACCGCTCTCCCGCTGAGTTGGCCACACCTCAATGAACCATCGGTGCCAAGGAAGAGGTGCGGTGCGTTCGCGCAACGAAGATCGGTCGAGCAACCAGCTCGTGGGCAGCCTCCTCAAGGGAGTGCACCGAAACGCGTCTGCGGCGAGCTAGAGTATACCAGACCGATAGGGGTTGAACAACGGGTGGAGCACCGCGGCAGGACCGCTCTGAGGGCCGCCGGTGACACGGCGCGCAGGGAGGTCCGAGAAAAGCGTTGGCGCCTGCTGCTCAGGTGTCCATGATCCCATGGCCGAAGCGCACCGTCCGCCACGGTTGTCTGAGGCAGGCCCGACGAGCTAGTCGCGGGCGCCACCTCGTACGTGGTCCGAGCCCTGGACGATGACGTCGACCAGGCTCCGTACGATCGATTCGTCCACCGGCACGTCGTTCAGTGCACCCGATCTATCCAGCCTGGATAGCATCTGGCCGAGCTCTTCATCTCTGCCCGACAGTCTATTTTGCATGATTATCAGGTTGGTCAGGAGGTCTTTGAGCTCCGCGACAACATCGTCGGGCTCATCGTCCCTGGGCAGCGCCGACTGCAGCGCCTTCAGCAGCTCCAGCCGCAGCCCGTCCAATCGAGTCGAGTACCCCACCAGCCAGCCCAGCTCCTCGACAGGGAGCTGAACGCGCCCCTCGACCGCCTGGCCTAAAGCCTGGAGGTAGAGAGCGCCGGGGTCTTCGGTCATAAAAGGGTCCTGTTGGGGACGAGTTTGGTCCGACCGCGACCGAGTGTACCAGTGGGGCCACAGCCGGTCAACGACGATCCGCCCATGCATCCCCGCCGGGCCTACACCTCTTGTAGCAGCAGCTCGCGGGTGACGTGGGTCCAGCCTTCGGCGACCTCGATGCGGTGGCCCTCGATGAAGAAGTCGCCGCTTACGCCCATGTCGCTGTAGCTCACAGTGACCCGGTCCGAGAAGCGGCGCTGCAGCAACAGCATCATGTTGGCCTTGGAGCCGTTGGGCACGGTGACGCTGAGGACCGTCTTTGGGTCCTTTCTGCGGGCCAGCCGGTTGTCCACCGTGGCCTGGGCGACGGCCACCTCTCGTGTCCAGCGGGCGTCGATGCTCTTGACCCGCTGGCCGTAGGTGCTCTTGCTGGTCGCGTCCTCGGCGACGACCAGGACCGGGTCGTTGAAGGTCAGAGCGTTGAGCGTCCGCAGCTTGAGCAGGGTCAGGTAGCCAGCCGTCGCGCCGAACTTGACCCGGATCAGAGTGCCCTTGCCGTTGTAGTCGGCGGTGTTGGGGTGCGTGACCGTCAGCTCGCTGGAGATGTCCGTCCCCCCGCCGTCCTCCTGTGTGTTGGCGTCGTAGTCGGTGTTCTCCACAGGGCTCTGCTGCCCTACCACCACGTCATAAGCCTTGGACTCGGCCAGGAAGTCCTTCGTCTCGTTGGTCGCGAACGAGGGCTTTTCGGTCAGCGTCCAGGCGGTCTGGGAGCCGTTGTTCGTCGCCGCTTTGATCCGCATGAACACGACGTTCTCGACGTTGTTGGCGCCGTCGTCCCAGACTAGCTCCGAGAAGTACGGGTTGGTGCCATCGTCGGTGTCCTTGATCGTGGCCTTGGACGTCGTGTGGGGCGCCGACGTTCGGTGGGTCCGGTTCTCCAGACGCCAGTGTCCGTGCCCGTCGACGTAGGCGAAGCCGTCCTCCTCGTCCTGGAGCCTGTGGACCTCGTCGGTGGCCTGGACGCCCCAGATGGTTGGGCTACACAGCTCGGGGACGACTTGCGTGCCCGAATCGAGCTGGCGTCGCGCGGACTCGACGTCGGCGTAGTCCAGGATGTCTCCCAGGACGTCGTCGGTCGTCTGCGGGATCTGCTCGTCGCAGTAAGTGTAAAGCGTCACGCTGGTCAGCCGTTCCATCTCGTCCAGCGCCCTGACGTAGCAGTACTGGGACTCGGGCCGCGGCCTGGGGTGGATAGAGTCGATGGCGCCGTAGAACAGCGAGACCCAGCCCCCGAACTTGTGCCACGTATGGTCGGCCTGATCGTCGCAAAAGAGCCCGTGCCGGGTCGCGGTGCTGTTGAACGACGATGTCGTGCTAACCACCTGAGAGCCGTCGACGAACACCCGGACTGACGTGCCGTGCAGCACCACTTGCAGGAATTTCTGCGTGCTGATCGCCCACGTGTGGGAGGCCGTCGCGACCTGGCTGTCGGCACCCGCTTCGACCTTCCTGACCTCGACGGCAGTGCCCGTGACCCTGGCGTAAAGGTAGTTGCTGGAGTCGCTGTACCTGAAACACAGCCCACCGTGGTCCGTCGTGTCGGTGCCCCGGGCGAGATCGCACCCCAGGGAGACGTCGCTATCGGCGAAGTCAATCGTCGCGACGCAGTCACCGTTGCCCTGGGTGCCGTCGGTTTGAGCGCCCGTGCCTCCGGATGCGATGTGGAAGTTCCGGAGGTTCTCGGCCCAGGAGAAGCCCGAGTCGTATGTGGGCGAGTGGCTGGCGAGCTGGGTGCCGGCGGAGTCGGAAAACGCGTCGTAGGGGTACGCTGCCCTGACCCAGACCTTGCGCCCCGGTTTGAGGTTGCCGGACAGCGGCGACGACCCGTTGGGCGGGCTATACTTGTGGTCGTCGTTCTTGAGCTCCAGCTCCAGACGGGCCGCCTCGATGTGGCCGCTGGCCAGGTCGCGGGACTGCTCGACGGTAAGCCCGAGCACGGCGGACGTCACGTCCTCGTCGGAGTCCGAGAAGTCACCGTCATCGTTCCAGTCGACCAGTGCCAGCCACTGCGCCTGAGACATAGCTCCCCCTAGTCCCTAACCCAAAACCCTAATCCCCTGACTCCGCCTTACACCGTCATGCCGCCGCTTGTCCTCTGTGATCAGCCGCTTGATCTCCTTGGCCAACGCCCTGGTCCTGCGCTCGTCATCCAAAAAGACCGTTCCCCCCATCAGGTTCACATTAACGGTCAACGTAGCCTCCGCCGGCGAGCTCGAGCCCAGAGCGGGAACAGCAAGGTTCGCCGAGCCGTGACGTCTGACCGGAAGGCCAATCCCCATGAGTTCGACCGCCTCGTGACGGGGCACTACTTCGGGCCGCGCTTCGGGGTTGTCCCCCAGCCGCTCACCCATCGCAGGTAAGCCAGGTCCCAGACCGGCGTCACCGGGGTTCGTCGCATCGGCCGCGGCTCTGTTGGCGGACGGCTCCCCGGACGTAGCCACCAGGCCGGAGAAAACGCCGCTGTCCAGGACCCTCCGGAGCGTACGCTCAGTCCCCAGTCTCACATGTTCCAGCCGCGCCAATTCCGGATCGTCCGTCATACAGCTGTCCCTCCGTCTCCGCAAAACCAGGTCCTAGTCAAACTCAAGGGAGCCGCCGTTGGCCCTAGCCTCCCGCACAGCGAGGTACACGACCATTCGCTGCACCACATCGGCAGGGGTACGCTGCAGCGTCGCCCAGTCCCATCCCGTCGTCGCCATGACGTGGGCTTCGACGAACCCCGTTGGGACCATCCTCGAGACCAGGCCGGCGAACAGCTCCTCTGCCATCTGCCGGATAGGCCCAACGAGCGGGGACAGGACCCTGTCGTGGAGCGCCCCGAATGCCGACGTCAGGTCGCGGGGCGAGCGCCGAGACAGCGCGGAGACGCAGACCTCGTCTTCGAAGCTCCACGCGACGGTCAGCGAAACCAGCGCGCGGTCGGCGGTCTCACCCGCGCCAGGTCGCCCGGCCTCGGAGGCCCGCTTTCGGACATGCTTCCACCTGGGTCTGGACTCGAGCTCCCACCAGCCGCCCGACGGCAGCTCGACGCGGATGACCGTCTCCAATTGCGACCCGGCGCTTGACCTCTCGTTTGACCCTGCGTTTGACACCAGGAGGGCCCGAGGTCGCCCTAGTACGCACCCCTGGCGACCGTGTTCTCGACCTGGAAGGAGGCCGCCCACTCCACCAGCTTGCCCACGCGGCTCCTGAGCTCGTACGAGATAAGCCAGCAGGTCCCCGAGTACTTGACGCTGCCCGTGCCGGTGCCTTCGGGCCCGTACTCGAAGTCCACCGCCGACGTATGGGTCCGCAGCGGTCCGAGGACCGCGTCGGGGCCCGACGTAGCGGTGTCGTCGAACATACCGCTGACCCGGACCGTCACGTCCTCGAGGCCCGGAATGAACCTCGCGCCGCTATCTCCGAGCGCCGTGACCTCGTTCAGCGGCCTCGGGCCCGGGAGCCCCCGGACATCGGTGATGTACGCGGACAGGTCGCGCAGCACGCTTCCCGTGTCGTCGATCTGAAACTTGGAGACCTTGGAGTCGAAGAATGCCATGAAACCCCTCGCATAGCCGCTGAAACGCCGCGCCGTGGGACAGGTGCCGGGAACAACGAAAAAGGGGACAGGCCCGACAAGGGTCCGTCCCCATCACATGCATAATAATAGAACATATGTCCGCTTATGTTAAGGAGTGACTGTGCGAAGCGCTTGAACCGAATCGCACCGCGGTTTATACTACCGTGCCCATGCGAGGTCGGAGGACACCGTTGCTACGCATAGACAAGCGGTTCGTGGACGAAATGATCGCTCACTCCCGGGAAGAGGACCCCAACGAGTGCTGCGGCATACTTTCCGGCGCCGACGGCGCCATCAGTCACCTCTACCGGATTACCAACACCGCCAGGAGCCCCTACCGGTACCTGATGGACCCGCAGGAGTTCCTGAATGCCGACAGGGACTCGGAACAAAACGGATGGGAGATGCTCGCCTTCTACCACTCCCACACCCACAGCCCAGCGTACCCGTCGCAGACGGACGTGCGAATGGCGCTGGAGAGCGGATGGCTGGATGTCTACTATGTCCTGGTGTCACTGGAGAACAAGGCCAGCCCATCGGTCAGGGCCTTCCACATCGGTGACTCGGGAGATATCCAGGAAGATGAGTTTGAGATCGCTTGACCGCGTGCCACCGGGCCTCCGCCGGAACGAATCCGCCGAACGGTGGAGTCCGTATTACCAGGCAACCCCCTTACTACGGGCGGCACCTGGCTGGCAATGGCGGCGTTTGGGAAGTGGCGAGCCAACTGGGTGTCGCCCGTTTGTTATTGTCTGAAAGTAAGGACCATCTAAGGAGAGCATGGTGAGGACCTTATGGTTGAGCGTGGGCCTGGTGATCGCAGCCAGCGCGCTGGCTATCGTCATCGCGCCGCTGGCCGGCGTGAGTCGTGCCAGCGACGGGGACGGCGAACCTGCCCGCACCGGAGCGCCACATATCGGCGTCACCGTATCCACTCTATCGCAGGCGGATGCCGATGGAATGGGACTGGAAGGCGGCGCCCGGGTTGAGAGAGTGGCGGACGACGGCCCTGCCGGCGGACTCCTCCGCCAGGGGGACGTGATCGTCTCCATTAACGACATCGAGGTTACGACGGCGCAACGTGTCGCGAGAATCGTGAACGCGGCCAGCCCCGGCGACGTGTTGAACGTCAAGGCTGTCAGGGACGGCGCGACGCTCGACCTCCAGGTCACGGTCGCCGATGGCAAGGCTGCGGGCGGGTTCGCCGGTGGCCACATGGGACTGCTACGCGCTCTTGCTGGCAAGGTCATCGGTGGACACGTCGACCTGAAGACCGACGACGGCATCGTCACGGTCCGCGGCGTCGTAGGTGAGCTCATCGAGATCAACGTCGTTGGCCGCGCCATCACCCTGTCGCCGGCCGACGGGTCCGGTCCCGTGACGTTCGAGATCGACGACCGGACCATCGTCCTCACCGGACGCATCGGCGACATCGGGACGCTGGACCCCGGCGACAAGACGCTGGTGCTGACGGTCACCGACGACGAAGGCCAGAGGACCGCTCTGGTCGTCCAGACGGACCGGCTGTTCGAGTCCCGTCTCTCTCAACCCGGCAGCCCTCTGGACCTGTTCAAGTCGCTCTTCTCCCAAGTCGACGCCCAGTAGCGTTCCGTCGGATGCTGAATCGGTCTGTGCCTGACCTGTATCGACGCCCTTGACAACCCTTGGCGCTGTGGCATGATACGCCCATGGTCACAGCGCCTGAATCCCGTGCAGCTGACCGTCTGGGCGAGGTCGTCGAGGCCTCTACGACAGGCTTCGTAGCGCAGTGCTACGAGCTTTACGACGCCCCACCGCTTGGCAGCCTGGTGCGTACCGGCAGCGACCCAATCTACGGCATCGTCCACGGCGTCGCCACGCGCAGTATGGACCCGGCGAGACACCCGATTCCCAGAGGCCGGGACGAGGATGGCGAGGACGGGGTGCATCGCAGCAATCCTCAGCTTGCCAGGCTGCTGCACACCGAGTTCCACGCGACCGTGGTCGGCCACGGCTCCGGCGACCTGCTCCGGCGGTTCCTTCCGCCGGCCCCACCCCGAATCTACTCCAGGGTAAGTCTGTGCGCCGGCGAGGAGCTCAGGGCATTCAGCGACTCGCTGGAGTTCCTACCACTGCTGATGGCCTCGGCGACGGCCGCGACCGACGACGTGGTCGCATCGTTCCTGCGACAGGCCGGCGAGGTGCAGACCCACCCGGAGGGCTTCCTGGTCGACGCCGGCAAGGAGCTCGCTCACCTCTTGGTGGGACAGCTACCCCGCTTGAACGGTGTTCTCAGGAGGCTGTCGCCGTGAGCCTCGACCCCGTGCCACCCGAGAACGGCGATGGGGACACGCGCCTGGGCATGGTGGTCTCGGGCTCTCTGACCGATGGCGTGGAGGTCCGGCTCGACCCGGACACGTCGATCGAGGACGTCAAGGTCGGTACCTTCGTCACCGTGGAGGGCAAGCGGCTGCGGTTTTTCGGCGTCGTGACGGAAGTGTCGCTGGAGAGCACCGACCCGACGCTCAGGCTCAGCCCGCCCGACGTGTCCGACCCATACGTAGCCCGGGTGGTCTCCGGCACCTCGGCCTTCGGGACTATCACGGTAGAGCCCATGCTCACGTTGAGCGACGACCCGATGTCGATTCTGGACGGGCCTCAGCCGGCCAAGACGGTCCCTCCCCACTTTGCGCAGACTTCGGCCGCCTCGGAGCGCGACATTCAGCTCATCTTCGGCTCCGAGGACGAGCGTCACTTCTGGATCGGCAATCCTCTGGACATGGAGACCAGGCTCTGCCTGGACCTGGCCGAATTCGTGAAGCGCAGCAACGGCGTCTTCGGAAAAAGCGGCACCGGCAAGACCTTCCTGACCCGGCTGCTGCTCATCGGAATCCTGCAGAAGGGCGACGCCGTCAACCTGGTCTTCGACATGGAGAGCGAGTACGGCTGGAAAGGCTACAGCGAGGCCAACAGAGAGGTCAAGGGGCTCAAGCAGCTCTTCTCGTCGAGGGTGGCGGTCTTCTCACTGGACGAAGAGAGCTCGAAGCGCCGCGGGCTGACGCCCGACTATCTGGTCCGGATCGGCCTGGAGGAGATCGAGCCGGAGGACATCCAGGTCCTCAAGGACACGTGGGGCCTGTCCGACGTCGCGGCCGACGCCGCCTACACCCTGCAGAGGCACTACGGCCCCAAACGTTGGCTCAAGGAGTTTCTGGCCCTGTCCGGCGGGCAGGCGGTGCTGGACCTCGCCCAGCAGCTGGGCGTCAACCAGGCCGCGCTGAGCACTTTGAAGAACCGGCTCTCCAGGCTGCAGCGGTTCCAGTTCATCGACGATGGGGAGGGGCACGACTCGGTCGGCCAGATCCTGCGATACCTGGAGCGCGGCATGCACGTCGTGCTGGAGTTCGGCCGGTACGGCAGGCACCTGGCCGCCTATATCCTGGTCGCCAACCTGCTGACCCGCCGCATCTACGACAGGTACGCCCAGATGACCGAGCGGGCATTGGGCGAGCAGACCGAAAAGCCCAGGCCGCTGGTCATAACCATCGAGGAGGCCCACAAATTCCTCGACTCCGGCGTGGCAGGCCAGACTATCTTCGGCACCATCGCCAGGGAGATGAGGAAGTACAACGTTACGCTGCTCATCGTGGATCAGCGCCCCAGCGGAATAGACCCGGAGGTCATGAGCCAGATCGGGACAAAGATCACCTGCCTCCTGGACAACGACAAGGACGTGGACGCCGTGCTGACGGGCGTGTCGGGCAGCAGGAAGCTGCGATCGGTGCTCGCCAGGCTGGAGTCCAAGCAGCAGGCGCTGGTCTTCGGCCACGCGGTCCCCATGCCCGTCGTCATCCGGACGCGGGAGTACGGCACCGCCGAGTCCTACAGAGAGCTGGGTTTCCGGGAGGCCGCCGGAATCAAGGCGCAGATGGACCGCGACGTCGAAGACCTCTTCGGCCCACCGGAAACGTAAGGCGTTCAGACCGGACAGTCAGGGGTTCATTGCCCCGGTCCCTGAGCTCTCTCACGCACATCAACCGGGTCCGGCAGAATCATCCCGAGCTTTACGATGAAATCCGCGCCGTCCGGAAGGCTCAGCTAGCGGTCCGTCACCGGTTCGCATTGATGGAGGCCAGGGCGCACAGCCGACGGTACTTCTGGCGTCGGTTCCGCAATCGAAGGCTATATGGATACTGAAGCCGCGTGGTTACCCAGACGGGTGGGTTGACGGTAGGAAGGCTCAGATGGCTGTCAGGTGGAAGAGAATTCGTATATGCATCTGTGACCGCTGCGGCTATGAATGGCAGCCGCGCACCAAGAACCTTGACGTAATGTGTCCTGGGTGCCACACAAGCCTATGGAATCGAGAGGCACGTCCAGCGGGGCGGCCGCGAAAAAGCCCAAGATAGCCTGACTCGCCTTGGATAACGCTCACACCTTGGCCATGTCCAGCGCTCGGCCACTCCAGGCCACCTTCTTGAGCGGGTAACACCCCCCCCTGTCAGCATCTCAGCAGTCGCCCTCCTGCCTCTTGTTGTCGCGTTCTGGCTGTTCGTTTACAATCCCGTCACGGGACGTATTGCGTTGTCATCAGCCTCGACTTCTGGCCCATGGCAATAGGAGGCTATCGTGGCGTGCGGAGATGGCTCATGGTAAGGCCTCAGGGAACAAAGACCAAAGGCAAAGATGCCCCTATCGGCTTTGAAGCCCAACTGTGGTCCGCCGCCGACACTCTGCGCGGCAACGTGGATGCGTCGGAGTACAAGCACGTCGTTCTAGGGTTGCTGTTCCTGAAGTACATCTCCGACGCCTTCGAGGAACTCCACACCAAACTACAGCAGGAGCCCGGAGCCGACCCGGAAGACCGGGACGAGTACCTGGCGGAGAACGTCTTCTGGGTTCCCGTAGAGGCCCGGTGGTCGAAGCTCCAAGGAGATGCCCGGCAATCCACCATCGGCACCACCGTAGATAACGCCATGCTGGCCATTGAACGGGAGAACCAGTCCCTCCGCGGGGTACTCCCGCGTGATTATGGCCGTGAAGCCCTGGACAAACGACGGCTGGGCGAGCTGGTCGACCTGGTAGCCAACATCAGCGTGGGCGACAGCGCATCGCGGTCCAAGGACGTGCTCGGGCGCGTCTACGAGTATTTCCTCGGCCGGTTCGCAGCTTTGGAGGGTAGGGGGCGGGAGAGTTCTATACGCCAACCCACATCGTGCGCCTGTTGGTGGCCATGCTGGAGCCCTTCAAGGGCCGGGTGTTTGACCCCTGCTGCGGGTCCGGCGGCATGTTCGTGCAGTCGGAGCGGTTCGTTGAGGAACACGGCGGCACCAGGACCGACATCTCGGTGCTGGGCCAGGAGTCCTGGCAATACCACCTGGAAACTGTGCAAGATGAACCTGGCCATCCGCGGCATCGAGGCTGACATCCGGTGGAACGGTCAAGGCTCCTTCCTGCGCGATGAATTTCCCGACCTGAAGGCCGACTTCATCATGGCCAACCCGCCCTTCAATGACAGCGAGTGGGGCGGGCAACTGCTGAGAAGCGACGTGCGCTGGAGGTATGGCCCGCCGCCGGTCGGCAACTCCAACTATGGGTGGATTCAACACTTCATCCATCACCTGTCCAACAGCGGCACGGCAGGTTTCGTTCTGGCGAATGGGTCATTGTCGGTAGGCGGTGTGGAGGGGGAGATACGCAAGGGCATCATTGAGGATGACCTGGTGGACTGCATCGTGTCCTTACCCGGCCAGCTTTTCTACTCAACCCAGATTCCGGTGTCGCTTTGGTTCATCTCCCGCAACCGGTCCAACCGCAGCGGGCGAACTCTGTTCATCGATGCCCGCGAAATAGGCGAGATGGCAGACCGAACCCACCGCGTGCTGACCGATGCGGACATCGAGCGGGTTGCTGGCACCTACCACGTATGGCGGAGCGGTGCAGACGCAGGGAGCTACGAAGACATCGCGGGCTTCTGCAAGAACGCTTCTCTCGATGAGATACGGGGCCAGGGTCATGTGCTTACCCCAGGACGGTACGTGGGCGTTGGTGAGGTCGAGGACGACGGTGAGCCCTTCGAGGAGAAGATGCAGCGGTTGGTAACGACTCTGCGGGAGCAGCAGGAGGAAGGGAAACGATTAGACAAGGCCATATCTGAAAACCTTGAGGTGCTCGGATATGGCGGATGAGAAGTGGTCAGTCGTGACTTTTGAAGATGCACCTCTCAACATCATCGACGGTGATCGTGGAGCCAAGTATCCGAAACAAGCTGACTTTCACACTCGCGGCCATTGTTTGTTTTTGAGCGCAAAGAACGTAACACCAAGTGGGTTCAACTTCACGGATTGCAGTTTCATCACGGACCAAAAGGACGTGGAAATGCGCA
>CAZGRI010000028.1:0-18219 GCA_964528205.1 uncultured Dehalococcoidia bacterium | reverse complement strand
ATTAGACGAGCCAGCGATGTCCGTGGTCCTGGTGGACGGGGACGGGAGCCAGTACGGCGGACTATCTAGGAAGCTTGAGCACTACTTACACAGGCATCGTGAAGGGCAATCCATGGTGAGTGTCGTAGATACGCCGTATTTCGTGGACTCTAGGTTCACGACGGGAATCCAACTGGCTGACCTAGTGGCAGGTGTCATCCGGCAGTACGAAGAGGCGGGACTGTTTCGCAACCCCCCTTCAGATGCCTATCTTAACAGCATAGCGCGATATCACGGGATCATTGCTGAGAAGACTAAAGAACTTGATTGACCCAACTGGAAGATTCACCTGGCGCGGTCTCCACTACATGCCGGAGCGGCTCCACTACTTTGAGCCAGAAGAAGAGGAAGAGGAAAAGGAAAAGGAAAGTAGTGAGTTAAAACCAGAGCGCCAGACGTGACGCTCACAGAGCATCACTCCTGGCACTACCCCTACTTTAGTGATCATAGTGGCAAGTTGTCAAGTCGGTAGTGCAAAACTAACGTAGCGTAAACCGCCACAAGGCGGTATAATGCTTACGTAAGGCCGAAGGCCCAGCCGCCTATTGAGGCGGCTTTCTTGGTTATTGGGAAGGCATTGGTGACGAAAGTGAGGTTTTTTGATTGACTAGGATGACCTGAATTAGTACAATTGGGCCCAAATAACGAAGCCGCAGGTGCTAGTAACGCCTACGGCTTCTGACCACAAAGAAGGTCTAGCTTCCCCGTGGCTTCAGCCAATTCTAATCTAGTTGGGCTCGACCGGCAAGCGTCTCGGAGCATCGCCGAGTTACAGGCGATCTTTGAGAGCCTTGACGACACGGTGCTACTAGCCAAACTGCAATCCTACCGATGGACTGGTCGCAAGGGATACCCCCTCTCCGCTCTCTGGCGCTCATAAGAGCGCCTTGAGGCCGCCGAAACGCGTCTTCAGCTCAACGTCGGGTGTGCACGCCATGAACGCGCCACCCGTCAGGATGAATGAGTCGCCGCTGAGCGTGCGCCGCATCACAGCCCCGGGGGTCGAGGGCGAGAAAGCCACGGTGCCGCCTCTCGGATGGCTGTACTCGCCCACGAACAGCGATTCCTTGGCGACCATGCGCCTGACCGCGGCCTTGACGACACCTCCCAGCATGCGCGCCTTGACGTTCATGCCGGTGGTCATCCACGCCATCGAGCCGCCTTCGCCGACGAATCGCTCGTTCGGCTCCAGCGTTACGTTTAGCTGGCCGTAGTCCGGATTGCCCTCGATGTCGAATATCAATGATGCCCTCGTCGATTCAGTTGCGGTCGTGCGGCGCGCCGGGAACGGGCCGCTGTTCGGAAGCCGGACCGCTGCGCGAAACGTAGCATTCGTCCAAAACGGTGTCAACCGAGGATGCGGGCGGGGCGTGCCAGAGGCCACGGAGGGTCCGCCTGTAACGATGCTGAAACGGCCGTGTGATTCCCTTGGTTCGGCACGAAGCTGGCAAGGAGGTGCGAAGCCATGGCAAGCATGACCCACCGAGAACGAGTGATGGCGGCCCTGAATCACGAGGAGCCGGACAGGGTCCCCAGGGACCTGGGGCAGGGCGTCGCGACCGGTATCAATGTGACGGCATACAACAGGGTTGTCGAGCTCCTCGGCCTGCAGGACCAGGACGCGGATTCCGAGATCGATCCCCACAGCCAGATCGCTTTCCCGTCCGAGGCGGTCCTGCGGCGCTTCGACATCGACTGCCGCATGCTGGACATCCCCAGGCGCGCCGAGGGCCTGGACGAGGACTCCTATCGGGACGAATGGGGGACACTGTGGGTGAGGCCCAGCCGAGGAGGGCACTTTATCTTCAAAGAGGGCCCGTTTCAGCAAAAGGAGCCGACGCTGGCCGAGCTGGAAGCGCACCCCTGGCCGGACCCGAGGCATCCGAGCCGGATCGAGGGGCTCAGGGAGAAGGCCCTCCAGCTCAGGCAGGAGACGGACTACGCCATCTTCCTCAGGCTTCCCTACGCCACCGTGTGGGACTGCCAGCGGGTCAGGGGCTTCGGTGAGTTCCTGGAGGACCTTGCCCTCAACCCCGCCGTGGCCGAAGCCCTCATGGAGCACGCCTTGGCGGTGGAGGCCGGGATAGCGGAGTTCGTCCTCGAGGAGGTGGGCGACTGCATCGACGTCGTATCCTTCCCCGACGACTTGGGCGTCCAGGACCGCCTGATGATAGGGCTCGAGATGTATCAGAGGATGGTCAAGCCCTTCCATCGACGAATTGTGGAGGCAATCAAGAGCAAGACCGATGCCAAGGTCGTCATGCACAACGACGGGGCGATATTCCCGATGATCCCGGATATCATCGACATGGGCGTCGACTGCCTCAATCCGGTCCAAGTCTCGGCAAGAGGCATGGAGAGCGATCGCCTGAAGGCCGAGTTCGGCACCGACCTGAGCTTCTGGGGCGCCATCGACACCAACTACGCGCTGCCGTGGGGCACTCCCGAAGACGTGCGCGACGAGGTCAGGAAGCGGATAGGTGACCTGGCGCCAGGCGGGGGATATGTTGTCGGCTCCGTGCACAACATACAGGCCGAGGTCCCGCCGGAAAACGTCGTCGCGATGTTCGATTCAGCCGAGGAGTACGGCCATTACCCGAACCTCACCGACGTCTAGGAGCCCTCGGCTCACCAACTGATTGCTCGACGGGCGGGATCGCCTTGGCGAACTCGCGGTCCGTCCGTTTCCGATACTCAGCGTAGCCGGCCCGGCATCGACCAGAGGGGCCGCTTCGAGAGGAGCCGGCCCTCTCCGCTTTCGACTTGATCCAACATTCTATTCTGAGCGTAGAATGTGGCACAGTTGTCATAAGCTGAGAGTCGGAGGCGGACAGCAGCTGAAACCGATCACGATCATGCTCATTGTCGTGCTGGCGGTAGTGGCGTGCGGCGACGATGAAGCCGCCTCGTCTCGGGCCGACGATGCGGCCCCTGTCACCGGAGCGGTCCCTCAGGCGCAAACCTCTGGACGGGTGACCCTGTCCGCCGGCGAGCTCAACCTTGTCGCGGCGGTCGCGTTCGGCGATCCGGGGTTCCATGAGGTAGTCGCTTTGACCGCCGACATGCCCACGGATCTGGGTGACACAGCAGGCTTCAAAATCGTACTCAAGTTGTGGGATGCGGGCCGGTCCGAGCAGACCTGTTCCCGGGAGCACCCGTTGTCCGGATGTGCGACCGTGGACTGGTCGGACGCGATTGGGCGCCCCAAGGTGCCGGATAGCGGAGTGTTCGAAAATAGCATCGCCCTGGAGTTGGAGTCCGGAACGCGGACCTTCTACCTGGGCGACGCGGGGACTCTGAAGGACGCGCCGGACCCGTTCAAGCCAGGTTGACCGCACACTGCGGTGGGCGGTTCCGCCCGCGACTGGGGAGCGGTCCTCCCTTCGGATGTGGTCCCGGGTAGTCAGGTCCAGCTGCGGCTCGTAATGACCAAGTTTGGAGCCCCCGGCGTCACCATCGCCTACGAGCTGGCCCTGGAGCCGGCCTAGCCGTTACCCATCACCTCTCGGACGGTGGCGCCGATGGCGCCGGGCGAAGGAGCTATCGCGACACCGGCCGCGGCCAGCGCCCTGGTCTTCTCATCGGCTCGACCCGCCCTGCCCGTTATGATGGCGCCCGCGTGGCCCATGCGCTTTCCAGATGGAGCGAGCTGGCCTACCACCAGCGCGACTACCGGCTTCGTGAAGTCGCTGCTGATGTACTCCGCGGCCTCCTGCTCCCTGGTGCCGCCTATCTCTCCGATCATCACGACGCCGTCTGTGTCAGGGTCGTCCTGGAACATCCCAAGAATGTCCACGAAGGTACTGCCCGTAAGAGGGTCTCCGCCGATTCCGACACAGGTGGACTGGCCGATGCCCAGGCCAGTGAGCTGTCCCACGGCCTCGTAGGTCAGCGTACCGCTCCGAGACACCACGCCGATCCTGCCTGGCTTGTGGATATGGCCGGGCATGATGCCGACCTTGCAACGCGAGCCCGGCGAGATGACACCGGGGCAATTGGGTCCGATCAGGGTCACGGGCTTGTCCCGGATGTACCGGACCACCGGCACGGTGTCCAGCACGGGGATGCCCTCGGTAATGCAGGCGATCACAGGTATTCCGGCGTCGACGGACTCCACGATGGCGTCGGCGGCGAATGCCGGAGGAACGAAGATCAGCGACACGTTTGCCCGGGTCTCGGCGACCGCCTGCTCGACCGTGTTGAACACGGGAACGTTGTCGCCGAACATGGCGCCGCCTCGGCCGGGCGTTACACCGGCAACCAGGTTGGTGCCGTACTCCCGACACCGCTCCGCGTGGAAGCTGCCCTCACGGCCGGTGATGCCCTGCACCAGCAGCCGCGTGTTTTCGTCAACCAGTATGCTCATACCGGTACTCCGCCGCTCAGCCGCCTAGCGGACCGGACCGAAGTGCGGGCCCCAGGCCTTGGCGATCTCTCTTCCCTGTGACACCAGAGCTTTCTCTTCGGCGGGCGCGATCGGCGAGTGGTTCTGCACCCATTCAACGTTCTGCAGCAGCTCCTCTTCCCGGTACATGCCGATCACTGCGACCGCTACTCCCGGCAGGCTCAGGACATACCGCAGGGCCTTCTCGTGATAGTCCGATCCGTGGGTCTCTAGGGCCGAGGGCCTAGGCTTATCGTATTTCATATCGCGAGCGCCACCGTAGACCTTCATGGCAGCGATCCCAACCCCTCGCTCCGCAGCCAGCGGCAGCACAGCCTCGTGGAAGTTATATGTATGGCGGTCCACGAAGTTCAGCGCCACCATGGCCACGTCTACATCGGCCTCGCGCAGCACCCGGGCCGCTTTCCAGGGCATGTTGTGGGCCGTAAAGCCGACGTACCGGGTCCAGCCCCGTTTCTGAGCCTCCCGCAGGCCGGCCAGGGCTCCGTCTCCAGCCAGCACCTGATCCACATCGAGGTTGCCGAGAGAGTGCACGTAGGTCAGGTCCACTCGTTCGGTCTGTAGGTCCTGGAGGCTCTTTCCCAGGATCTTCAGCGCCTCATCCGCCCTGGCGGTGGATGTTTTCGTCACCAAGAAGACCTCGTCTCGTCGCCGGCGCATGACCTGGCCTAGCTGTGTCTGGGCCCGTCGGTACCCCGGAGCCGTATCGAAATAGGTGACCCCCAGATCGATAGCCCGTTCGTAGAGCGCGATGGCCTTATCGTCCTCCATCCCCAAACCGCCCGGGCCGGTGCCCATACCCAGAGCCGGCACCTGCTCGCCGGTCTTGCCAAGCCACCTATGAGGCAGGGTAGCCCTCTCCAAGCTACCGGCGTCGATCCCTGTCTGTCTGGTCTCTGAGCCAACCGTCATTAGGTAGCTTCATCCTCCGCGAGACTTAGTCTAGTCTTGTGCCGGATTTTTCGTTCTACGGAAACAGCACCCTTTATTTCACCCGTGACTCACGACTAGCCGATTCAAGTCGGGCGGACATCAGGACGTCGTGAGGCCCCTATCTGTTCCAGGTTGTCCGCACGTCCAGGCGACGCTTCGCCTCGGCGTAGATGTCCGGAGGCAATGGCCCCCGTCGCGCCGTCTCCATGTTTTCCTCAAGGTGCGCCGGGCTCGTAGTGCCGACAATGACCGTGTGTATGTCCGGGTGAGCCAGGGTGAAGCGCAGAACGAAGGCGCTTCGACTCTCGCCCTCCTCGCATAGCTCACCGAGCTTCGCCCCGGTGAAGGTGCTCCACGTAGCATCTATACCGTGACCATCTCCGGGCGCGCCTTGAGAGACGCCGCCCCTGATCACGGTGCCCGCACCCGCGGTCGCGCACCTGGCTATGACCTCCTCATGCTCCCGTTTCAGAGCCGAGTAGGGTATCTGGAACTCGTCGAACACGCCCATGCCGAGATGCTCCACGATGTTCGGGAGGGTCGACGATGAGCCGATGAAGCGGACCTTACCCTCCGACCGAAGATCGTGAAGCGTCTCGATCACTCCGTATTCCAGCAACATCTCCTCGGTCAAACTGGAGTGGAGCTGCACCAGGTCCAGGTAGTCAGTCGCCATCCTGGCCAGGCTCTGTTCGACTCCGGCTACGATGTTGGCGCGCGTATACTCGTGGGCCCGCTCCGGCTCTTTCGCCACCGGGCATCCGCACTTCGACGCCAGGTAGAACTCCGACCGGCGTTGAGAGACGAACTTGCCGATAAACTCCTCGCTCCTGCCATAGTCGATGGCCGTATCGACAAAGTTCGTGCCGGCATCGAGGGCCAGGTTCAGCATCCTCTCCGCCACGTCTTCCGAGACATCGGCGATCGCCGCGCAACCGTAGCCAACTCGGGTCACCTCCAGACCCGTGCGTCCCAGTGTAGCCGTCTCTAGATCTTTCGCCACGATGTGGCAGCCCTCTCATGCGCGATCATCTTATCTTCTATGCCTGGCTCGCCGCGCCGATCGCCTGGGCGGCTGCGTTGAGGTCGTCCACCAGCGTCACGTCGAGGCTGGATTCGGAGAGCGTCCGGCGGCCCTCCTCGGCGTTGGTACCAAGCATCCGGACTACCATCGGGCAGATGGCGTGGGGCATGGCCTCGGCCGCCATCAGCAGCCCGCGGGCCGCGACGTCGCACCGGAGGATCCCGCCGAAGATGTTTACCAGCACCAGTTCGACGCTGGGGTCCGACAGCACGATTTTCAAGGCCTGGGAAACCTTCTCTTCGTCGGCGCCGCCGCCGACATCCAGGAAATTGGCGGGCGCGGCCCCGGTCGCGCCGATCACGTCCATGGTGGCCAGGGCCAGCCCGGCACCGTTTACGATGCAGCCGACGTTGCCGTCCAGCTTGACGTAGCTGAGGTCGTGCTGCTTCGCCTCGACCTCCAGCGGGTCTTCCTGCCCAGGGTCGTGCAACTCCCGCATCTCGGGATGCTTGAACAGCGCATCGTCGTCCAGGTTTAGCTTGGCGTCGACGGCCAGGACTCGGCCGTCCTCGGTAATAGTGAGCGGGTTGATCTCGACGAGGGAGCAGTCGTAGGTCGTGAAGATGTCGTAGAGGCTGACGATCAGCGACGCGGTGGGGCGGACCAGCTCCGACCTCACATCGAGACCGTATGCGAGCCTTCGCGCCTGGTAAGGTTGGAGGCCGAGGGTCGGGTCCACACCCTCACGCAGGATCTTTTCGGGCGTCGCGGCGGCGACCTGCTCGATATCCATGCCGCCGGCTGCGCTGGCGATGACCGCGACACCCCCGGCCGAGCCATCGATCGTTAGGCTGACGTACATTTCGGTCTGGGCCGTCACCGCCTCCTCCACGAGCACGCTCCCCACCGGTACACCGTCCGGACCTGTCTGTGCCGTGACGAGCCTGATGCCCAGCATCTCCCGGGCGGCCCGCTCCGCCTCGTCCGCGGAACTTACCATCCGGACTCCACCGGCCTTGCCGCGACCTCCGGCGTGGACCTGAGCCTTGACGACGACGCCCCCCCCGATGTCCTCGGCGACCCGGCGGGCCTCATCGGGAGTCGAGGCGACGCCGCCCCCGGGGACGGGGACCCCGTGTCGGGCAAAGATCTCCTTGGCCTGGTATTCGTGGACGTTCATAGGCTCCAATGGGTGGCGGCGGAGGGGGTGGGATTCGAACCCACGATCCACCGTGAGGCGGATGCCGGTTTTCAAGACCGGTGCCTTAAGCCGCTCGACCACCCCTCCCTGCACGGTGGCGGAAGCCTGGCTATCGCGAAGCTATTTTAGTCCGTGGAGGTTGCGTCGAGCAACCGAGTACGTGCGGCCCTTCCAGCCGCCGCCCTCCCCACGCCGCCATTGGAGTGCGGAGTCGACGGTCATCAGTGTAGAGGAACGCGGTGACCGGCAGCAGTGGAGCGAACGCGGGCGAGGTCCTGTACCAGCCGAGCATCGGCAGATAGCTGGCCGCCATCAGTGTCCACGCCCCCAGGCCCGACGCGGCCAGCCAGGTCCCCAGCACATCTCGGCCGAGAACCAGCGCCAGGATGCCGCCGGCCGTGGCCACCGGAGGCGCCAGGTACAGAGCGAGCATCCCGATGACGGTGGCGGCGAGTCTTATCGCCGAGAAATCCAGCTGGGCATAGGCGGTACGCGATACGGTGTCCCACATAGGGCGCAAGGTCTCGTAGGCCCGAACGCTCATGACTTCGTGGCTGAGGCCCAGCCATACCTTTCCGGTGGACGGCCCGGAACGGGAGTTGATCCGGCGCGCCAGCGCGCAGTCGTCGATCAGCGCTCCGGAGATCGACTCCAGGCCGCCGGAGCGGTCCAGGGCGTCGCGCCGGACCAGCATGCATCCTCCCGCAGCCGCGGCCGTGGACCTCCGCGGGTCGTTCACCCAGCGAAAGGGGTAGAGCTTGCCGAAGAAGTAGACGAACGCTGGCACAAGAAGCCTGTCCCATAGGGTCACGACGCGCAGGTGCGCCATCAGCGAAACCATGTTCAGCGTCTCGGCCCTGGCTTTGCGCACAAGGGACGCGAGGCTGTCGGGTGGATGGGCGATGTCCGCGTCGGTGAAGAGCAGGTACTCGGATACGGTCGTCCGGCTGGCTTCGACGCCCTGGGCCAGCGCCCAGACCTTCCCGCTCCACCCTTGTGGTCGAGGCTCGGCGGCGACAACCGTCAGTCGCTCCTCGCTGCCATCCACGGATGCCACCTCCAAAGCGACGCCCGGGGTACCGTCGTCGCTGCCGTCGTCGACAAGGAATACGTGGCAGGGGCCGGGGTAGTCCTGACCGAGCAAGGTCGGTAGCGTCGAGGGGAGCACGTCGGCCTCGTTGCGCGCCGGCACCACGACGGCGACCGCAGGCCACTCTTCCGCTGAGTCCGGCTGCGTCCCAGTGGCCGGCCTCAGGCGCTGGTCGGTCCGCCAGAAGCCGCCTCGAGCCAGCACGAGCCAGCACCAGGCGGCGAGGGTAGCACTGCTCACAAGGGCCGACGTGAAAAGCGAAACGTCCATTAGGTCAGATCCCGCTGCAACCTAACGTGTGCCGGCGAAAGTCAGTCGTCACTGACGTAGGACACGATTCGCTCCGGCACCAGACGAAACACTACCACGTCGTCCGGAGCGTCGCGGTAGTCTTCGGCGAAGGCCCTCCCTTTCTCCTCGCCGTAGTACCTCAGCGCCATCGACAGAACAACGTCGAAGACCGGACGGGCCACTTCCTCCACCCGCCCGTGCATGATGACCGACTCGTATGGCGGCTCGCGCCAGTCGACGCAGAGCGATGCGCGCGGATTACGTTGAATGTTGTGCCACTTCAACGTCGTCCGCCCGGTGAACATGTAGGCCGCCCCATCCTGCCAGTGAAACCAGATCGGCGCCGAGCGTGGGTTATTGGACGCATCGACCGTGCTGATTACGGCGACCAGCGGACGCCTGAGGAACTCCTCCATGTACTCGTCGGTCATCGACATTTTCACCAGCCGTTTCGGGCGGTCCTCGCTAGGCGTGCCAGGCCTTGCACAGCTATGCCGTCGGAGGCCAGTATAGCCTGCTCGGTCGACATCAGGGGACTCGCGGACCCCGTGTTCACAATCCAGACTGCTTGTGTCGTAGAATGGTGACCACGTCGAGTCGAGATCATACAGAGTCTGAGTTAAGGAGGCACGGAATGTACGGCACTATCTTCCGAATGAAGGTCAAGGCGGGTCGGGAGGACGACCTGATACAGGTGTTCAAGGAGTGGGAGAGTGAGCGAAAGGGCAAGGTCAAGGGAGCAATCGGCGGCCTCTTGATGAAGCCCGACAACCGGTCCGGCGAGCTATTGGGGGTGGCGATATTTGAGGACAGGGCCTCGTATACCGCCAACGCCGACAATCCGGAGCAGCACGCGTGGTTCACGAAGATGCGAGACCTGCTCGAAGCCGACCCCGAGTGGGAGGATGGCGAGTACGTAGCCGGCAGCCTGTCATAGGCTGGCAAGCCTTCAGTAGGGCGTCGCTCCGGGACACCGAGTGTCCTGTCCCGGGCTGACTTGTGATCAGGCCAAGTTCTCGATATCCAGCGGCTCGATCGTCTCGGCCAGCTCGAAGCCGAAAACGCGCGAGTAGAAGTACAGCTCGGCCTCCAGCGCGCGCTTTACGTTCGCGGCCTGTCTGAAGCCGTGCTGCTCTCCCTCGAAGGGTACGTAGGCGACCGGCAGCCCTTTGGCCCGCAGCGCCTCCACCATCGCCTCCGCCTGGGACGGCGGGACCACCTTGTCCTCCAGGCCCTGGAAGAGCACGACCGGACACGACAGACGGTCGGTGTGGTGGATCGGAGAGCGCTCTACGTACAGGTCCCGACGCTCCGGGTACGGGCCCACCAGCATATCGAGGTAGCGCGACTCGAACTTGTGGGTATCGGTGGCCAGAGCCTCCAGATCGCTGATCCCGTAGTGGCTGGCACCGGCTTTGAACAGGTCGCGGAAGGTGAGCGCCGACAGGGTCGTGTAACCACCCGCGCTGCCTCCCCTGACGATCAGCCGCTCTCCGTCCACCCGGTCCTCTGAGACCAGGTGCAGGGCCCCGCTGACGCAGTCATCGACGTCTACGATTCCCCATCGGCCGTTGAGCCTTCGACGATAAGCCGTGCCGTAGCCGGTGGAGCCTCCGTAGTCCACGTCCAGGACCGCAAATCCCCGGCTCGTCCAGTACTGTATTCGCAGATCCAGGGTCGTCGACGCCGCGCCGGTTGGCCCTCCATGGCTTATGACCAAAAGCGGAGGGGATTCGTCTTCGGGAGCTGCGAAGTCGTGGTTACGCGGTGCGTAGAAGAACGCGTGCGCCGTGTGTCCGTCTTCGGTGTCGAACTCAATGGGCCTCGGACGCGAGATGTAGCCCTCTTCCGCGGGTTCCCCGGTCGAGCGGCGAAGCGGGTACGTCTCGAACGTGGCCAGGTCGTGACACATCAAGGAGTCGGGCATCGTCGGCGAGCCCGCGCCGAAAACGACGCGCTGGGGCGAAACCCGCATCCCGGACCGGGTCAGCTCGGTGAACGGCGTGGGCACCGTCCTGAGATCGAGAGACTCCGTGTCCAGGTCGGCGATGTGCCAGGTCCCCTCGCGGTTGTAGGCGCATATGATCCGCTGCGCCGAGGCAAAGCCATAGGTGCGCATTCCGAAAGCCCACTGGGGCAGGCCGAACTCGGTCTCCTCTTCGGTGACCGCCTCGTCCCGGCCGTCAAGCCGTCGGTAGATATTCCACCACCCGGTCCGGTCGGTTACGAAGTAGAGGGTGCCGTCGGGCGACCACTCGGGCTGGAAGATCGACTCGTTGCGGCCGCCGGCTACCCTCTCAGGCGTGCCCAGCGTGCCGTCGTCTCGTAGCTCGCCGACCCATAGCTCGGTGCCGTCCCAGGGCATGTTGGGGTGGTCCCACGACAGCCACGCCAGGAAGGTCCCGTCGGGGCTGATTCGAGGCGACGAGTAGAAGTCGTTCCCCGATACCAGGATGTCTCCCGCGCCGCCGTCTACAAGATCGAGAGAGACGATGGTGTTGACGGGCTCTCGTGCGGCAACGGTATGGTCCTCGCGAACGCAGACCATTCGTCCGTGGCGCCTGTCGACAACGCCGTCCGCGTAGCGGAGGTTGGACTCCGGGGTCAACGGAGCCGGCTGACCACCCGGCTCCTGCCGGTAGAGGCGTTGGTCGGCGAAGTTGGAGAAGTAGACCACTCCATCCGACACCGTGTAGGCCCCGCCGCCGTACTCGTGCACCCGCGTCCGGACGTTGAACGGCGTCGGGGTTACGTCCTCGGTCCGGCCGTCGGCGGTCCGCCGCACGATGACGGTCCGGCCCCCCTCCACGGGGCGCATCTCAGTCCAGTAGATGTCGTCGCCGTCGATGACGGGCTGACCGAGGCCCACGAACTCAGACACGACAAGGTCCGTCGTTATCGGCGATCTCCAGGACCCATAGGGAGCCACTTTCGGTGCTGTCATTTCGACTTCAATCCGTACGCCGAGTCTCTTTGGGCCGGCCGATCGCCGCCGGTGCGGTGGGTCATCGAGCGTTTCGCAGGTCGCTGGCGATCGCCAGCAGTGCGGTCAGGCCCATTCCGGCGGCCAGGAGCCACAGTACCTCTCTTGCACCGAATGCGGAGATAAGCAGGCCGCCGGCGGCGATGCTGACCGGTCTGATACTCCAGGCCGTGAAACGGAAGCTGCTGTTTACCCTCCCCTGGAGCCTGTTGGGTATCAGAGAGAGCCGATAGGAGATCTGGGACACATCATACAGCGGGCTGATGAAGGTAATAAGTCCCCAGCCCACAGCGAGGACGACGGCCGAGCCGGCCAGAGGCAGCAGCAGCATCGCCAGCGCCCAGGTGACCAGCGACCCGGAGATGACCAGGCCGACCCGGAGCCTGCGTTGCAGCAGCGGTGCGACCAGGGCGCCGCATATCCCCATGGCGCCTCCGACCGAGAAGATAAGCCCGATCGCCGTGGCGCTCTGGTTGAGCTCTTGCTGGGCGAGGACGATGACGGCCAGGTAGGCCGGGCTGAACCAGAGGTTCAACGCAGCGCCGAGGAGAGCGATTGTCCGAATCGTCGCATGGCTCCAGAGAAACCTGACGCCGTCGACGATCTCCGCCAGGATATGCGGTCTGGCGCTTCTCTGTTCAACGTCCAGCGGGGTTCGGATGAACAGCAGAGTGACCACGGAGACAACGAACGAGGCGCCATCGACGAGAAAGGCGATTGCGCCTCCGGCCGCGTGAGTACGAGCCGCGCCGACGATCGCTCCTCCCAGGGCCGGGCCTCCCAGCCCTGCGGTCGACTCGGCAACCTCGTGGTTCGAGGTCGCTCTCGCCAGGGCCGGCTCACCCACTATCTGACGGAACGAGGCGATCTCAGCGATGTTGAAAAAGACGAAGGCCGTCCCGGTGACAAACGCGACAATGGCCAGATGCACGATGGTCAGGCTGCCCAGAGCATATGCCAGTGGAATCGAGAGCATGGCGCCGGCACGAACCGCATCGCAGACGACCATCACGGTCCGTCGGTTCCACCTGTCGACCAGTGCACCCGCGACCAGGCTGAACAGCGGATACGGCAACGCTGCCAGCGCGGTCACCGCTCCGGCCAGGGCGGCGGAACCGGTCACCGCAATCGTAACGAGGGGCAGAACGATCACCGTGACCTCGGTGCCGACCATCGACACCGACTGTCCGCCGATAAACAACAGGTAGTCCCGATTGCGGAGGAGTGGACCCTTGCTCTCCGGCCCGACAACGCCGTCTGCTGTCATTGAAGAACTCCAACCGTGGCGCGCCGGGATCAGGCTCCTCCGGAGCTCGCTGTGGGGACGGCGCCCAGCGGCCTGCGAGCCTAAGAGTATACCTGCCACACCCGCACAGAACCATTGGGGAGATGGGAAGTCGCGACATCGAGTCAGCTCGTAGCAGCGGAGCCGGGGAGACCGAATCACGTCGGTCCCATGGTCGAGGACTCCGCGTCCCAACGGGCGCGAGAGCTGTCAGGAAGCCTGTCCCGCTAGCTGAGGCCGATGCCCTGGACGATCAAGTCCATCGCCATGGTATGACTGCAGGTGCCGCGTCCGAGGAAGAAGTCGCATGAGCAGTGCCAGGTGTCCGCCTCGTAAGTAACCGTGTGGTCTCCGTTGTTGCCTCGAAACTCCGCTGTGTACCGGGTAAACCGTACCCGTTCCGGCTGGACGGCGTAGTCTCTGGCCTTCTCGGCTTTCCTCACGAGGCTTGAGTCCATATGCTTCGCTCCTGCACATCGACGGATCGGGGCCTATTGGCGTCGGCAGTCTAATTGTATTTGGGCGCCGGCTCGAGGGTCAACGCCTCGGGCCTCGGTTTGCGGCCAAAACTCCGCCCGTTGCCCGGGCCTATGTCAGGTGGTATATTCGTGACGCCATCGAGCCGTGCCAAAACCGCCACACGAGACTGGACCGACTGCGAGATATGCGGATTGTCGTAATAGGGCAGGCCGCCTTCGGCGAGAGCGTATTCAACGCCCTCGTGGACCGGGGTGAGACGGTGGTAGCGGCCTGGTGCCCCCCCGACGGGGCTGGACCTCGGGTCGACCGGCTGAAGGCCGCGTCGGAGAAGCACGGCGTCCCTGTCTTCCAGTTCCAGCGGATGCGGGACCGCGAGGCCATCGACGCGTTCCGAGGCCTCGATGCCGACCTGTGCGTCATGGCATTTGTAACCGACATCGTTCCCGGAGACATCTTGAGCGCACCGAACCACGGGACCATACAGTACCATCCCTCCCTGCTGCCAAAGCACCGTGGCCCCAGCTCGATCAACTGGCCGATAATCCAGGGCGAAAGCCGGACGGGTTTCACTATCTTCTGGCCGGACGAGGGCCTGGACACAGGGCCTATCTTGCTACAGAAACACGTGGATATCGGCGCCGACGACACTCTAGGGTCGCTCTACTTCGACAAGCTGTTCCCGCTGGGAGTAGACGCCATGGTCGAGGCCGTTGACATGGTCCGGAACGGCACGGCCCCAAGAACAGCGCAGGACGAGTCCCAGGCGACGTACGAGAGATGGTGCCGTCCGGAAGACGTCATTATCGACTGGGGGCGGCCCCTGGGCGAGATATACAACTTGATACGCGGAAGCGATCCGAGCCCGGGCGCGGGGACCGCGTTTCGCGGTGAAAAGATACGGCTCTACGGCACAGAGCGACGACAGGACGGCACCGATAGCCGTCCCGGCGAGGTAACCGAGGTCTCGGACCGCGGCTTCGCGGTGGCGGCGCAAGGCGGCGGCCTGTTCGTGCGTCGCGTCCAGCCACATGGAGGAAGAAAGGTGGCCGCCAGCGAGTGGGCGGCCACGATCGGACTCGCCGACGGCGACCGCTTTGGCGCCTAGCATGGACCCCGTACGCCTGCTGTTCCGCCTCGCCCTTGGCCGCCGGCTGCCGACCACCCGCGGCGCGTTCACGGTCCCGGGCGTCGAGGCTCCTGTCACCATCCGTCGGGACCGCTACGGAATCGCCTATATCGAGGCTGAGACCGACAACGACGCGTGGTACGCACTTGGCTTCTGCCAGGGCCAGGACAGGGCGTTCCAGCTCGAGCAGCTCCTCAGGGTCGTTCGCGGCACCCTGTCGGAGATGGTAGGCCCCGGCGCCCTGTCGGTGGACCGCATGTCTCGCCGGGTCGGCTTCCGTCTCTCGGCCCAACGGCAGCTCGAGGCGATGAACGACGAGACCAGGCAGGCGGTGGAGTCTTTCGCTCGCGGCGTGACCGCGGGCGCGACCGTCGGTTCCCCACGTCGGGCCCACGAGTTCGCCCTGATCCGGTCGAAGCCAACACCCTACGACGGGGCCGACGTTCTGGGCGCCATCAAGCTCGTATCGTTCAGCATCGCATCCAACTGGGACGCCGAGTTGACCCGTTTGAAGGTCCTAACGGAAGACGGTCCCGAAGCCCTGGAGGCCCTGGACCCGGGCTATCCCGACTGGCATCTCGTCACGTCGCCGCCGGGCGCCGCGGCCGGCAACTCGGTCGGCCGCCTCGCCGAAGACCTGGCGGCCTTTGCGGCCGCCGCGGGTCAGATCGGCGGGTCCAACAGCTGGGTAATAGGCCCGTCGAAGACGGCGGGCGGACGGGCCATCGTCGCCAACGATCCCCACCTGCCACCCATGATCCCGCCCCGATGGTACCTGGCCAGCATCAGGACGCCCGAGTGGGCCATCGCCGGCGCCTGCTTTGTCGGGGGCCCCGGCTTCCTGGCGGGACACAACGGCTTCGCCGCCTGGGGCGTGACCGCCGGGCTTGTCGACAACACGGACCTCTTCCTGGAGGAGGTCGGGCCCGACGGGCGGAGCGTCCGGGTCGGCGACGGGTTCGTGCCATGTGAGGTCCGTCGCGAGACCATAGAGGTCAGAGGCAAGCCGGACGTCGTGGAGGAAGTGCTTGTCACGCCGCGTGGCCCCATCATCGGCCCGGCTCTGGGCGGAGGATTCGGCGCGGTGTCTCTGGCGGCCACGTGGCTGAGCTCGCGGCCGTACACGGGGTTCTTGAAGGCCTACCGGGCCCAATCGTTCGAGGAATTCCGTCTCGCTTTCGAGAGCTGGCCGGCGGTGTCGCTGAACGTGATGTATGGGGACACTTCGGGTTCGATCGGCTGGCAGATGATTGGGGACTCGCCGCAGCGTCGCAAGGGCTGGGGCACCGTGCCGTCTCCCGGCTGGGACCCCGATACGGGCTGGCACGAAGACTTGGTGCCGTTCGACGGCATGCCGCATACTGTTGATCCGGGATCGGGGTACGTGGCCACCGCGAACAACCAGCCGGCGCCCAGCGGCAGTGGACCCTTCCTGGGCGTGGACTGGCTGGAGGGCTATCGTCATCAGCGCATCGCCCAGGCTCTGGAGGCCCGCGACGACTGGACGGTCGACGACACGCTTGCGCTCCAGCTTGACCAGCGGTGCCTTCCCTGGAGCGAGATGCGAGACATGGTCCTGCGTACCCCGCCCGATTCCGACGATGCTCGGACAGCACTTCAGCTGTTGAGGTCATGGGACGGGACGGCGGACGCAGGATCGCCCGCCGCTACCGTGTTCGAGTTCTTCGCCGCGGAAATGATGCGCCGTGTGGTGACGGCCCGGGCGCCACGGGCCGCCAAGTGGGCCCTGGGTCTGGGGTTCAGCAGACTGGTGCCGAGGTCCGTCTACGGCTTCCGCCGGTTCGGGCAGCTTACCCGTCTGCTCAGGGAGCGGCCCGACGGCTGGTTCGATGGAGGCTGGGACTCGGAGGTCTCGAAGGCCCTGGACGCCGCCGTCCGCGGGCTGAGGAGCAGGTTCGGAGATGAGTCCCGGCGGTGGGCCTGGGGACGGGTCAGGCCGCTCAGGTTGACCTACGCGGTGGACGATGTCTGGCTGGTCAACCGGGTGTACGGCCGGGGCCCGTTTCCGTGGGGCGGCGACGCCAACACCATCGGCCAGGCGGCGGCGGACCCCGCTGACCCCACCTCGAACCCTCTGTGGATCGCGTCGCTGCGCATGGTGGTGGAGGTGGGCGACTGGGAGGGGGCCAGGTTCGTTCTGCCGGGTGGGCAGTCCGGCAATCCGCTGTCGCCGCACCACGACGACATGCTGCCGCTGTGGCTGCGTGGGGACGGCGTGCCGATCGCCTGGTCGCCCGAGGCCGTGGAACGCGCCACGCGGTCGACCCTGCGCCTGGCGCCTGGCGCATAACGTCCAGGGCTAGTCCTTGTCGTCCTCGCCGCCGCTCTCGCCTTCGAGCCGTTTACCGACGTCCCGAAGGAACTCCTCGACGTCGGGGGACAACGACACGTCGTCCTGGTCTTCCGCTCCCTGCGCCGCCAGGACCCGGTCGTAGTAGGTCTCGAACTTGTGGATCAGGTTCTTGACCTCGGGGTTGCTCTCGACGGCACGTCCGATGTCGAGATACTGCTGCTGGCCGCGAGTCGGGTCGGAGAGGCTTCTGGGGAAACCGTAGCTCGCGCACAGCACCTCGATCAGGCGGGACGCGCCCATGTGGTCCTCGTCGAGCTGCACGTACTGGGGCAGGTGCACCATCAGGCTTGGGGTCGCGACCTCAAGTTGGGACAGCGACTCCGTTACCAGGTTCACTATGCTGGTGGGCCCTTGATAGGCATTGCGCCTTGGGGAGACTAGCCCCTTGACCTTCTCCGCCTTTTCGTCGTCCAGGGTCCCTGTAACAAGAAGGGACCGCGTGTGCGGAACTGAGTCGTACATGCCGCCGATGCGGCAGTACTCGCTCACGTCGAAGTGTCGCAGCAGCGTAACGACCGCGTCGGCGTAGTCCTCGCCCATCGCGTGAGGCTCCCGGAGATGCAGAAACAGGAAGTCCCGGTCGCTTTCGTCGTCGTGAGCGTAGTGGACGATGCTGTTGGGCGTCGTGAACACCCGGGTGCCTTCCACGGTCCGCATGCGCGGCCGGTACCGCGTGAAGTCGAAGTAGGTGCCCGGTCGGGTGAGCCTGCCCAGCTCTTTGGCGCCCAGGTGCCTCTGCAGATGGTTCAGGGCCAGCGTTCCGACCCTGCCGACGTCGATCCACGGCCGGAGCATGGCGATGGCGCACGTGTTTCGAAGCTCGGGAACGGGCTCCGGAAGCTCGAACTCTCCAACTCTCATAGGCATATCCTGCCAGAGATAGCCGATTTCTTCAAGGGCCTGCGCTCAGTCCCGTTCCAACCGAAGATCCTGTCGATGACGTTAAACTTCCCCAAAACTACCTGCTTGGCGAGATCGGCGAAGGGAC
>CAZGRI010000027.1:0-18250 GCA_964528205.1 uncultured Dehalococcoidia bacterium | reverse complement strand
CGCCCAGGTGAAGCACCAGCCGTTACAGTGGAACATGGGCAGAGTCCACAGGTAGTTACTTCGCCAAGTAAGCCCGGTCTCCATGGCCTCGCCCAGCGCGGCCAGGTAGGCGCCACGCGCGTGGTACTCGACTCCCTTGGGCAACCCGGTGGTCCCGGACGTGTAGTTGATCGAGATGGTGTCGAGCTCGGATTCAAGCTCGACGCGCTGGTAGCTCTCAGGCGCGGACGCAAGGAACTCCTCGTAGTCCGGCCCCGGGATATCGCCGGCCCTGGGCGAGGTGTCGACCACCTGCACGAATGTCCGGACGCCGCCGATGTCGGCCTTCATATCGCGGACGACGGGCGCGAACTCGGAGTCAAATACCAGCACCTTGGCGCCCGAGTGGTTGAGGATGTAGGCGATCTCCCTGGACGACAGCCGTATGTTGATGGCGACCAGCACGGCCCCCAGTCGCATCGGGCCGTAGTGGCCCTCCAGCATTTCGGGCAGGTTGGGAACCAGGAAGCCCACCCGGTCGCCACGCTCGATTCCGGCTTCTTTGAGCGCTGACGCCAGCCGGTCCACTCTTTCGGAGAACTGGGAGTACGTGTAGGACCTGTCTCCGTAGACCACGGCCGGCTTGTCCGGATATACGAATGCCGTTCGGTCGAGAAAGGTGACCGGACTCAGGCCCTGATATGAGACTCTGCTGTTCACGACTGCCTCCTGTTCTTTAGCGGACTTTGCCGGTCCCGCAGCCTCGGACTTATGGTCATTAGCCCATTACAAGCTGGCCTGCCGGCTGCTGTCATCCCGAGGAGTCCTTCCCGAGAAGGTCGACGAGGGATCTGGAGGTGGGGCCCACGTTGTCGCTCTCCGTCGCGCCCCACCCAGCCAGATTCTTCTCTGCGATCAGAATGACAGTCGGTGTATCAGTTTACGTATTTGGTTGAACACGATCAGGCAGGAGGCCTGCAACGCTGCCAGACAATGGAGTCCCGGACTCAGAGCCCCGCGCACGCGTCGATCGGTGGAGTTTAGGTTCGCTCCGCGGCCCTGTCAACAACGCGCGCTGAGGCCTTTCGAATGGACTGGCGAGACCGGGGTCGGGTATCATCGGCGATAGACTTCCAGTGGAGGGCCGTCCAGGATGAAGGTCGATAGCTACAGGTGGCTGCCGCGTAGCCTGGCGGCGTGGATTGAGCAGTCCTGGCGGGTGCCGGACGAGAGGTCGTCCACGCCCTTCACACCGCTGGCCGTGCCTTTGAGCGAGGCCAGGTTTGCGCTGTTCACCACCGGGGGCATCTATCTCAAGGACGCGCAGGCGCCCTTCGACCTGGCCAGGGAGCGGAGCGAGCCGGAGTGGGGAGACCCGACATACCGCGTCATCCCACGCGACGTGAAGCAGGGCGACGTCGCGGTGGCGCACCTGCACTACAATCCCGAAGACATCCAAGCCGACCTCAACGTGCTGCTGCCGATACACCGATTTAAGGAGCTGGAGGATGAGGGGGAGATCGGCGACCTGGCGCCCAGCAGCTACTCGGTGATGGGATACCAGGGCCACCCCGGTCCCGGCTGGGATGCGTGGCAGGACCGGTACGGGCCCGAGATTCTGGCCCGCATGAACTCCGAGGGCGTGAATGCCGTCGTCCTGACACCGGCCTGACCGGGATGCTGCAAAGACGTGCTGGTCCTAGCGCGTTTGTTCGAGGCCGGCGGGCTGAGCACCGTCGTCGTAACGATGATGCCTTCGTGGGCCGAGCGGTACGGCGCCCCCAGGGTCGCGGCGGTCGAGTTCCCCTTCGGCCACCCGCTGGGCCTGGCCGGCGACCCGGAGATGCAGTTGGCAGTAGTCCGTGACGCTATGCGTGTCCTCGCCGAGGCCCAAGGGCCCAACACTATCGTCCATCTGGACCGCACGTGGCCGGGGGAGGAGAGGGAGTGGCGCAGACGATGGCAGCCGGCCGAGGCGTCACCTCTGATCGCGAAATACCTGAACGAGATCCGGTCGAGCCACCCGTGACAGCGACGCAAGCGCAGCGCTAAATACCAGCCTGTCGCTCGCGTCTGATTACGTTATCTCCAAGGTGGTCTGATGACGACAATGTATTGGGCGCAGTTGCAGTGGATAGAACGATAGACGGTATTCCGAGTGTTCCGTCTGGGCCATCTGGCGGGTTCGCCCAGACTGTCGTCGATGTACACGGAGAGGCGGGGGTCCGGTGGCTGGACCGGCTTCCGGATCTTGTTGCCGAGTGTGAGAGCAGGTGGTCCTTGAGCGTAATGCCGCCGTTCGCTCCGCTGTCGTACAACTGCGTGGCACCGGCGGTCCGGGCCGACGGAACAGAGGTGGTGTTGAAGCTTGGGATGCTGCACCGGGAGCTTACCACCGAGATGGAGGCGCTGCGCCTCTATGACGGACACGGGACCGCCCGGCTGCTGGAGGCGGACGCCGATCGAGGCGCCATGGTACTGGAGCGCCTGCGGCCAGGAACGCCCCTCTGGGACCTCCCCGATGACGAAGCCACCACCGCAGCCGTGAGTGTCATGGCGCGCCTTCATCGGCCGCTGCCACCCGATCACCCCTTTCCAACCGTCGAGGACTGGGCCGCTGGGCTGGGAAGGCTGCGTGCCCGCTTCGACGGTGGTACGGGCCCACTGCCTGCCCCACTGGTGGAAAGGGCGGAGACCCTCTTCTCCGAGCTCGTCGACACGATGGGCGCACCCGGGCTCCTGCATGGCGACCTGCACCACGGCAATATCTTGTCGGCCGAGCGGGAGCCGTGGCTTGCCATCGATCCCAAGGGCGTGGTCGGCGAGGCCGAGTACGAGGTTGGCGCGTTTCTCCGCAACCGTCTGCTCGCTCAGCCCAGACCGGAGGCTTCCCTGGCGACGCGCGTGGACCGGTTTGCCGGGGAGCTGGGGTTCGATCGAGAGCGGGTGATTGGCTGGGGATTGGCCCATGCGGTGCTCTCCGCATGGTGGAGCTACGAAGACCATGGAGCCCCGGGGGCGGAGGCTATGGCCTGCGCCGAGATGCTTTCGACCCTTTAGGACATGTCGCCTCCCGGGCGGCGCACCGTGTGTCCTCGCCCCGGCATCTAACAGGACATGATCACACCGGCCAGCATATTGCGTCTGCCGATCGGGGCGCTATCGAAGCCGCGGCACCTAGCGCTGATCTTCGGCGCCACTTCTTTCGCGGCGCTCGCATGCTCGTCCCCGGCTCAGAGTGGGGAGCTTCCGGCCGCAGAGCAACCTGAGACGGTCGCGACGGCCGCCGCGACTCCGGAGCAGACACAGGTGATCGCAGTCGTGCCCGACCCCACATCCACCGCGGCCCCTCCCGTGGTCGCAACCGTCGCGCCCGATCCCACAGCAACATCCGAGCCCGTGGCGGAGGTCCAGGAAGACGCTTCCTCCGAAAAGGCCGACGATGGCATGATGGACGACGATGACACGGTCTCGGCTTCGGTCGAGCCTCCGCCCGTGTCAACCGATGGAGACGGGACGGCCAAAGGCGGCGCGTCCGAGGACGATGGCGACGAGCCTCTGGCGGCGGTACTGCGCGATCTGAACCCCGCGGGTCCGAAAGACGTAAACCCAAGGCTTTTCCAGCAGCTCCTGCCACGCGACGCCATCTTCCCTATCTACGAGCCAACGCTGGGCGCGCCCGAGGAGGCCCCGTTGGACCCCGAGGAGCTGGTTATCGGCGTCAGTATAGGCAAGGAGGCCAGGGCGTACCCCATACGTCCGTTGCGCTTCAGGGAGATGGTCAACGACGAGCTTGGTGGCGTCCCCATACTGGTCACGTGGTGACCGATCTGCTACACCGGTCTCGTGCATGACCGGAGGGTGGACGGAGAGGCCATAACGTTCGGCAACCAGGGCGCCCTGTTCATGAACGCCATGACCTGGTACGACCACAAGACCGAGAGCCTCTGGTCTCAGCCCTGGGGCAGCGCCATCCACGGCGACCTCGAGGGGACTGCCCTGACCCTCATCCCCGCTTCAATCGTCCCATGGTCGACGTGGACTCAGGAGCATCCGGACACCACCGTTGTGATAGATGGACTCGACGTGGACTACTTCGCGGTCGAGAGGGGCTACGACAAGTTCGTCATAGGCGTGGCGCTTGAGGATTTCGCGACCGCCTACCCCTTTCTCGTTGCCTCGGAGCAGGGCGTGATCAACGACGCAGTGGGCGAGCATCCCGTGGCTGTGTTCGTGACGGCGGAGCCCCGCGACATCAAGGTCTACCTCAGACGAGTCGCGAACGGAGACGGAGACATCTCCGAGCTGTCGTTCGAGCTAGACGGGGAAGAGCGCGTCTTCGACACGGAGACCGGCAGCGTCTGGGACACCGCGCGAGGAGTCGCCGTTGAAGGTCCCCTTAGGGGCGCCGTCTTGCAGCAGGTACCGTATGTTTCGTCTTACGACTGGGCCTGGAGCGACTTCTTTCCGCACACCACCTTCTACGAGGGCTGACCTCACAGCGCTCCTGCGCCGGCCGCCTTCTCGTTTTCCCCTGGCCCGCCACGCCCCGTTGCCATTTTCGGATCGACATTCCCACACGTGGCTGAGGAGCAGCTCCGCCAGCCGACGGATGTAGATTGTCGCATAGGCTCGCTGCACTCCTTGGCACAGCGGACCCGCTGAAGCCTTGACATGTGAAGTCCACTTCAGTATATTCGTGCGGACTTTTTCCTGAATTGCCCGACGAACGAAGTAATACGAGAGGCAAAAGTGTATTTCGTACGGTTCGTTCTGTTCTGCGCCGACACCGTGAACGACTTCCTTGCGAAGAACTGCCCGTTCCTCGCCGCTGCGATTGCATTTTACGCGCTCTTCTCACTCTTTCCCCTGTTCCTGGCCATCATCTCAGTGGCCGGTTTCGTCCTGGGGCCTCATGCTGACAAGGCTCAGCTCGCCCGCGACATCTCCGAGGTCATCCCGGTGTCTGCCGAGTATATCGGCAGGACGGTCGAGGGTATCGTCAGCGCCAGGGCCATCACCGGCGTGGCGTCCATAATCGGGCTGCTGTGGGCCTCGACCGCCGCCTTCGGCGCCATGAGGAAGGGCATCAACGCCGCCTGGGGCATCAGGAGGACGAGACCGTTCCTTAAAGAGCGGGCCATGGACTTCATGTTGGTAATCGGGGCCGGGCTGATCATATTTTCGCTCCTGTTCGCAACCCCGATTCTCGAGTCCATCAGAGAGCTGTCCGCGGTCATCGCACCCGAGTCCGACGCTCCGGTCGACTATCTCTGGAGCCTGACCGCTCGACTGACCACCCCTGTCCTGACATTCGCGACCTTCGTGCTCCTGTACAGGTTCCTCCCCAATACGAAAGTCACCTTCTCCGACGTTTGGATGGGGGCCCTGCTCGCGGCGTTGGCGTTCGATGGCGCGATGTTGGGATTCGTATGGTACGTGCGCACGTTCCCTGTCTACAACGCGGTCTACGGCTCTGTAGGCGCGGTAATGGCTTTATTGACCTGGGTGTACGTGTCCGCTATCATACTTCTATTCGGCGCCCACGTTACCTCCCGCTATGCGCAGTACACAGCCCGGGTGCAGGACGTGCGGGGCATAAGGATCGTCTGGACTGGTCTATCGCGTGTCAGGCTTCGGGTTGTGGCAGCGGAGGCGGGCTAAGAGCACAGCCTGGCTTGCCGGTGCGGTCGCCCTTGCGCTAACCTTCGCCATCGCCTGCGGCTCCGATACGGAGCCCGTTCCCACACCAGAGCCTACCGCTACCCCGGTCGTCTCTTTACCCTCGCTTGATCTGGATGCCGGCGCCTCGCCGTCCGCACCGCTTACCAACGGACCCGCCGTCTCTGAGGGCCCCGTCTCGAAGGCCGAGCTCGCCGCCGTTTTCTCCCTCTCCGATCTGGTGGACAGAGTCAAGCCGACCGTCGCGTCCATCGCCGTCGAGTCCGTCAGGCGGGGGCTGTTCTTCGACTTCAGCGACGAGGGTGCCGGGACCGGCATCGTGGTGCGGCCGGACGGATACATTGTTACGAACACACACGTGATCCAGTCAGCCAATGAGATCAAGGTGACGCTTCCGAGTGGGATTAGCTACGATGCGCGGGTCGTGGGTCGCGACCGGGTGACCGACCTTTCGGTCCTAAAGATCGACGACCAGGACCTGCCCTTCGCCACCTTCGGAAACTCGGATGGCCTCAGAATCGGTGACTGGGTGGTGGCGGCAGGGAACGCCCTGGCGCTCAGAGGAGGACCGACGGTAACCCTGGGCATCGTGAGTGGAAGGGGGCGGAGTATCGTCACGGAGATCGGCGAGCTTTACGATCTGATCCAGACGGACGCTGCCATCAACCAGGGGAACAGCGGTGGCCCGCTTGTCAATCTGGAGGGTGAGGTAGTCGGGATCAACACGGTCATAGTCCGGGAGGCGCAGGGCCTCGGCTTCGCCATCAGCTCGTCGACTGCAAAGCCGATTATCGACAGCCTGATCGAGCACGGCCGCGTTGTGAGGCCACTGATCGGCGTGGCCGGCCAGGACGTGACCCCGGCGATAGCCAGCCAGCTGAATCTCCATGTCACCGACGGGGCGATAATTACGCGCATCTCTCCGGACGGCCCGGCCTACAAGGCAGGACTCCGTGCCGGCGACGTGATCGTCAGTATCGACGGCATATCGACACCCGACATGGCGACCTTTCTCAGGCTCCTGTGGAGCTACAAGGTCGGTGACATGGTCCAGATGGAGTACATCAGCAACAATGGGACGCGCGTCGCGTCCGTCGAACTGGTCGAGCGGCCGCCGGAAACCTGAGAAAGAGGCGTGGGCCTGCCGTCTCAGGGCTTGCGTCCGACGAGAAGGGCAACGGAGCCAAGGGCCAGCCTGCGGCAGACTACGTCGCTCAGCCCAGCTTTGGTCAGCATCCCCTTCAGCTGCTCCGCTGAGAAGAAGCCCTGGGCCGACTCCGGCAGATAGGTATACGCCTCCCGGTCCCCGGCCAGCAGCGCACCCAGCCACGGGGTCACGTACCGAAAGTAGAGCCGGAACGCCCTGTTGAGCACGCCGCCGTCGGGCATCCGGACGATCTCCAGCACGGCGACGTGTCCCCCCGGTCTGACAACCCGGACCATCTCTTCGAGGGCCTGACGGACGTCTGAGAAGTTTCGTACGCCGAATCCCACCGTTGCGCAGATGAAGCGGTCCGAGAGGAAAGGGAGCCGGTGAGCGTCGCCTACGACCATGTCGATGCTCTTACCCGGCCCCTTGTCTTTGACCTTGTCAACGGCTATGGACAGCATCTCGCGAGTGAAGTCGAGGCCCACGACTCCGGTGACGGACGTGTTCCGGGCCAGCTCCAACGCGAAGTCACCGGTGCCGGTCGCGATGTCGACGGCTGGACCCGGAGAACCCATTGCCACGAGGCGGGCCGCCGTCCGGCGCCAGGCGTGATGCCGTCCGCCTGACATCACCCCGTTGAGCAGGTCGTAGCGCTTCGAGATGCGGGCGAACATCCGGGAGACGTATCGCGACCTTTGCAGGCCTTTCAGATTGGCCAACGGGCCGCCTCCGCGGTCATCGCCCTGTTGATTGTCATCGGCCGTCGGAATGGGACGGCTTTCAGGTCACGGATAACCCTTGGTATGTGGGGGAGTAGGTCGGAGGCCAGAATCCCCGCGTCGCCAAGGTCGTCGCGCACCCGTTCTCCCGACGCCCCGTGGACGTAGACGCCCAGGGCGGCGGCGTCATCCATACCGAGACCCTGGGAGAGCAGGCCAGCGATGGTCCCGGCCAGCACGTCGCCCGTGCCCGCGGAGGCCAGTCCAGGGTTGGCGAACGGGCTTACCATCGCCTGGCCGTCCGGCGCTGCCACCATGGTGTGCGCCCCCTTCAGTACGACGGTCTTGCTCCAGCGAGCCGCCGACTCCCGGGCGGCGGCGACCCGGTCGCGTTGAAGCTGCGCGCCGAGCTTCTCGCCGGTGAGTCGCGCCATCTCACCGGGGTGAGGGGTTAGCGCCGCATCCGATCTGAACCTGTCCCACCAGTCCGGTGTCATCGCGAGGATATTGAGGCCATCGGCGTCGACGACGGTCGGAGGTCTGGGCCGGTCCGAATACAGCAGCCCTTCGACCAGGCTCCTCGTCGCCGGCTCCTGGCCGATTCCACAGCCCACCAGCAGCACGTCATAGGTATCCATGTTGTCCAATACCAGGGTCCCGGCCTCGTCAGATACCACGCCGGGCGAGGACTCGGGCAACGGGAGGTACGTCGGCTCGGCGGCGCGCGCGGCAACCGCAGCCACCAGACTCTCGGGAACGGCGACAGTGACGAGGCCCGCGCCCGCGCGCCCGGCGGCCGTCGCGGCCAGTGACGCGGCCCCTATGTAGCTGCGTGAGCCGGCGATCACCAGCGTCCTGCCGAAGGTGCCCTTGTGCGCCGACGCCGGCCTGTCGGGCAGAAGCGCCCCGGCCCAGGCCGGCGTCATGAGCTGGACGCTGACGTCGCCGTCCAGGCCCGCCGGGACGCCTATGTCGGCCACATCCAGCATCCCGATGAGGCCGGCGCCGGGGAACGCGAAGATACCGGCCTTGGGGTAACCCAGGGCCACCGTGACATCCGCGGCTGGACACACCGGGTCCACCGCGCCCGTATCGGCGTCCAGGCCAGTGGGCAGGTCCAGGGCCAGGACGCGCAGGTCACGGCGCCTTGACCTCATCTCCGCAAGCTCGGACATAACCGCCTTAAGTGCGCCTTCGATCGGACGTGACCTGCCGGTCCCCAGGACCGAGTCCACCACCATGTGGGCGGACCCCAGGGCCGACTTGAGTTTCACGAGCCCTGGGTCGTCTGACGCCCGGAGCACCGGCACACCGGCGTCTCTCGTCGACACGAGCTTCGGGTCGGGCTCCCGGCGGCCGAGTGCCAGGTAGGCAATGGGTCGTGCCCCCCACTGGTGGAGGTGGCGGGCCGCGACCAGGCCGTCGCCGCCGTTGTTGCCTGGCCCGACCAGGACGACTATGGGGATGCCGGTCAGGGGCCCCAGGTGGCGTCGGACTCGCCGGGCGACCTCCAGCCCCGCGCGTTCCATCAGCGTGTCGGTGGACACGCCGGCCCTCTCGGACCGGGCCTCGATGCGCTGCATCTGTTCGGTCGTGACGATCTTCATAAGCCTAAGAAACTGCATGCACCGGGGTTTAATTCATAGCGGCGCTTCGGGCATCATCCTTTGGCTCTGATGTGGTGAATCCAGAAGACCGCTGGTACGTCATTCCGAGCGGCGGCGAGGAATCTGGTGGTGGGGCGGCAGCCCCGCCAGGTGCTTCACTTCGTTCAACACGACAACGCAAGCCTCGCATTATTCAGCCAATTTCTGACTCAGGGACACTAGGTGGCATGGGGGATTCGTCTACTCTCGACCAAGCTTATGGCTCTGAGGGTAGACTGGTCGGTGACGAGATCCTCAGCCTCGCCGAAGCTCAGCCACTTGGCCTCCCGGAACTCTCGTGAGTCCACACGGAAGTCCCTGCCGTCAATCTTCAGCAAATACCACAAATCAAAATGAGTAAGGCATTCCTGGGATGGATTGACAATGTCGGTGATCGATAACATGAATGGCTGCTCCTGCCCAGAAAAGAATCGTTCAAGCCCCAACTCCTCCAACGCCTCGCGATTGAGCGTGCCAGACAGAGTTTCGCCAGGCTCGACGTGCCCCCCTGGGGATAGCCAAAGCCCAGACTTCCTGTGGTCAACCAAAAATAGTTTCTTGGACCGGCGGTCATAGGGCAGGAAGTAGGTGGGAAAATGGCTCTTCTGATTCTCTGCTCTGGTGAGTCTGCACTGTTCAATTCGGGCCACGATTCGCCGATACGTCTCATTCCCATCGCAAAGGGAGGAGGTAACCAGCGCCGCTAATTCCTGACTGAGCTGATCAACCAAAGATCCCACCCCATGGTACAAGCGAATCTGCCGAGAATGCGTTCCAAGGTTACATCATCTGGTTTGTCGAGGATAAGGGCGTTCCTGGAATGGAGGCGCTGTAGGGGTCGGACCGGATCGTGCTAGCCGGTAATCTTGCCCACGAGAGACTTGAGCAGTTGCCTGGTGCGGGCGATCGACGCCTGGGCGTCCGGGCCCACGGGAAAGATCGAGGCCAGCAGGTCCGTCGCGCCGGCGTCCGCCAGGCGACGAAGCCGCGCCTCGACCGCGGTCTCGTTCCCAAACACCGCGACGTCAGCCGGGCCATCGACGCCTTCGATGTCCAGCATCCGGCGATAGCTGGGCAGCTCACCGTATCGGTGGAAGTACTCGTGCGCCTGCGCATTGGCCTGCGTGGCGTTGTCGGTCACGGCTATCGGCACCCCGACGCAGACCCTTGGCGGCGGACGCCCGGAGGCCTCGGCCGCGGCCCGGACACCTGGGCCTATGTGCTCCCGCAGCGTCTTGGGACCGACCATCCAGGTAATCGTGCCGTCTGCCGACTGACCGGCCGTCCTCAGCATCCTTTGGCCCAGGGCCGCTATCAGGACCGGCGGTGGAGGCCCTTCAGGACGCCCTACGGTGGCGCTTACTTTGTAAAACTCCCCCCTGTGGTTGACGGTGCCCTCTTCGAGGAGACTGCGGGTCACCGCCAGGTATTCGATCATCCGCGACGCAGGCTTCTCGAATGAAAGGCCGAGGGACCCTTCCACCGTTCTCTTGTGAGCGAGGCCTATACCAAGAGAGAGACGCCCGCCGCAGGCGGCCTGGGTGGTCAGGGCCTGCTGGGCCAGCGCCAGCGGATGCCGGGTGTATATGGGTACAACCGCGGTGCCCAGCTCGATCGTGCCCGTCCGCTGGCCGGCCAGTGCGAACAGAGTCAGGGCATCGACGCCCATGACCTGCGCGGACCAGAAACTGTCGAAGCCGTCCCGCTCGGCGTTCACGACCTGCTGGACCTGTCCCTCCACGTCCGGCGCGGAGCCCATGGAGCCGATAAATATGCCTATCCGCATATTCTACCTCTTTCGGGTACTTCTACCCTCAAGACGGGACGGGCTTGCCCGTAGCGCCGTCGGCCACGACGAAGGCGACCGAGGACCGCTCGGAGTGGGACAACGCTACGGCCTGATCAGTCGATGCGCCGGTGCACGGGTCACTCAGCGTTACCGCTCAGAGCTTGCCCACGAGGGACATGAGCAGCTCTCTCGTGCGGGCGACGGACGCCTCGCCGTCCCCGCCCACCGGGAAGACCGTGGCCAGCAGGTCCGTGGCGCCGGCCTCCGCCAGCCGTCGGAGCTGCTCCTCGACGTGTGACTCATTTCCTACCACGACCACGTCCGCCGGGCCTTCCACGCCCTCCACGTCCAGCATTCGCCGGTACGGGGGGTTCTCGGCGTACCGGTCGAACAGGTTGAACGCCTCCGAGCGTGCGGCCGCCAGATCGTCCGTCACGGCGATGGGCACGCCGACGCAGATACGCGGCGTCGGGCGTCCCGCGGCCTCGGCCGCCGCTGTGATGCCGGGAATGATGTGGCCTCCCAGTGTCGTGGGACCGACCATCCATGTGATCGTTCCGTCCGCAAGCTCCCCGGCGATGCCCAGCATCCTGGAGCCCAGGGCGGAGATGAGAATGGTTGGGGCCTGTACCGCCGGGCGCTGAATGGACAGGTTTATCCGGTAGAACTGGCCGCCGTGGTCCACGCTCCCGTCCTCGACCAGCTTTTGGGTGACCGACAGGTACTCGCGCATGCGGGATGCTGGTTTCTCGAAGGAAAGGCCCAGGTCTCCCTCGACCGTCTGCCTGTGGCCGGGGCCGATCCCCAGCGTCAGCCGGCCGCCGCTCGCCGCCTGGGTCGTCAGGGCCTGCTGAGCCAGGGCCAGCGGATGCCGCGTGTATATAGGTACAACCGCGGTGCCCAGCTCGATGGTGCTTGTCCGCTGGCCGGCCTGCGCCAGCAACGTGAGCGCGTCGATGCCGAGGGTCTGGGCGGACCAGAAGCTGTCGAACCCGTCCTGCTCCGCGTCCACGACCTGCTGCACCTGCCTCTCCAGGTCCGTCGCGACGCGTACGGGGCCAATGAAGATGCCTATGCGCATATTCCTGAGTCCCTCGGCTGCTTCTACCCTCTGGACGGGACGAGATTGCCGGCAGGGCTGTCGGCCACGACGAACGCGACCGCGTACTCATCAGAGTGGGACAGCGCCACGGCCAGGTGGTCGATGCCGAGCCGTTCCGCCCTTTTCAGAGCGGTGCCGTGAAGCTGTATCGTCGGCGCCTGCCCTCTCCGACGGACCACCTCGACGTCCCGCCAGCGTACGCCCCGTACCCCGGTCCCAAGGGCCTTCATCACGGCCTCCTTGGCTGCGAACCGGCTGGCGAGCTGAGGGGCGCGGCCACGGCAGTAGGCGGCCTCCCGCTCGGTGTAAATTCTCTGAATGAAACGCTTACCGTACAGCCGTGCGACGCGCTCGACCCGGCCGATCTCTATGATGTCCGTCCCGGCGACTAGCATCGCGTCCTCATCAGCGTCCCAGGCCTGAGAGCCGCCCCTCCTCCACCTGCGGCGGTCGGGTCAGGGCCGGCCATAATGACAGCCGGTATTATAGGCTCGGCGTTGTGGAATTGAAAGCAGGGCTTCGCCCCGCGTACTATAATCGAGATGAGCAGCCAGGCCTTATCGACAAGACGGGAGCAAGGGGGAGGTAACATGACGGCAGAAGTTATCGATGGCGTTGCGATGGCCGCGGAGATCCGCGCCGAGGTGGCGGAAGGGGTCGCCGAGGTGAAGGCGAAGCACGGCGTGACGCCGGGGATCGCCGTGGTGCTGGTAGGGGACAATCCTGCGTCGGCGATCTACGTCCGCAACAAAGACCGAGCCGCAACGGAGGCGGGAATGGTGGCCCAGATCTGCAGGCTCCCGGCCGAGGCCACGCAGGACGAGGTTCTTGGGCAGGTATCGAAGATCAACGAGGACCCGCGAATCCACGGGATGATCGTGCAGCTACCCCTCCCAGACCAGGTCAGCGAGGAGACGGTAATCGAGGCCATAAACCCCGACAAGGACGTCGACGGTCTGCATCCGGCGAACATGGGCCGGCTCATGGCGGGCATGGCGCGCTTCGTCCCCGGGACCCCCGCCGGGGTACAGCAGATGTTGATCCGAACCGGGCACGATCCGTCGGGACAGCACGTCGTTATCTGCGGCCGCAGCAACATTGTCGGCAAGCCGCTGGCCAATCTCTTGATGCAGCGCCTCGAGGGCGCCAACTCGACAGTCACCGTCTGCCATACGAGGACGCGCGAACTCGTCGACCTGACCCGCCAGGCGGACGTCATAGTGGCCGCCATGGGTGTGCCCGAGTTTGTCACAGGCGACATGGTCAAGGAGGGCGTGGTCGCCATCGACGTCGGGATCAACCGTGTCGATGCGCCGGAGCGCAAGCGCGGCTACAAGCTGGTCGGCGATATCCATTACGAGTCCGTCGCGGAGAAGGCGGCGGCCATCACTCCGGTGCCCGGAGGCGTCGGCCCGATGACCATCGCCATGCTCCTCAACAACACGCTGAAGGCCACCCGCCGCTCCATCCACCCGGAGGCGTAGGCGGACTCGGTCGCCGATCTCGCAGCGGAAGTCAAGAAAGCGACGTATGGTATATTGGCTTGATGGCGGGCCGCGGCCAGTGTTCAGTCAGAGGTGGCATTGGAGAGTAAGGCTTCGCCCCCAACCCTTCGACAAGCTCAGGACAAGCTCTAGCCTTCCCCTACCGGGGGAAGGGATTCTTGTACTCTCCCCCGGTGGGGGTGAGTTAGAGAGAGGGAAGACGGCCTGCTCGAATCGCTCCTCTTGAGCCTTTGAAAGAGCACTGTAGCTTTCTAAACGCCTCAAGCGGCCACCGTCCTGTGCGCAACAAGTATGATTACAGCAAGCATGAGTGAACACCTGCAAGACCGTGACGTTACGGCTGAATGTCGTTAGCGATGTTTGGGGCCATAAGGCCGCTGCTGTCCACCCGGACCCGCAGAGAGTCCCTGTTGGGCCTGACGGCCGCGTACATGCTGGTCCAGCTCTCCAGCCTGCCCGTTGCCCTCTCACTGCCCACCCTGTCGAAGTACTTCGACACCAGCATCGACGATGCCGCATGGGTCGTTATCGTCTACCTGCTCGTGCTCGGCAGCCTGGTGCTGCTGGCGGCCCGGCTGGGCGACAGGTTCGGGCACAACAAGGTCTTTTTCATCGGGATCGTCGCGTCGACGGCTGGCTCGATCCTCATCGCCTTCGCCCAGGACCTCTGGCAGATCGTGATGTGGAGGGGCGTCACCGGCCTTGGCTCGGCCCTGATCATGGGCAACGCCAACGCCATCCTGGCGGCCAACTTCGCTCCCGAGGAACGCGGCCGGGCTTTTGCCATCCCCATAATAGGCGCGAGGTTCGGAACGTTGACGGGCCTGGCGGTGTTCAGCCTCTTCCTCAACTATCTGAGCTGGCGGTTCATATTCGCCTCGTTCGTGCCGCTGGGAGTGCTGGCGATATTCGTCGCGATCCCGATGCTCCGCCATAAGGAGCAGCCGCGCGCCGCGGTCGGCACCGGCCCCATCGACTGGCTCGGCGGACTCCTGCTGGTGGGCACGGCGGTAGTGCTGGTGCTATCGGCGACCCACTTACACGGAGGCGAGGAGTCGTTCGTTTCGTCCGATGGCCTGGGCTACCACGTGCCCATGCACCTGCTGTTCATCGCGCTCGCGGTCGCTTTCGTCATCGTGGAGATCAGGGCTCGCAATCCAGTGGTCCCGATGGGCCACTTCAAACAGATGGCGTTCACCACGTCTCTGGGCTCCAATGTCATCTACCACGGCTCGATGCTGGCGGTCATGACTCTGGTGCCGATCCTGGTCGAGGAGGGGTTCGGCCTGTCGCCGCTCTTCGTGATCGTGGTGCTGTTACCCAACCAGGCTCTCGGGCTGTTCATGCCGATCATCGCGGGATGGATATGGGACAAGTACCAGCCGAAATTCCTGAGGCCGGCCACGATGGCGATGATCGCGGGTGGATTCCTGCTGCTGGGGCTCTTGTCGTCCAGCGTCTCCATCTGGGTCATCCCGCTCCTGCTACTGCCCATATCCATCGGGACGAACATCTTCAATCCCATAAATAACGCGGCCGTGATGAACTCGCTCGCGCTGGAGCATCGGGGTATCGCTTCGGGGATGCTGGAGACGACCAGGGAGCTGGGCCACGCATTGGGCGCCACGGCCGCGGCGGCCGCCCTGATACTTGCCCTGCCGGTGGGCATCGAGCTGCTCTCCGACGATCTGGCCCAGACCTACTACGTGAGAGGCTTCGAGGTCGCAAGCCTGCTGGTCGTGTTCACGCTTCTTTTCGGGGCGGTCCTGACGTACTTCCACAAGTCCTCTGTCCGCACGCCCCCAACCCCGGAGCCTATCGAGCCGTCCCTCCAACCAGGCGGCGACGACTAGCAGGCAGGGCTCGCCCTGCACCCATCTCTCACACCCGTCGCATTCGGGCGCGCCCCGTCCGTTCGCCAGAATCGTGGTCTCGCACCCAAGGGGGTGGGGACTCCTCTGTCTGGGCGAAGCCCAAGGGTGGGCCCTGGGAGGGTACGAGCTTGGGGAGGGGCGGAGCCTCCGCACTGAAGAGTCAACTTCCTGAATGAAAACCAGCGACTTCGACTACGACCTCCCACAAGAGCTGATCGCCCAGAGACCGGCGGAGCCACGCGACGGCTCACGGCTGATGGTCGTCTCCCGGAGCGATGGGTCCATCCAACACCACCGGTTCCGTGACCTGCCGGAGTTCCTGAGAGCCGGCGACGTCCTGGTCTTCAACGACAGCCGCGTATTTCCGGCCAGGCTCTACGGCAGGCGGGCGGGGACGTCGGGCAAGATCGAGTTGCTGCTGCTGTGCCGCCTGTCGCCCGGACGCTGGCGCGCGCTGGTGAGGCCCGGCCGCCGCATGGGCGCGGGCACCGTGTGTGAGCTCGCCGGCGAGGGTGAGATGGCCACGGCCGAGGTGATCGCGGTCGAGACCGACGGGACCCGTGTCGTGCAGCTATCGGACGAGACGATCATCGACCGCGCCGGCGCGGTACCGCTGCCGCCCTACATCCACGAGCCCCTGGGGGACACGGGACGCTACCAGACCGTCTACGCTCGGGCCGAAGGGAGCGTGGCGGCGCCCACGGCAGGGCTGCACTTCACCGATGAGCTGCTGGACAGCGTTCGCGCCATGGGCGCGGAGACCGTCTTCGTGACGCTGCACGTCGGGTGGGACTCGTTTCGCCCGGTGCGAGACGCGGACCCATCCGCCCACCGGATGCACTCCGAGTGGTGGGAGCTGGGCCCCGAGGCCGCCGACGCGATAAACAGGGCGAAGCAGGATGGGCGGCGCGTGGTCTCAGTCGGCACCACCGCGGTGCGCCTGCTGGAGCAAGCGGCGGTCCTACACGCCAAGCGCCCATCTGCGGACCGGGAGGACGGGAGCGTTCTCTCCACCGGGTCGGGCTGGGCCGACCTGTTCGTCCTGCCGGGCTACCGGTTCCGGGTAGTCGACGCGCTGGTCACCAACTTCCACCTCCCGCGATCGACCCTGCTGATGCTGACCAGCGCCTTCGCGGGCCACGACCTGGTCTTTGAGGCGTACCGCCGGGCCATCGAGTCCCGCTACCGCTTCTACAGCTTCGGCGACGCGATGTTTATCGAGTAGCCTCAATCGATCCTAAGGCGCTCTCTGACGCGGGTCAACCACTCGAGTAGAGAACAGGAGCTGGGTGGCGTGGTGAGCGGCCGCATCAACAAACTAGCCGACGCCCAGGAGCCAGGCGCCTGTTTGCAGGGCTAAGACTTTGCGAATCGCTCCCACAGATGTTCAAAGTGGCATTGGGCTAGATCGCGGTCCTGCTCTTCGAGGTACACGGGCGTAGTTCCCAGCGATTTGCCGGTCCGGATGAAGTAGATGGCTCCCACAGGCCCTATGGTCATTCGCTCGGTGTTGCGCTGCCAGTCCTGCCTCAAGGGTGGATTTGGCCCTCTCACTGTGGTAGCTCCCGCTCGGGTAAGTATCCGGATCCGACGCGATCACTCTGAGATTTGCGCTGTCGAGGCCGGACCAAGCCCACTCGTACTCGTCTTTCTGGGCTTGCTTTCGAACAAGCCACTCACCGGTCTCGGAGGCGACGTCCAGGCATCTCGCCTCCATGGCCTCACCTCTTTCGATGCCTGGTTCAATTACCTCCCGGGTATGCCTGACAAATTCAGAGTTCGTCAGAATCGGCTCCGGCATAGAGAACAGGAGCGATGCCGGGGACAGACTTGGCAGAACCTCGACATCGATGTCATCCAGCAGTTCTCCCAGGAGTCGCTTCATGCGTTTCTCCTCGTCATTGGATAGGCGGCCTCTCCCTTCCTGCGCGACCAGATTCCTAATCTGAGTCATGCCCGATTTGACGAGTGCCGGAGCGTTCGCGCCTTCGAGCCAATACGGGGTGTCGTACAGCCGGCCTGGGAATTGGCCAGCTACCTGTTCACTCTGGTCTGACCGAGCTGCAGTGTGCAAGAACCTGGAATCTACCAGAGCTGAGATGATCTGGGACGGGGAGTCTTGCCCAGGCTGGCCGATTGCCAGCAGCCTGGTGAAATGCGTGCGTAGACGGTTGGACTCCAACAGCGATTGAACGGTGAACAGCCCTTTTGACCTCAGAGCGTGGATTACCAGCTCCACTAACGCCTTGTTCTTGGGTGTTGAAGAAAGCAGTGGCTCTTGGTAGCCGTTGGACGCCTTGGCCGGGCGCGAGGAGAAGAGCGTGACACTAACCTGGCTGTGTTGTGTCCCTGGATACTGCTGGCCCACTTCCTTTCTACTGGACCGGCCTCGCATCTGATCGGCCAATCTTTGAAAGAACCCATCTGCGTCCATCTGGACATAATGGGCTTCTCTGTGTTCTTTGCGCTTCGTTTCTCCGACGCCCGTGAAGCCACAATCCAATACCGTTCTCACCTCCGGGCTATCTGTAATTAGGTCGTCCAAGTCAAGAGGGTTGACGAAATAGGCTTCGCCGATGAGGCCTTTAACTGCAGCTGTTCTGAAGAAAGCGTGCATGTCGGGTTCGCTGAAGCTGGTGCCAACGAACAGTACCAGTGGCCTGGCGTCCCCAGATCCCGGCCCTGTTCTTTGCGACCCAGCTTTCCTCTCAATGCTTCTTAGGATCAGCTCAAGGGCGTCGCTCTTGATCGCCTCCATCCTGCGCACCGACCTCCAGTCGGCCCGAAGGGTTCTCGGGAGGCTG
>CAZGRI010000026.1:0-18800 GCA_964528205.1 uncultured Dehalococcoidia bacterium | reverse complement strand
GGTCGTGCACCTCGACGTATGGCGTTTCGAACTCGGGCCGCGGGTCGAGACCGACCACCCGCATTCCCAGCTCGTTGCACAGCCGCGCCGTCTCGCGGCCGATTCCTCCCATGCCATTGACGAGCACTGTCGCCTCGCCCAGGTATATGTAAGGCGACCTGATAGCATCCTGGTCCCAGACCCGCCTTCTTCGGGAATCCCCGTACCAAGGCAAGCCGCGCGACAGGGCCAGCATGAAGGTCAGTACCAGATGGGCTATGTGGTCGGAGTAGATTCCCCGAGGGTTGGTCATGGTCAGCGGATGTTCGATGAGCTCACGGTAGTAGTAGCCGTAGAACGGGCCGACGTCCGGGTTGTGCAGCCAGCGGACCTTGTCCGCGACCTTCAGAGCCTCGGGTGGAATCCAGCCCATGGCGGCGTCGGCGTCCTTGATCGCCTCGATGGCCTCCTCGTCGGTCTCCGGCGAGGCCACGTCGTACTCCGGCAGCGTGTCGGCCAGCCTGGCGGCGAAGCCGTCTCTGAGATCGTCCTGCGGCGGCATGAACACGAACTTGGGCATGCGACTCTCCTGGTCCGTCTGCGCAATTGGATACCGGTTGGGCGGGGGCCAGAGCCGGGTGAACGGGGAGGCCAATGCGGACTATCAAACACTAGCTGCCACTCGGGGCGAGTGTAAGCAGCCCAGTTCCATGTGTCAACACCAGGGGCCCGGCCTGCGCCGTTACACCAGTCGGGTGTGTAGCCGGGTTGATTGTTTGACACCGCAGCACGCAACAGATAGTACGGCGCTGCGAGGCTTGCTTCTACGGCGTCTAACAGACGCCACCTCAGCGGTCCATTCGATCCCTTCGCGTTGCCGCCGAAGGGCGAACTTTTCCGCAGCCACAGCCTCACATGCGAGTCCTATCGATTCAGTCAGCTATCGAGGGCCGGCTATTCCGGTCCACACCGACTGAAGCGATGTCCGTGACCAGATGATCTCTGCCGATCGCTCTGACGCGCACGCCGCTGCATTGGCTCCATAGATCGTACGGCCTCGACGGGCATCCTTTCAGCCCACGAGGTGATCTATGAAGGCAATTATACTTGCGGCGGGGTACGGCAGCCGGCTGCGACCCCTCACCGCCGACACTCCAAAGGCGCTGATCGAAGTCGGCGGAAAGCCGCTGATCGACTACCCGCTCGACGCGCTGAGGACGGCGGGAATCTCCGATGTCGGTGTAGTGGTCGGCTACCGCTCGGCCACCATGCGGGAGGACCTGTCGTCCACCGAGCCCCGGCTGACCTTTCTTCACAACAGGGACTACAGGGCCGGTAACGCGGTGTCGCTGCTCGCTGCTCGCCCCTTCGTCGTGGACGAGCCTTTCGTCGTCTGTATGGGAGACCATACCATCGGCTCGGACATCGTCCAGACGCTGGTGGCGGATGCCGTTGCGGAGTGCACTCTCTGCGTGGATTACATGGCCTGGCATCCGGCACAGGTCGGCGATGCCACCAAGGTCATGGTGGAGCGGGATGGGTACATCTCCGAGATCGGCAAACAGCTAGATATCTGGAACGCCGTCGACACCGGCGTGTTCGTGATGACCGCCGATGTCTTCCCTGTCATCGAACGGCTCATCGACCTTCAGGGGCCCGAGACCACGATTACCGATCTGGTCACACACATGGGTGAAAGAGGAAAGCCGTTTGCCACCCGTGACGTCAGCGGGATGTTCTGGGCGGACGTGGACACGCCCGAGGACTACGAGTCGGTCGATGGGCTGCTCAGGGGACGTGCCGGTGAGCGTGTATGACGGCTTCATATCGCGTGGCCTGAACCGCCGTGTCTCCCGTCCCTTAGCGCGTCTCCTCTCCTACACGCCGGCCACGCCGAATCAGGTTTCGGTGGCGAGCCTGGGCGTCGCGGCCGCCGCCTTCATCTCGTACCTGTACGGCTATCACATCGCCGCCGGGATTCTGGTCCAGGCGTCGTCGATCACCGACGGAGTCGACGGAGACCTGGCACGGATCAAGGGGATGGCATCCCGCTTCGGCGGCTTTATGGACTCGGTTCTGGACCGCTACTCGGACGCGCTCATCATCCTGGGCCTGACGGTCTGGGCGGCCGGCGACGAGAACTCTGTCTACGTCTGGACCGCTGGATTCGCGGCGCTGGCCGGGACCTTCGCCGTGACCTACACGAGGGCCAGGATCGAGCACGTTCCAGGCGACGTATTCGACCGGGGCATTACGTCGGTCGCCTCGCGAGACGTCCGTCTGTTCATTGTGATGATCGGCTCACTGGTCGACCAGGGCATCGCGACGCTGATCGTCGTGGCGGCGCTCACCCACCTGGTGGTCCCCCTCAGGCTGTTTCGCGCGTGGCGACTGCTCAGGTAGCGTCACCTCGCGGCAGCGCTATCTCCGGAGCCGTTCGAAGCTGAAGGCCGGCGGGTCCCGGACAGTGAACCGGTCTGAGTCCTCGCGGACCTCCAGGTGGGCGTCCAGCGGGACATCGGTGAAGACCTGGACGGTGCCGCTGGCCGGCCACCGGACCTCGAGCGAGACGATGCTGTCGGCCTTACCGAGGCCGATCTCCTGCTCTATGCTCGAAGCCCCGAAGCTCCCGCCGCTGCCCACGACGGCGAAAACGGAACGGCGCTCGTCACCCTCGGCGACCTCGACCTCGATGCGTGCGCCGATGGCGGCTCGGTTCGACCGGACCCCCACCAGCCGGACCGATAGCCAGCCATTCCCATGGCCCGGATTCTCGAACAGCGCGTTGGAGAAAGCCCCGGCGGGGTAGGCCCCTCCCATCTGAGCGAAGATGTCCTGGTCTCCGTCGCGGTCGAGATCTCCGAAGGCTATTCCATGGCCCTTCTGCAGATGGCCGGAACCCACCGAGAAGGTTACGTCCTCGAAGCGGACGCCCCGGTCGTTGCGGTACATGACGTTGGGGACGATGGTCGCGAAAGAGGGATTGCCGGTCCCGAGATAGAAGTCCTGGTAGCCGTCGTTGTCCAGGTCGCCGAAATTCGCCCCCATCGGCAGGTGCACTCTGGCTATGCCGGCTTCCTCGGACACGTCGACGAACCCGCCTCTGCCATCGTTCCTGTACAGCCGGTGGCGAGAGCCCTCAGAGGGCAGCCCCAGGTAGTCCGAGGCCACGTCGGCGACGTCGCCTTGATAGCCGCTCACGAAGAGGTCCAGCCAGCCGTCGTTGTCGTAATCCCAGAACCACGTTGGGAAGCTGAACACAGGCTCCCAGACTCCTAGCTCGTCCGCCACGTCGCGGAAGCGGCCGCCGCCTTCATTACGGTAGAGACGGTTGTGGTCCCCCGCGTTGGACAGATAGAGGTCGAGGTCGCCATCGTTGTCGTAGTCGCCCCACGTGCCCCCTTTGCAGTATCTGCCGTTGGTCACGCCGGCCTGCTCGGCCACGTCAGTAAAGGTGCCGTCACCTTCGTTTCGGAAGAGCTGACTCGGGAAGCTGACCCATTCCACGCCCACGCGGCCGTGCTGGATTGACTCATTGCATGAGTAGAGGTCGAGGTCACCGTCGTTGTCGTAGTCACCCCACGATGCGCTCTGACTCGGGTAGGCGGTCGAGCCCAGGCCCGAGTGGTGGGTCACGTCCGTAAAGCTTCCGTCGCCATTGTTCTCCAGCAGCGACATCCTCATCCTGCCGTCCGTCCCCAGCCAGCCGCCGCGCATGATGAGAACGTCCATCCACCCGTCGTTGTTGTAGTCGGCCTGCACCAGGTTCAGGCCGCCCAACTGGTCGCCCAGGCCGGCCCTCTCCGTGTAGTCGGAGAAGACGCCGTTCCCATCGTTATGAAAGTAACGGGCCGGCTTGCACGGGTCCATAGTGGAGGTCATGATGTCCAGCAGGCCGTCATTGTCGAAGTCGTCGACGATGCTCCCGCCCGCTGGGTCCAGGGTGTACAGTCCCACCTCGACCGCGATGTTCTCGAACCTTCCTAAGTCATGCTCCGGCTCCAGCACGCGGGGGGGTACGAGGAACTCCTCCGGGACCTCGTTGGGATAGGAGCCCAGGGTCATGTGGGCGATGTTGAGCAGCCACCGATATTTGACGTTGTCCGGCGACTGCTCCAGCAGTGGCAACAGGTACTCGATGGCCTTTCGGGAGCCGTTGGTGTTCGTGTGGACATAGTTCCTGTCCAGCGGCAGGGTGCAAATGAGATCGCCTCCTGGCCTCAGGCAGTTGTCCAGGTCACCCATCTTGAGGTGTGTGACGGCCATGGCATCCCACAGCTCGGCCAGGTGTACTCTTTCCGGGTCGTCCCTTTCCTCCGCGTCCAGCGCCTCTTGCAGTACCTCGACCGCCTCCCTAGTCTCCCCGAACCGGAGCATGTCCGCCGCCAGGGTGAGTCGCGTCTGGACGTAGCGGTCGTGGGTCTGGTAGAGCGGGTTGTCCAGCTTTCTCACCAGGCTTGGCCTCTGGCGAGTGCCGTAGTACTGGTTGTCGCTGTCGGTGAGCGCGGAGCAGTGGTAAGCGAGGTCGCCGGCGGCCTGGTCTGTGACGGTTTCAGTACCAAACTCGAAGACGGGCGTCGGAGGCACGTCGTTGCCCGCGGTGCATGCGAGCACCGCCACCGCAATCCCTGCCAAACACAATACAAGCCAGCGCATCATCGTCGATCGCTCACTCTGCATTTACGTGTCTCACCATCCCAGCCCCAACCGCGAACTTAGCCTCGAACGGCTCTCCGGAGAGCTCTATGTCCCGGACACTGAAGTGCCCGGTTTCCCCGCCCAGCGACGTAACCGCGGACTTCAGTCCGCGGGACCGCCTAGAAGCACCCGGACACGTCACTCGGGCTCCATTAAGGTGATCCGGCGGTTCGCCGCAACGTCCGAAAGCGTCTGGACGCGGCCGCTGGGCCACCTGACCGTCAGCGAATCCGCCACGACTGCCGAGCCCATGCCGAAGTGGGCGGCGCGCATATTCTGTCCGGCGCTGTTCGAGCCACTGGATATCTCCCTGATCTGGGTCTTTCCATCCGCGACCAGCTCCAGCCGCGCCCCGATGCCGTCCCAGTTGCTCGCCGTGCCGACGGTCTCGACGATCAGCCAGCCGTTTGTCGTGTCGCACACGTTCCGCAGGACGCTCACTCGCTGGCCCACGTTGCCGACGACGATGTCTAGACAGCCGTCCCCATCAAAGTCCAGGAATGCGCTCCCACGCCCGACCCCCGGATCGTCCGCCCCACTGCCCTTAGATACGTCCTTAAACCGGCCCCGGTCGTTACGAAGTAAGACGTTGGGCTGCTCGTCAGGATTGTGCTGCTGGCCCTCCAGGTGTCCACTGACCACGTACAGGTCCTCGTCGCCATCGTTATCGTAGTCCATGAACATGGTGCCCCAGGAGTAGCGGTCCTTGTCCCTGGCGATCTTCCCCGTGCCGGCCTTGGCCCCTTTGGTGGTGTCCGTAAACGTCAGACCGGTCCCATCGCCTCTGAGCAGGACGTTGTCGTTGATGTTGGTGGCGTACAGGTCAAGGAACCCGTCCAGGTCGTAGTCCCCGACCGCCAGGCCCATCCCAAATATCGAGAGGTCCGTCCCCGTCTCCTCCGAGACATCGAGGAACGTCCAAGTCCCGTCGGGCCCCGGACCGTCGTTTCGCCACAGCACGTTGGGGTAGATGTTGGAGCCGAAGTCGTTTACGACGTAAAGGTCGGGGTCGCCGTCGTTGTCGTAGTCCACCCACCCCGGCTGAAACCCTGCGCTCCTCACGTTGTCGAAGAACCTGTCGCGCTCGGCGGAAAACCTTCCCGGTGTGTCGCCCAGTAACCAAGTGACGTTGGCGAAGGTCTTGCCGTCCATGTTCCGGTAAAGTCCCAGCCCTCGGACGGCCGGAATGTAGTTCCTCATCTCGAAAAGGAACCGGACGTCCTCGTCCAGATGGCGGACGACGACCAGGTCCAGGAGCCCGTCCCTATCATAGTCGCCCCAGGCGCAGCCTAGAGACCTGTAGTCCGCGTCGTCGTCGTCGAGTCCTGATCCAGGAGTCGCGACCGAGAAGGTCCCGTCGCCGTCGTTTCGATACAGGACGCTGGGGCCGTAGTTCGCCAGAAACAGGTCCTGGTCGCCATCGTTGTCGTAGTCGGCCGCGCAACCCCCGGAGCCGATGCCCTCCCGGTCCATCACACCGGCATCCTCCGCGACTTCGGTGAAGGTCCCATCGCCGTCGTTTCGAAACAGTGCGTTTGGCCCATGTGAGTTAGGCAGGTATACATCATCGAGTCCGTCGCCGTCGAAGTCGAGGACAACGACTCCACCTCCCAGATCTATACGCGCTCCGGGCGTGCTCTGGTGCAGGAAGTCCATCCCCGTGCTCGCGCTAACGTCGGTGAACACCGGTCCGGTCACGCCGCACGCCGACCAGGCGACCAACGACGACGCCACGACGGCACCCGCCAGGAATCGCAATGAGCTATTCGATGGTAGAGGGTCGTCACGTCGCGGAAAAGCGGTTGGTTGTCTCACTGGGAGGCGTGCCCGAGATAAGCGGTATTCGGTTGACCGGGTAGTACGTCGCTATTATACTCGCCCCAGTCTGAACCCCGCGGGCCTGGAGGGTCGACGGCTGCTCTTCTGGGTACATCTAGGTCGCCTCGGCAGCGAGGCTGAGGGGAAGCGAACGATGCCCATTCTAGATACCGAGACCCAGGTATCCTACGCGGTCGGTGGATTCGGCGGAGGAGTTGACCACGCGGAGTGCATAGCCTGGGGCATGGACGGCTATGCCTATGCTGGCGGTGAGGCCGGCCAGGTGTACCGGATCGACATTGAAACAGGCGAGGCCACCGAGATAGCCAGCACGGGACGCGGCTCCCTGGGCGGCTTAGCCCAGGACGGCAACGGCAACATCTACGCGTGCAGCGGCGGAGAGCTCGTCAAGGTCACACGTGGTGGCATCGTCAGCACCTATGCACTGGCGCCTCCAGACGAGCCCATCAGGGCGCCCAACTACCCGGCGTTCGACTCGGAAGGCAATCTGTACCTGTCCGACTCGGGGGAGTGGAACAAGGACAGCGGTCGCGTGTTCAAGGTCCGGCCCGGCGGCCAGGCCGCGGTCTGGTGCGCCGAGCTACGCGAATTCCCCAACGGCCTGTGCCTCAGCCCCGACGAGGCATACCTGTACGTCGTGATGAGTCTGAACCCTCCCCGGATTGTCCGGGTCGCGATTGGGTCTGACGGCGGGGCCGGTGAAATCGAGACCGTGATCGACCTCCCGGGGACGGTTCCCGATGGCGTCGCCTTCGACGATCAGGGTTACCTGTACATCTCCTGCTATCGGCCCGACAGGATCTACCGGCTGAGCCCCGATGGGAAGCTGGAGATACTGGCCGACGACCCTCAGGGCACGATGATGGCGGCTCCTACCAACATAGCTTTCTGCGGGCCCAACCGCGACGTATTGCTGAGCTCCAACCTCGGTCGCCGGCACATCAGCCGGTACGATATCGACGCGCGGGGCGCGCCGCTCAACTACCCCAGGCTCGACCGGTAACGACCGACGCGCCAGGCCGATATTCAGGAGGGTTTCTACTATGACACTCGATGATCGTGTAGCGATAGTGACGGGCGGAGCGCAGGGAATAGGCGGCGCCACGGCCCGACGGCTGGCGGAGGATGGCGTCAGAGTGCTGATCGCCGACATCGACATCGAGACCGGCCAGGCAAACGTCGCGGCGATCCGCGAGTCCGGTGGCACGGCGGAGGCGCTTCGGGTCGACGTCAGCAAGGCGCAGGACCTCGAGGCGATGGTAAGGAAAGCGGTCAGCCTATGGGGCCGCGTCGATATCCTGGTGAGCAACGCGTTCGACGCCGGGGCCGCGGGGTCCGGAGGCGCGGTGGACGTGACCGAGGAGGCCTGGGACCACGACATGGCCATCCTGGTGAAGTCCCTGTTCCTGGGAGCGAAGCATGCCATCCCGGAGATGCGGAAGGTCGGTGGAGGAAGCATCGTCAACGTGGCGTCGGTGCACGGTCTGCTCACGGCTCCCCGGTTCCTGACCTACGAAACCGGGAAGTCCGCTGTCATCGGGATGACCCGCCAGATGGCCACCGAGTTCGGCCCCATGGGGATCAGAGTCAACTCCATCTGTCCTGGCCACATAGTCACCGAGCGTCTCCAGGCGGGGTGGGACGGGAACCCGTCCGGTCAGCGGTTCTTCGAGGACCAGTACCCGCTTCGCAAGGTCGGCCGGCCGGTCGACATCGCCAATGCGATCGCCTTCCTGTGCTCGGACCAGGCGGACTTCATCACGGGACACGCGTTGGTCGTGGACGGCGGCCTCTCGATCCAGCTCCAGGAGAACTTCGGCGTACGCCAAGGGCACTACCTCGAAGACCACCCCGACACCGAGCTCCCGTACTAGATCCTGAGAGGACTCCCAAACCTCGTCGTTCCGGCTAAAGACGGACTACTCATCGCGGAATCCAGGAGCTTGGCCGGAGTTGATTCGGTCAGACGCGCTATCGCCAGCGGGCGGGGGTCTTTGAGACGGTTTCCCGCAGCAGCTCTTGTGGGCGCCATCCGTGGCTCCATGGATCTCCGGGCGGGAAGCGGTCCAGGCGGAAGTCTCGCAAGTCCACCGTGCTGGGCTCACCATCGATGATCCACTCGGCCATGCACAGGCCGACCGCGGGTCCGGTCTTGAACCCGTGGCCGCTGCCGCCGGTCGCAACGTAAAGGCCGTCCACGTCCTGTGCACTGTCCAGGATCATCCGTCCGTCGGGCGTGAACCCGTCCACGCCGGCCCACGTCCTCACCCACCCAGCGTCGGCCATGGCCGGTATGCGCTCGGCTATCACAGCCGCGGACTCCACCATCTCGTCCTGCGTGGTCCTGACGTCTGGGCGGTCGGGGTCTTCGGGCCAATGGTAGTCGAACCGGGGGAAGCTGATGCCGATGGCGGTGTGGTCCCCCACGTCCGGTCTCCAGTATCCGCCGCCCACTCCGTCCAGGACGGCCATGTGGTCCGGGACGTCAGGGGGCCGTCGCAGCATACCCGCGCTCAGGACCCCGGGCCTGACAAGAACGTCCACTCCCGCCGTCGCGGCGAGCGGACCGGTCCAGCTGCCGGCGCAGAGCACGACCACAGGGGAATCGATGTCTCCGTTGTCCGTCGCGATCCCGGTGACAGAGCCGCCCTGGACCTTCACCGAGGCCACCCGGCTGTCCAGCTCGGTACGCACACCGAGGTCCCTGGCTCGGGCGATAAGGCTAGTCACGGTGTCGGAGCCGATGGCGTATCCCGCGTGCGGCTGATAAGCGGCGCCGCCCAGGTCCTCGGTGACCATGAAGGGCTGGAGGAGCTTGACGTCTTCCGGCGAGATGAAGGATATCTCATCGCTGACCTCGTTCCGGAGCATGTCGACGGTCGCTTTCAGCGAATCGGCATGATCGGGGTCGATCAGAGCCAGGAGCCCGCAGCTCCTGAACCCCGACTCGCCGCCGATGACGTCGTCCCACTCTATGAACGTGCGATAGCTGTGGTATGCCAATGCGGCCGATGGGTAGTCAGGATAATTAAACCTGACCAGTGCCACGGCGTTACCCGTGGCTCCGGCCGCCGGGCCGGCCTTGTCCAGGAGCATTACGTTCCCGACGCCCTTGGCGGCGAGATGGTAGGCCGTGCTGGCCCCTATCACGCCGGCGCCCACCACGATAGCATCGGCCGTCTGTCTCATCGCCCGCCTCCTAGGTCACTCAGGCATGGACTCAGGCATGAAATCGGGAGTCGTCCGAGGTACCGTACCGCAGTCCAAACACGGTCCGTAGGCCGAGATCGGGAGGGCGGACGCACGCGGTCAGTCGATGAACTGTTCCTCGCCTGGAGCCACCTGCTTGGGGTAGCCGTTCAGCCCGATCCTCTTTGGATTTCGCTGGATTCCACCCTCCAGCTGAAGCCACTGCAAGTTCCCGTACACGACGAACTGGGTCTACACCGCGCCGTAGCCAGGAGCACCCCAAAGCAAGAAGAGGGTACCCTCCATGTCGCTCGACCATTCGTCCAGGAAGACCGTCTCGCCGGGTCCGATAGGACCTACGTTGTGGACCAGGTGTTTGACAACTATGTCGCCCCATCTGGTGTGTTCACGGAGCTCCCAGAGCCCCGCGAACTGTGGGTCGCCTTCAAACGGCTCTGGTCCTTCGTTGCGCAGCCCGAGCCGTATGGTGGTCTCGTCTTCGTCGTTCACACCTATCTCGTCGCCTATGAAAAACAGATTTGCATTTTTGACTTCGTTGCTGCCGCACGCAGCCAGCATCGCGCCAGCTGAAAGCACGACCGCCAGAACGATCAGTCGCCTCACCTCATATACCTCCAAGGCTCGGGGCCGGGATAAGCCTCATAGCCGTCTGCCTCGAATCTACATCGCCTGCGCAATCATTAGGTGTGAGCGCGATCGGGTCATTCTACCATAGGCGCGTCGATGGACTGAGGTTGTGGCCGACGGGGCGGTCTCGGCGCGGCCCAGCACGTCCCTTTCGTACCTACTTATACGGAGCTAGTGCGGTGCAAGGATGCCGACTCCGTGAGTCGCGTGGCAGCGCAACCGCGCCAGGCACCCATGGCCGCCGCGGTTGCGCCCCCTATTCAAGTATGCTAGGCTGAGGCCTGCCCTACGGCACCGTTGTCACCGGCGTTCCGGGCCAATCAGAGGCGCATGTGGTCAGCCGTAGACCACGCTCACATAGGCAGGAGGTCATCACCAGTGGTCCTAGAGGATAGAGCTATCGATTGTGCGGAGTGCGGCCAGTCATTCATTTTCAGCGCCGACGACCAGCGCTACCATCAGGAAAGAGGATACACCGATCCCAAGCGTTGCCCTTCGTGCCGCCAGGCCCGCAGGTCTCAGCGCGAGCAGCGGGGTTACGGAGACGGCTCCGAGCGCCAGATGTACCCGGTGGTTTGCGCCCAGTGTGGTACGGATACCGAGGTCCCGTTCCAGCCCAGAGGCGACCGCCCTGTCTACTGCAGCGACTGCTTCCGGCAACAACGCGGGTCCAGCGGCTACTAAGGCCCAGCAGCAAGCGTTTGCATCCGCCGCTTAGCTGACGCATTCGCCTTATCTCCGCGCCCGACCGATAGTGCCTCCCCCGCAGCAGCCGGTCAGCCGCAGTTCGGGTCGCCTCCGTCACTCAATCCCTTCCGGAACACGAACGCTTACCCGCCGTGCGTCGAGATCGACGTCTAGCACCACCTCGCTGAGCGCGGGAAGCAGCAGGTCCTGGCGGCCGGCCTTCCGGACGACGTAGACGTCGTTGCCGGGAGTGGTGAGTATCTCAGCGACCCGTCCCAGGTGTTCGCCGCCCTCGCTCCAGACCTCGGCGTCGATGATCTGGAAGTGGTAGTAGGAGCCCTCGGGAAGCGGCTCGACATCCCGTGTCGGAACGGTCAGCAGCCCCCCTCGGAGTCGCTGCGCCGCGGCTCGATCGTCGATCGTCGCCAGCTTAAGGAGAACGCCGCCTCTGTCCGGCTGAGCCCTTTCAATCCGGACGGGCACGCCATCCAGATATAGCTGGTTGCCGGGCGTAAAGCGCGTGGGAGCGTCGCTGAGGACTTCGACCTTGAGCTCACCCCGCAGTCCACGGGCGCCGACGATCCTACCGACGATGACGCTGTCTGCTTGGGGTTGCAGGGGAGTCAGCCGTGCAATGGGGCGGGTAGCATCGGACGAACTACCGCCTTAGACGATCTCGAGAATAGCCCTGGTCCCCTGCTTGACAGCGGCGACCCTCAGGAGCATCCGTATCGACTGGGCGACTCGGCCCTGGCGACCGATGACCTTACCCTTGTCTTCGTCGGCCACCTCGAGCCTGAGGATGATACGGCCGTCCTCTTCCTCTTCTGTGACCCGGACGTCGTCAGGGCTGGAGGCGATGGACTTGGCTATGTACTCGACGAGCTCTTTCATTCGCCGTCATCCGTCTCAGGGGCTTCCGCCTCTGTGGCCTCGCCCTCACCGGAATCCAGATTCTTGAGCATTCGTTCCACGGCCTCGGAGGGCTTTGCTCCCTGGCTGATCCACTTCTGGGCCTTCTCCCGGTCGATGACGACGGTGGGCGGGTCGGTGCGAGGGTTGTAGTGACCGATATGGTCGACGAAGGCGCCGTCCCGCGCGGCCCTCTGGTCGGCGACCACGATCCTGTAGCTCGGCTGATGTCTGGCGCCGACGCGCCTTAACCTCATTCTTAGCATGTCACAGTCCTCACTGCTTGGCTGAGCGAGCCGTTGCCCGCTGGCGATGTCCGCCTCATGATGTCTAGGAACGCTTGGCGTCCGACAGCTGCTTCATGATGCGCGACTTGCGTCTGGACGCATTGTTGTGATGAATGGCGCCCCTCTGGGCGGCTTTGTCCAGGGCCACAACCGCGTCCCTTACCGCTTGGTCCGCTCCCTCCAGGTCACCGGCCTCGATAAGTCTGCGGGACTTGGTCACGAAGGTCTTGGCCTTGCTGCGGAGCGGCACCTTGTTGGCCCGCTTCCTCTCCGATACACGCGCTGACTTCTCACTTGGCAACTTGTCGTCCCTCCGATGTCTGCTAGTTTGCCGGTGCCCTGGCCCCTACACTCCAGATCCCGTTCCCGAATGACGCACCGGACACGCGGTCTATGCCCTCGTTCTTGCCACTCCTATGACGCCCTTGACGCCCTCGAGTCGCGAATATAGCCGGTTCAGCTGGTCGATGCCATTGATGTAAACGGTAAGCGACACGACGCTGATTTCGTCGTACTCCTCGGACACACAGGACGCTATGTTAACACGTTCTTCGGACACAAGGGAGGTGATGTCGCCCAGCAGCCCCACCCGGTCCCAGGCCTGAATCTGTATTCTTACGGGGTACAGCGTCTCGGACTCGCCCCAAGCAACCGGCACCAACCGCTCTACCTCAGTCTCAGCGAGAATGTTGGGACAGTCCTTCTGGTGCACCGTCACACCACGGCTCCGGGTGATGTAGCCGACAATGTCGTCGCCGTGAATGGGACCGCAGCAGTACGCCATCCGGGTCAGGAGATCGCCCACCCCGAGCACTTTGACACCAGATGCGGGACCGATGGGGGGGCTGACGATGTGCCGCTCCTCGACAGGGGGGACGTGCTTTGACGATAGCTTGTCCACGACCTGGGCGGTCGTGATAGCCCCACTTCCAAGCGCGGCGTAGAATTCGTCGGTGGTGGCGAACTTCAACAGCTCCGTCACCTCCTGGTCGTCCGCGGAGATGTCCAGGCGGCGTAGCTGCTTCTGGAACACGTCCCTCCCCCGCTCGATGTTGATCATTCGCTCCTGGCGGTTGAACCACTGCCTGACCTTCTCCCGGGCCGACGTGGTCTTCACATAGCCCAGGTTGGGGTTTAGCCAGTCCAGACTGGGGCCGCGGGCCGTCTTGCTGGTCAGGATCTGAACCGTATCCCCGTTTCCGAGCTGATAGTCCAGTGACACGAGCTTGCCATTGACTTTGGCGCCGATGCACCGGTGGCCCACCTCAGTGTGAACCCGGTACGCGAAGTCCAGGGGAGTGGCTCCCGTGGGCAGCTCCTTTAGCTCGCCCTTGGGTGTGTAGACGAACACCTGGTTCTTGAAGATGTCCGTCTTGAACGACTCCAGGAACTCCTCGGCCCCGGTAACGTCCCGCTGCCACTCCAGGAGCTGGCGCAGCCATGTCATCTTCTCGTCGAAACGGGCGTCCGACGTCTGGCCTTCTTTATATAGCCAGTGGGCGGCAACGCCGTACTCGGCCAGGCTGTGCATCTCGTGGGTCCGCACCTGGACCTCAACGGGGTTGGCGTCCTCGCACAGGACCGACGTGTGTAACGACTGATACAGGTTGTCCTTGGGATTGGCTATGTAGTCGTCGAACTGCCCCGGCAGCGGATGCCAGTTGTTGTGCACGACGCCCAGTGCCGCATAGCAGTCTTTGACGTCGTTGACCAATACGCGGAGCGCGAATAGGTCGTAGATCTCGCCGACCTCCTTGTTCTGGTCGGCGTACGTCTGCATCTTCTTGTAGATGCTGTAGATATGCTTGGGCCGGCCGGTGACCTCGGCCTTGATTCCCTCGTTGTCCAGCTCGGCTCGCAGCAGGGTCCGCACCCGTTCGACATACTCCTCCCGTTCACCCCGCCTGCTCCTTAGCATCTTGGAGATCTCCCGGTAGGCCTCGGGGTTGAGGTGCTGGAATGCGAGGTCCTCGAGCCTCCACTTCAGCTCCCATATGCCGAGCCTGTGGGCCAGTGGAGCGTAGATCTCGATGGTCTCCTGAGCGATGGCGACGCGGCGGTCGGGGGAAAGGGCGTCCAGAGTCCGCATATTGTGGAGCCTGTCTGCCAGCTTGATGAGGACGACCCGGATGTCCTCGGCCATCGTCATCAGCATCTTGCGCAGGGTCTCCGCTTCGGCCAGCGCCTCCTGGGAGTCCGGGTCGCGCACCTGGGCACGGCCGTCCGACATCAGCTCCGTCTTCGTCAGCTTGGTTACGCCGTCGACCAGCTTCGCCACGTCCGGCCCGAAAGCGTCCTCGAGCACGTCGACACCCACATGGCAGTCCTCGATCACGTCGTGCAGCAGGGCGGCCGCCAGGGCATTGGCGTCGAGCCGTAAGTCAGCCAGAAAGAGCGCCGTCTCCAGTGGGTGCTGGATGAATGGCTCGCCTGACAGCCTGGTCTGACCGTCATGCGCGTGCTCGGCGAACCGGTACGCCTCGGCGATTATGGCTATCTTGTCTTCCGGAAGGTAGCTTCCGGCTTTGGCTAGCAGTGTGTCCACCGGTTCGGCTCTCCGACTCCTTCGAGACTCGGGCGTGCGCGCCACGCTGGTTGCCAGTATAGCTAGTATAACCAAGCGCACACGGGGTCGCAATTTCACGCGCCGCATGGACGGCGCATCCGTTTACAGCTTTGAGCCCTTACTGTATTCTGGTGTCCGGCCACGCGTGTAGGCCCGTCCGCTCGCCCCGGCGGCCCCACGACGCCGTCATACAATCTCACGGAGGCTCTTTTGCTTTTTCAGGCGCCGAGGGGGACTGTTGACATCCTTCCCGAGGAGCAACCCTACTGGGCGTACGTAGAGGCCAGCGCCCTCGATGCCGCAACCCGGTTCGGGTACGAGCGCATCGATACTCCTGTCTTCGAGGACGCTCGACTGTTCGTTCGTGGTATCGGGGAGGTCACGGACATCGTGGAGAAGGAGACCTATACTTTCGAGGACCGCGGCGGCGACCTCGTTACACTCAGGCCGGAGGGCACGGCGCCGGTCTGCCGCGCCTTTCTCGAGCACGGCATGGGTAACCGTCCCCAGCCGGTCCGCCTTTTCTACATATGTCCGGTGTTCCGCTACGAGCGCCCCCAGTCCGGGAGATTCCGTCAGCACCACCAGTTCGGCGTTGAGGTGTTCGGCGACGGGGACGCCTCTATCGACGCGGAGGTCATAGAGTTGGGCTGGAGCTTCCTGCGTTCCGTTGGGCTCGACAGTCTGGCTCTCAGTGTCAACAGCATCGGCGACTCCGAGTGCAGGCCGGCCTACATCGAGAAGCTCCAGGGCTACTACGGCGGCCACGTTGCGGAGCTGTGTCCCGACTGTCGCAGGCGGCTCGACCACAATCCCCTCAGGCTTCTGGACTGCAAGGTCGAAACATGCCAGCCTCTGATCGCCCGGGCGCCCCATGGCGTCGATTTCCTATGCGGCCCGTGCGAGGGCCACTGGTCCGATCTGCTGAGCTACCTGCGGGACCTCAACCTGCCGTACGAGATCGACCACCGGCTGGTCCGCGGGTTCGACTACTATTCTCGTACGGTGTTCGAGATCACCCCGCCGGTCGAGGGCAGGCAGAGTACCCTGATCGGCGGAGGACGCTACGACGGTCTGATGGGCGAGCTCGGCGGGCAGCCGACACCCGGGATCGGATTCGGGATGGGCATAGAGCGCGTGATCGCAAACCTGAAGCGACAGGAGGTGCCTTTGCCCGATCGTCGGCGGACCAAGGTTGTGGTCGCCCACGTTGGAGACACGGCCAGGCGCGCGGCGATCTCGCTCTCCTCGGAGCTCCGACAGGCCGGGATAGCCTCCCTGGTGGGTCCCGCGACAAGAGGGCTTCGCAGCCAGCTCAGGTACGCCTCCTCAAGAGACGCGACCCACGCATTGATCCTCGGCGACGACGAGCTGCAGAGAGGTACCGTTGTTCTTAGGGACCTGGGCGAAGGGGAGCAGGAGGAGCTCGAGCACAGGCTCGAGCTCCTGGTCGAGCGCCTCACGGGAGAACCGTAAGAGACGCCCGCGATCTCGCCTATCACGGCTCCTTTGTGTTCGACCTCGACCTCGCGCGGTCCGGCTCCGGAGCCACCTGCCCGTTTCACGTATTCCTCCTGGCTTCCGCGATACGCATCCTCGGGGGGTTCTTGTCGGAGGTCCAGGTCAGCTGGAAATATCGGGAGCCACGATGCTGTTCTGATATACTTTACTCTGTGACTCTAAACACCGGTCCGACCGCCCTCAGGGGCTTAACGAGCCTATGATAGACAAGCTGTCAACGGTAGAAGAACGTTTCGAAGAGATCGACCGTTTGCTGGCCGACCCCGAGGTGTCGTCCGAATACTCCCGCATCGAGAGCCTGGTCAGGGAGCAGGCGTCGATAAGGGACCTGGTCTCGCTGTCGCGCGAGTACCGGAGCGTGATGACCCAGCTTGGAGAGGTCGAGCAGATACTCAGGGACGAGTCTGACCAGGAGATGGCCGAGCTTGCGCGTGAGGAGATAAGCGGCCTGGTCGAGCGGAGGGAGGACCTGGAGAGCAGGCTCCGGCTCGCCCTGGTGCCCAGGGACCCCAACGACGAAAAGAACGTCATCATGGAGGTCCGGGCCGGCGTTGGGGGAGATGAGGCGGGACTGTTTGCGGCCGAGATCTACCGGATGTACCTGCGATATGTCCAGAGAATGGGCTGGGAAACAGAGGTGATCGACGCGAACCAAACGGGCCTGGGCGCAATCAAGGAGATCGTCCTCCAGGTGAAGGGCGACGGCGCGTACAGCAAGCTCAAGCATGAGAGCGGCGGCCACCGCGTCCAGCGTGTGCCGGTCACGGAGTCATCGGGAAGAATTCATACGTCCTCGGCCACGGTCGCCGTGCTTCCGGAGGCGGAGGAGGTGGACATCGAGATCGACCTCGATGACCTCCACACGGATATCTTTCACTCCAGCGGGCACGGAGGTCAGAACGTCCAAAAGGTGGCCACCGCGGTCCGCATAACGCACCTGCCAACCGGCATAGTGGCCACGTGCCAGGACGAGCGCTCGCAGTTCAAGAACAGGGAGAAGGCGATGTCGGTGCTGCGCTCTCGCCTGCTGGCCCGAGAGGTCGAGCGCCAGCAAAGGGAGGTCAGCCAGAGCCGGCGGTCACAGGTCGGCACGGGCGACCGCTCGGACAGGGTCCGGACGTACAACTACCCGCAGAACCGGGTTACGGACCACCGCGTCGGACTCACGAGCCACGACCTCGAAGGCGTCCTGCAAGGGAACATCGATGAGTTCGTCGATGCGTTGGCGGACAGGGAACGGGCCATGAGGCTTGAAGAGGCGGCCCTGTGAAGACCGGTGCGTCCCTCGCCCGGACCACCCGTGTCCTGACCGACACCGGAATGCCACTACCGCAAATCGAGGCCGAAGGCATCCTCCGGCACGTCCTCGCACTTGATCGGGCCGGGCTCTTCGCCGCTCTCGACGACGTGATCGACGCCTCCCTTCTTGCGGCGGTAGACGAGCTGGTACGCCGCCGGCTGGACGGCGAGCCACTGGCCTACATCGTTGGACACCGAGAATTCTGCGGCCTGGACTTCACGGTAGATAAGCGTGTGCTCGTCCCCCGCGAGGAGACCGAGCTGCTCGTCGCGGAGGTCCTCCAGTACGCCCACCATCGGCCAGCCGGCGAACTGACGATCGCCGACGTCGGGACCGGCAGTGGGGCCATAGCCGTTGCAGTCGCCAGCCGGCTGTCCGGCGCTACCGTATTCGCTTCCGACATCAGCCGGGGGGCGCTCGCGGTCGCCGATGTCAACCGGCGCAGGCACAACGTAGCGGACCGTGTCCACCTCCTCCATGGAGACCTCTCGCAGCCGCTTCCCCGGCCTGTCGACGTGATAGTCTCGAATCCACCCTACATACCCACTGCCAGGATCTCAACACTGGGCCCAGAGGTCGGCCGTGAGCCTCGTGTAGCACTGGACGGCGGCGCAGAGGGACTGGACCTGGTCCTGCGACTGCTTGAAGAGGCGCCCGGTCACCTCAACCCGGATGGAAGGCTGCTCATCGAGATCGATCCGGGGCAACTAGGTTCCGCCGCCGGTGCAGCGAAGCGGACGTTCCCGCCCGGAAGCCGCGTCGCTTCCTCCAGCGATCTTCTGGGCGTGCCTCGCATTCTGATCGTAGACGCCAACGGAACGCCATCGGAACCGGAACATCTGGTCGCCGCTCGATTGTCGCTTTCATAGGACAACCGGGGCGCTGTAAGGAGCCTAACATGTCAGCCGAGCAGCCAGAGGCCAGCCAGCGCTCGGACTCCGGAGTGAACGACGAGTACGACCTGCTGCTTCGGCGGTACGGCGAAGCGATGGCGCGAATCGGCGAGCTGGAGGCCCAGCTCCAGAGACTGGGCGAGGACGGGAGGGGCACGGCGGGGTCCGTCGATGCGGCGGTCCCGGTGACGGAGCTTGAGCCGAAGGCTCAAGCCGGAACCGGCTGCGAGCTTCTGGAGCCGAGGGACCGCGAACTGTCCAGACTCGGGCTCCAGGTCACC
>CAZGRI010000025.1:0-19197 GCA_964528205.1 uncultured Dehalococcoidia bacterium | reverse complement strand
GTGGCGGACAGATCCTTCTCCCTTCCAAGAAGGGCTCAGAATGACATTCAAGTCACCAAGGGGCAGGTCTGATGAGTGACCGAAGTGAGGTCGTGGTCGTCGGCGGAGGGGCTGCGGGATGCGCCGTCGCGTACTACCTGTCGAAGACGGGGGTAGCCTCGACGGTCATCGAGCGCGATGGCGTTGCGTCCCAGGCCTCCGGTTTCTCCGCTGGGGCCCTCAACCCGCTGGAAGGCCACGGCATCCCCGGACCGCTGGCGCCGCTGGCCCTGGAGTCGTTCCGCATGCACCAGTCGATGTGGGACGAGCTCCGGGACGAGTCCGGCGTAGACTTCCAGCCAGAGACGGTCTCGACGGCCCGCATCGCGTTCGACGACTCGGAACTGGACGGGATGGACGGGACGCTCAGAGTACTCGAAGCCGCCGAGGGGTTTTCCGCGCGCTATCTGGGCTCAGCCGAGCTCCAAGAGCTGGAGCCGCGAATCGCTCGGGACGCCGTCGGAGCCCTGTACACCTACGGCAACACCGCGCTGGACAGCTACCGGTACACTCTAGCCCTGTCAATGGCGGCCGAAAGGCGCGGCTCGGAGTTCCGATCGGGATCTGTGTCGGCGCTGAAGACGTCTGGCAGCCGCGTCGAGGCGGTGACCACCGAGTCCTCGGAGATCGGCTGCGACGCACTGGTACTGGCGATGGGCCCCTGGTCGGCCCAGGCGGAACCGTGGCTCGGAGTCGGGATTCCCGTCGTGCCGCTCAAGGGGGAAATCCTGCGGGTACGCCTGCCCGGCTCCCCTCTGGAGCACGATTTCACCTGGGGACATTCGTCTGTCTATCACCGGAGCGACGGCCTCGCTTGGGTAGGCGCCACCGAGGAGCGTCGTGGCTTCGACGCCAGGCCCAGCGAAGAGGCCCGACAGTCGCTGCTAGCCGATGCCGTCCGGATCATGCCGGCCATAGCGGACGCCGAGTTGGTCATGCATACCGCGTGTCTCCGGCCCGTTACGCCCGACTGGCTGCCGATAATCGGCAAGGCGCCCGGCTGGGACAACGTCTATCTGGCCACCGGCGCCGGCAAAAAGGGCATCCTGCTGAGTCCCGGCATCGGCAAGGCGGTGTCCGATCTGATCGCCCACGGCGCGACCGCCCTACCGGTGGACCCGTTCACCCCGGACCGGTTCGTCGACGACCCCGGGTAGCCGAGGTCGCAATCAGAACCGTTAATCAGCGGGGTCGGCCGCCGCTCCTATGAACCGGCGACTTGCGACGGTCTCCGGCTGAGCAGGCGAGCCAGCTTAGCCACAGCACTCGCAGCCGCATCCACACTCCTCGGCTTCGGCTTCCTCGGCCGCCGCAGCCTCGGCGGAACCTACCCAGACCACTTCCTGACGGGCAGCCCCGCAAAGAGCGCCCGCGCATCCGCAACCGCAGTCTTGTCTGTGCTCCTCCCTGGTCACCTCTTCAACTCGGACTTGTCCAGCCACAATGTCACCTCCTATCTTTGGCTATGATCCCTCACGTGGCCCTCCGAGACAGGTACACGTCTCAGGGGAACACTCCAGCATCGTGTGGTCCGCCACCTCCTCCTTCGCGGCATCCACGAGGTGCGCTTCCAGGCGCTGGAGGTCTCCCTTCAAGTGCTGAAGGTCCACGATCCGTTTGTCCACCTCCTCGAGCTTCTGTCGCGCCAGCTCCAGAAAACGGCCCTTAAAGTCGTCGCAAGTCGCGCTGCCGGCCCGCTCCACCAGCACCCGCACCTCTGGTAGATTCATATCCAGGAGCCGTGCTCGCCTGATAAACTCAAGCCGCCGCACGTCTGTCTCTGAGTACAGGCGGTAGCGGGACTCGCTTCGCCTGGGCAGTGGGAGGATGCCTACCTGCTCGTAGTAGCGGATGGTCTTTGGTGGGACCTGGGTCAGCTCCGCCAGCCGTCTTATGGTGAATGGTTTGCTCATTTGGAGTCCTCCTGTTGTAGCCTAAACCTTCCAGTCGCTGGAATGTCAAGCCTCGGGAAGAGACGGCGCGTTTCAATCGTCCCCGGGGACTCCGGTAACCGAATGACCCTGGGCGCGTGGGTCTGCGATCACCAAACCCCTCGGCCCGTTCCCGGCGTACTATTATGTGGCATGAGACAATCCGAAGACCCCCGTACGTCCAATAGGCGATTCGAGTGGTAGGAGGAGACGTGATTCGACTAGCCCAGCTCGTGGCGCCTGCGTCTCTGGTCGCATTCGGTCTGCTCTCGTTGACCGGGTGCGACGGTGGATCGACGGATACGACGCGGGGACCCACCGCCACGGCGGAGTCGGACGGTACGGCGACTCCGGGACCGTCGAATCAGACTTCTCAGGCAGAGGACCTGCAACTGGCGCTCGGGACCAGCGAGCTCAGCGTCGGCGAAAACCGGTTGACGTTCGCTCTGATCGATGCCGAAACAGGGCCCGTACGGGACGCCCGGGTGGAGGTCTCCACCTTTCGCCTGACTGCGCGGGGCACGGAAGGACCGATCGAGACCGTGGAGGGCGTGTTTCGCAAGTGGCCGGTGGTGCCCTCTGGAGTGTACACGGCCCAGATTTCGTTCGACCAGCCCGGAGCATGGGGCATCGGCGTCATCGCGACCTTGCCCGACGGCGCCACCAGGCCGGGCTCGGTGCAAGTCCAGGTCACCGAGACGAGCATGACCCCCGCTATTGGGGCGGCTGCGCCACGCAGCCGGAGCAAGACCGTGTCGGACGTCAGCGGCCTGGAGGAGCTGACGTCCGACCGGCGACCGGACCCAACTCTCTACGAGATGACCATCGCGGACGCAGTCGAGATGGGCAATCCGGTGCTGGTGTTGTTCGCCACGCCGGCCTACTGCGAGACCGCGACGTGCGGCCCTCAGATCGAAGTCGTCAAAGAGCTCAAAGACCAGTTCGAGGACCGCATGAGCTTCATCCACGTGGAGATATACGACAACCCGCATGAGATCGAGGGAGAGCTGGACCGGGCCGTCGTATCGCCAACTGTCAAGGAGTGGAACCTGTCCAGCGAGCCTTGGACCTTCATCATCGACCGCCAGGGGCTCATCCACTCCAAGTTCGAGGCCTTCACCACCCAGGGGGAGCTGGAGCCGGCGATCCTCGAGGTGCTGAAATAGAGTGTCTAGTGAGTCGTAGATCCGTCAGCCGGCACGTTCCGGCGTGTAGCCTGCAAAGCGTTCCGGCAGGTAAGCCTCCATGGGCACCGGCTCCGATGTGGCGCCTCTTAGGATAAGGTCTGCCACCAGCTTGCCGGTGATCGGGGCCAGCTGGATCCCGTGCTTCCCGTGCCCGGTTGCCAGGTGCAGGCCGTCCCAGCCGGGGACCGGGCCGATCATGGGCAGGTCGTCGGGAGTCACGGGCCGTGGCCCGGCCAGGTGGTGCACGACCTCGGCCTCTTCCAGCCACGGCATGACCGTCAACCCGCCCGACAGCACATCTAGCTTGAACTTCTCGGTGGGCTCGGAGTCGTCCGCGTCCTCGTAGGACGAACCGAAGCTCAACGTCCCGTCTCGCCGAGGGACCACGCCCCCGATGTCCAGGTAGCTGATGAAGGCCGTCGGCGGTGTCCCGGGATAACGCAGTCTGAGTGTCTGCCCCTTGAAAGGCTTGACCGGGACGGGAAATCCGGTCCACTCGGAGGCGGGCCCGCTCCAGGCCCCCATAGCGAGCACCACCTTGTCGCAGTGGATGCGTTCGCTGGTGGTAACGACCCCGGTGACGCGGCCTCCCGTGCGCTCCAGACCCACGGCCTCCCGCTGGCGAACTGTACAGCCCCGCTTTTCGGCAGCGGCGGCAAATGCCAGGGTCAGACGATACGCGTCCACCTGGCCGACGGCGTCCTCAAACGCAGCTCCCATCACGTCACTACCGATAAGAGGCTCAGCGGCAAACACTTCGTCGCGGTCGAGCCAACGAGCGACGATCCCATGTCGAGTAACCCAGCGCATGTTCTCCCTGCGTTGCTCGACTTCCCGCTCGTCCAGCGCCACCAGGATCTCCGGCAATTCATGGTACAACGGGTCAACTCCGGTATCTTCGACGAGCTGGGGATAGAGAGATCTCATGAGACGTCTGCCCGCCAGGATAATGGGAAACGCGGCGGGTGGGAGATCGTGTGTGTTCAGGCCGACGAACAGCCCGGTGCCGTGAAAAGAGCAGCCGCTGCCAAGGGCATCCCGGTCCAGTAGCTGGACCCGTGCTCCCTCCAGGCTGAGATAGTAGGCCACCGCGGCACCAACCACGCCACCTCCCACCACCACTACGTCCGGCGAGGTCGTCATGCGCATCTCCTCAGCCAGTGGACCCGCCACTCAGGTCCTGTTCTTGGCGACGATATAGCTTCGGGCAGGCGACGCGATCGGAGCTGCCCCCGATCTTTGTACCACCATCATGGTATCCCCACAAGGCCAGTCGATCTCAGCCTCACCTCGGCAGCGCGGATGTGCCGGCCGATACCCGAACGTACTCGGGTTCAGCACCGTCAACCTCATGGTAGAATAAGCCGCACAAGGCTAGCGCGTCTGCGTCCTCCATGACCGGGGACTGCCAGCGCTGGCCCTTTTCGGCGTGCGCCGAGCGCAAACGCCAACCGGGAGGACACGGAGAGTATGGGCCTGGAAGCACTTGGGGGACTGCTGGAAGGTTCCCCGGCATATCAGAGTGTAAGACGGACGCTGGAAAGCTCGCGGGGCAGGGCAAGGGCCCAGGTCCTGGCCAACGCGTCTCCGTACGTGCTGGCTGATCTCTGGCACAGCCTTGATGTCCCGGCGCTCGTCATCGCGCCCAGACCCGAGGACGCCCGCAGCCTGCATGAGCAGATGCTCCTCTGGACCGATCGGGACACCGAGGTGCTCCACTTTCCCGAGACGGAGGTGCTCCCCTTCGAAAGACAGGTGTCCGACGTGGACACAACCCACCAGCGGCTGCGCGCGCTCACAGCTTTAAGGACGGCGCGGAAGCGGCCACTGGCCGTAGTCGCCTCGGCCGCCGCCATTGCCCAGAGGACCATCGACGCCGAGGCCTTCGCCTCGCAGACTCATACGCTGTCCAGTGGAGACGAGGTCGACCTGGAGGAGCTGCTGGACCGGTGGCGACGAATGGGGTACCAGTTCGAGCCGACGGTCTACGCGCCGGGCTTCGCCAGCAGGCGTGGCGGGATCATCGATCTATACCCTGTGGGCTCGCCGGAGCCGGCCCGGATAGAGCTGTGGGGCAACGAGATCGACACGATTCGGCTGTTCGACCCCGATACCCAACGCTCGACCGACATAGTCGACTCCATAGAGGTTGGTCCCGCACGTGAGACGCTGCCCGCGATCCTGCCGGGCGAAGAGCTGCGCGCATCGGTCTCGCCTATCGATTTCACCAACTGCACGGACGCGGCGCGGGGCCGGATACAGGAGGAGCTGGGACGGCTCGCGGACGGGCACGACATCGAGGACCTGGACTTCTACGCCGGACTGCTCAACAAGGGCTCGCTGGTCGACCACTTCCCTCGTGAGGGCCTGCTCATCATGCACCGGCCGTCGGAGATACTGGAGGCGGCCCGCGAAGCCGACGAGAGGGCCCAAAAGCTCCAGGATGTAAAGCAGCGACGCGGGGAGCTGCCGTTGAACTTCCCGTCGTCCCATTTCGTTTGGGAGGAGATAGACCGTCGGGCCGATGACATCCAGCGGCGGCTGGACGTACTGCCCTGGGGGGCGGACGACCTAGTCCACCGGGACGTCCACATCCTGCCCTTCGCGTCCGCGCCGGCGTTCCTCGGCAAGCTCGACAGCTTTGCCAAGGAGGTGCACGACCTCGCTCAGGACGGCCAGACCGTGATAGCCGTCACATCTCACTCCCGAAGGCTCGCCGAGATATTTTCTGAGTACGGCATCTCGGCGGACGTTTCCGAGTCCCTCGAAGTCGTGCCTGAGCCGGGCTCGATAACGGCGCTGCAGGCCCAGGGCGCAGGGCTGCGGGATGGATTCGTGCTGATGGTCGACGGCCGGAGGCTGGCCGTCTTCAGCGACGCCGAGATATTCGGGGTCACCAAGCAACGGCGCGTCACCAGGAGAACCTCGGCCAGACGCAACGCGTTCCTGGAGGAGATCGCCCCGGGCGACTACGTGGTCCATGTGGAGCACGGCATCGGCCGGTTCACCGGCACCGGACACCCGTCCGGCGACGGCGACGGCACCGAGTACCTGGTCCTCCAGTACGCCCAGGGCGACAAGCTGTACGTCCCGATGGAGCACCTGGACCGGGTGACGCCATATATCGCACCGATGGACCGTCCGCCGTCTCTCACCCGCCTGGGCACACAGGAGTGGAGGCGCACCAAGGAGCGGGTCGCCCAGTCGACCCGGGAGATGGCCGCGGAGCTGCTGTCGCTCTACGCGGCAAGGGAGCTGGCCGAGGGACACGGCTTCCCTCCGGATGCGCAGTGGCAGGCCGAGCTGGACGAGTCCTTCCCCTACGAGGAGACGCCCGACCAGCTGGCCGCGATCGCCGAGATCAAAGCCGACATGGAGTCCTCCAAGCCCATGGACCGGCTGGTGTGCGGCGACGTGGGGTACGGCAAGACCGAGATAGCCTTGCGGGCGGCGTTCAAGGCCGTGATGGCCGGCAAACAGGTGGCCATGCTGGTCCCGACGACCGTACTCGCCCAGCAGCACTACGCCACGTTCTCCGAGAGGCTTAGCGCCTATCCCACCTCCATCGAGGTTCTGAGCCGGTTCCGGACCGACGGGGAGCAGCGCCAAATAGTGGAGGGCCTGGCCAGCGGCCGGGTCGACATCTGCATCGGCACTCACCGGCTCATCCAGAAGGACGTGCGGTTCAAGGACCTGGGGCTCGTCATCATCGACGAGGAGCAGCGCTTTGGAGTGGCCCACAAGGAGCGTCTCAAGCAGATGCGCAGGGAGGTGGACGTGCTCACCTCGACGGCCACGCCCATCCCCAGGACGCTCCACATGTCGCTGGCGGGCGTCCGGGATATGAGCACGATGGAGACCCCGCCGGAGGAGCGGCTTCCCATCAAGACCTACGTTTCGGAGTTCAGCGACGAGCTTATCCGAGAGGCGGTCCTCAGGGAGCTGGACCGGCAGGGGCAGGTCTACTTCCTCCATAACAGAGTCCACAACATCGACTACATGGCGGCGTACATAGAGCGCATGGTCCCGGAGGCCACGGTAGGCGTCGCCCACGGCCAGATGCCGGAGGGGCAGCTCGAGCTGACGATGACGGAGTTCGCCGAGGGCAAGATGGACGTGCTCGTGTGCACTACCATCATCGAGTCGGGCCTGGACATCCCCAACGTGAACACGCTCATCATCAACCGGGCCGACACCTTCGGCCTGTCCCAGCTGTACCAGCTACGGGGCCGGGTGGGACGCAGCGCGCGCCGTGCCTACGCCTACCTGCTGGTGCCCGAGGCCAGGAGCCTCACTGAGCCCGCCGAGAAGCGACTGCGGGCCATGCTCGGGGCCACGGAGTTGGGCTCGGGGTTCCGCATCGCGATGAAGGACCTGGAGATCCGCGGCGCCGGCAACATCCTGGGCTCCCAGCAGAGCGGGTATATCCACGCCGTGGGTTTCGACCTGTACACCCGGCTGCTGTCCACGGCGGTCGAGGACCTCAGGGCGCAGGTGGCGTCGGGCGGCACTGGCCCGCAGGCGGACGGCGCCGGCGTCGACCCGGAAGGGTCCGAAGCCGGCCCGGACGGAGCCTTCCTGCTGCCGCTGGACGATGCGCTTTCGGCGGCCCGGCGTACCACCGTCGAGCTGGGCGTCCCATCCAGCATCTCCGACGACTACGTCACCGACCTGACCACCCGGATCGGCATCTACCAGCGTCTGGTCAAGCTCGAGGCCGTTGACGACGTGGACGACATGGAGACGGAGCTTCGCGACCGGTTCGGCGAGCTGCCGTGGCAGGCGCGCAACCTCCTCTACGTCGTGCGTCTCAAGCTGCGGGCGCAGGCCGCGGGCGTCGAGTCGATTACCAGACAGGACCGTCGCATCGTCCTGCGCCTCGAAGACCAGGTAGGCGGGGCCAGGCAAGCGCTGCAGCGAGCGCTGGGTCGCGGGGTCACGGTCGGCAACTCTCAGATACGCCTGGATCTGGACCAGGCCGGCGACCAATGGGAGGACCGTCTGGCCCAGACCGTTGACAAGCTGGCCGCCTTCCGCGAGAGGTTGATGGCGGGGGTCCAGGCTACCCCGACTTCATGAGGCCGAGGTAGCCTACCCCAGCCTGTGCGATGCCGCCTCGGGGACATCGTGATCGAGCGTGACTGAACAACAGGGTCGTACTCGCCATTGGCGCCAATCACGGCATCTGCGTCGCGACGGCCGGTGGGGGGGGGCTACATTTTCCGGGGTTCGCCGGGGGTGGGGGGGGGGGTTTACGAGATTGGGTGGGGTGGGTCCCGCACCAAGCGGAGGTCTGCCATGAGCCGACCGAGGAAGCGCTAAAACGACGGGTCGTCGAAGCGGTAGGACGGCAGCAGCATCGGGAGCTCCATGAGGGTCTCGATGCGGGGGCAGTCCTCGAACCCCGGGTGGTTGCCGTCCCTGTCCAGCAGCACAGGGTTTATCCCCACCGACTTCGCGCCCTGGATGTCCGAGGTCACCTGGTCCCCGACGTGAAGCGCCTCGTTGGGCTCCGCGCCGGCCTTGGACAGCGCCGCCAGGAAGATCGGCGGATGGGGCTTCTCTGAACCCACCTCGCCGGATGTAACGGTGAAGTCCAGATACGGCGCCAGGCCCAGGTTCTCGGCCATCTCGTCGCCGTTACGGTCGATATTGGAGATGAGCCCCAGTGCGAGCCCCTGCGTCCTGAGCAAGTCCATCGCTGGCAGGACGTCGTCGAACCGACGTAGCTCGTAGGGGACCTGCCGTACCCGGCGCCAGATCTCGCCGGCCCTCTCCTTCGAGACGTTCACGCCTGAGCCCTCCAGCACCAGCCGCTCGTACTCCGCGAAGAAGTTCCTGCGCTCATCGGCGTCTAGCTTTCTAAGGGGGCGGACGGCGTTCTGCTCCGCCATGAAGGCGTCGGCCCTGGCGTAGCCTTTCAGGACGCCCTCCGGCGTCACCTCGATGCCGAACTGAGCGCAGGCCTCCGACTGGATCTCGTAACGAGCGGGACTGAAGCCGGCCAGCGTACCATACAGATCGAAAAACACCGCCGTGATCATGGTGGGCCTATGGTAGCAGTACGCACGCTGCATATTGTCGTGGATGGTATGGTTGTGTGACAACCCATAACGGATTCTGAGCACGGCGTCACATGAGATGGTAGAGCCCGGAACATTCATTGCAGCGGGAGGCAAGTTCGCGGCCAGCACGGGATGGCGTGCCGTCCGCGACAAACTCAACCGAGGGGTCCTAGAGGCCGCCTACGAGACCGCCGCGGGCCGTGTCGTCGACCACTACGAGGGCCACGGCCATCCGGGCGGCACGCAGAGCTGGAATGGGATTGTGAGCCTGTTGCGGGACCCTACGTGTGGCGACGCCCTGGCACTGGGCGGGGCAATGGGTCCAGATGAGCTGGAGGACCTTAAGTACAGGTACACGCAGGCCGACCCTCCGCTGCTGGATGTCCTCATCAGGATGACTGCCGAGGTTGTCCACGTTTGCAAGGACACGCTGCCCCGGGATGACCGGACGGTCGCCGCCGTCGTCACCACCATGGCTCGACTGCAACAAGCGCTTACCATGGAGCAGAACAAGCAGCTCGACAGGCTGGAGCGCGGTGTCGACCGCATCTACGAAAAGCTCGACCTGGCCCAGGTCACGACTCCCACCTCGGCGGCAAGGGTACTGCCCTCGGACGAGGACTACCGCGTCGACAGGCCCGAGCTCAATGAGCTGGCGGACCGCCTTGCCAGAGAGAGCGTGGTGGGCATCGGCGGTGTAGTGGGCGTGGGCGGCCTGGGTGGGGTGGGCAAGAGCCTGCTGGCCGTCCGTTTCGCCCGCGAGAGCTACGAACCGGACCGCGTGCTGTACGCGACGCTGGACTCGGGCTCCACTCGCACCCGCATGGTGGCGCTGGGGCAGCCGTTGGGGCTGAGCTTCACTCCCGAGCACACCGACGGTGAGATCGGCCGCCTGCTGCGCGATGCTCTTTCAGGGTTCGATGGACTGCTGGTGCTGGACAACGCCGACGACGCGGCGGAGGTCCGGGCGCTACTCCCCGCCGGCGATGGCCCGTGCAGGGTCATAGTCACTTCCAGGGACCAGGCACTGCTCCGGTCCGTCACCGGGTCGGACCCCATCCTCATGGACGTCTTCACGCCGGAGCAGGCCCGGCGGTGCTTCAGGGAGCGGCTCGGGGAGGACTGATCCCGGAGAGAGCGGGAAGCCGTCGACTCCCTGTGCGAGATGCTGGGCCGACTCCCCATCGCCGTGGACGTGGCCGCGGCGACCATTCACGACGAGCAGTCCAGGGTGGCGCTGTGGCTGGAGGCGTTCCCCACCGAGAGCGATCTCCTGGACACGCTGCCCGAGGGCGCCGATGAAACAGGCCTTGACGACGAGGAGATACGTCGCGGCAAGATCGTCCACGCGGTCCTGCGGCTGAGCCTGCGGGGACTCAGCGAGCGGGCGCAGCACCTCCTGTATGCGCTTGCTTGCTTCGACGCCGCCATTGGCGGACCCGAGGAGATGGTCCGCGCCGTCGCGGGGGTCGAGGCCGCGGAAGCCAGGCTGGAGCTCAACCGTCTGCACCAGCGGTCCATCCTCAGCGAGCCGACGCCGGGCACGCTGGGTGACCAGCGCCACACGATGCACCGCCTGATGCGGGAGGTTGTCCAGCGAGACGCCGGCGAGCGGCTCGACGAGTACCAGGCCAGGTCCTTCGCCGTCGTGGCCACCTTTCCCGAGGTCCTGACCAGGACCTTGGAGGAAGCTGGCTCGGCCATCGCCCAGGAGGCCTTCGACCAGGAGGAGGCGAACCTGGAGGCGGTGGCCCGGGCTATGGTCGGCGACAGCCCAGTTCCTCAGGGAGCTTCGGATAACCTGCCCCGGCGAAGGGCCGAGTTCGCTGCCCACGTGGCGCAATTCGCTGACTTCCGGTGGCCAACGCCTTTCAGGCGACGGCTTTTGACTGAGGTTCTGAAAGACGCCCAGACCGGGGGATGGGAATGGCTGCAGGCCAGTATCCACGGGCACGTGGGCGACCTGGACGTCCGCGAGGATAGGCTGTCGGAGGCAGCCGCACACTACGGGGAGGCCATGCCCATCTACCGCGAGATTGGGGCCCGCGTGGGTGAGGCCAACACCCTTCAGGCCCTGGGGACCCTGGACATCCGTGAGTCCAGGCTGTCTGAGGCAGCGGCGCACTACGCGGAGGCCCTGCCCATCTACCGGGAAATTGGGGCCCGCCTGGGCGAGGCCAACACCCTGAAGGCCCTGGGGGACCTGGACGTCTACGAGGACAGGCTGTCAGAGGCAGCCCCGCACTATGAGGAAGCCCTGCCCATCTACCGCGAGATTCGGGATCGCATGGGTGAGGCCAATACATTGAAGGCCATCGGGGACCTGGGCCTCCGCGAGGGCAGGCTGTCGGAGGTTGCCGAACACTACGGTGAGGCCCTGGCCATCTACCGCGAGATTCGGGTCGGCTTGGGTGAGGCCAACACCCTGAGGGCTCTGGGCGACCTGGACGTCCACGAGGACAGGCCGTCGGAGGCTGCGGCACGCTACGGTGAGGCCCTGCCCATCTACCGGGAGATCGGGGACCGCCTGGGTGAGGCCAACACCCTTCAGGCTCTGGGCCAACTGGATGTCCGCGAGGACAGGCTGTCGGAGGCTGCGGCAGGCTACCGGGAATCCCTGCCAATATACCGGGAGATTAGGCACCGCCTGGGTGAGGCCTACACCCTTCAGGGTCTGGCGATCGTGGACTCGCGGCAGGGGGACCCGGAGAAGGCCCTGAGTGGCTTTCAGGCGGCGCTGAGGCTACACGAGGAGATCGACGACGGGCTGGGCATGCGGGGCGACTGGGCGGAGCTGGGCCGGCACCATATGCGGAACGACCAGCCGCGGGAAGCGGCGCTGGCGTTCGAGTCCAGCCTGGAGGCGCTGCCCAAAGAGGGGGACCCCGTTGGCTACGGCATCAGCCTCAGGGGGCTGCTGAATGCCCTCTCGCAGCTGGGCAACGTGTCTGGTGTGCTGGCCTGTTTGCGCACTCGGCGTACGATGGGGTACCGGGTGTGGGGGAGGCCAGCCGTCGCACGCGGGCCAGCGGAGCGTCCGGCTCGCCAAGCTAGCCAGCTAAGCCGGGGACTACGGAGACTACCAGGAGGGGTCGGTGTCCTCCGCCTCGTTGTTCGTGAGGCGGACCTGGTCCGTCCCGTCGGCCTTCATCACGAAGATCTCTCCGTCCCCGTCTAGATAGGACACGAACACGATCTTCTTGCCGTTGGGCGACCATCCGGGCTGGGCGTCCCTGGCGCTGTTGAGGGTGAGCCTGGTCTGCTCCTTGCCGTCCGCCTCCGAGACGTAGATCTCAGGATTGCCGTCCCTCTCGGAGATGAACAGGAGGCGCTTGCCGTTGGGAGACCAGGTCACGTGATACTCTGAGGCCTCCGACTCCGTAATCCTGGTCTGATCGGTCCCGTCGGCGTTCATCACGTATATCTCCGGGTTGCCGTCCCGGGTTGACAGGAACGCGATACTATCGGAATTCGGCGACCACACCGGGCCGTAGTCGGGAGTCTCCGTCAGGCGCACCTCGTTGACACCGTCGGGGTTGCGGACCCAGAGCCCCATGTCTTTGCCGCTACGCACCGCGAACACGATCGAGTTGCCGTCGTCCGACCAGTCGCCGACCTCGTCGGCGGAGATCGCGGTCAGGGGTATCGGCTCCGGCCCTTCGACCGCGGCCACGAAGACCGTCGCGCCCGAGCTCTGCTCCATAACGTAGGCGATTCGCTTGCTGTCTCCCGACCAGCGCTGGCTGCGATGGCTCTCGGCCCCCTTGCTGACGAGCGTGCGGGCCGACCCATCCACGCGCATGACCTCGACCGATGACTGTTCGCGCGACTGCGACTGGAACGCGACCAGCTTTCTATTCGGGGACATCACTGGCGCCGACTCGTCGTCGGACGTCTCCGTAAGGTTGACCTGGCCCTCTCCCTGAGGGTCGACCGCGTAGATCTCCGTATTGCCGTCCCGGTCCGACGTGAAGATGATCGACGCCGAGGCCGACTCGCAGGCAACGGTTAGCAACGCGACGCACGCCAGGACCGCTGTTACGGACCACGTCACGGGTCGGTGCTTGAGGTCGGTGCTGTGCGTTAGCCTTTCCATAGCGCCCTCGCGACTGAGAATGCACTGGATGTCAGGGTGCGGGACCATGTGGTAAGACGACCCCAATGTTAACATGGACGCCGGGCTTACGGGCCAAGGTGTTCTGCGGCTTCGATTCGCTGGCTTTCCACCGAGAACGCACTTCCGATGTAACCTTTCTCGGATCGGACACCACTACATATTATGGGGTCGGATGACAGTCGCTGCGGCTGCACAGACGTCGAGCTGGTTACCATGGCCCGCGCCGGGGATAAGGAGGCGTTCGGCCAGCTCGCTGACCGCTATCAACGAATGGCCGAGAGGATCTCGACTCGCCTGGTAGCGGACGAGGACATCGCGAAAGAGCTTGCCCAGGAGTCTATGCTCCAGGCCTATCTTTCGCTGGTCAATCTGCGGGCCGATGCGCGCTTTCAAAGCTGGCTCTACGGCATCGTTCTGAACGTCTGCAAGAGCCACATACGAAGCCGGTCCCGGGCTCCGCTGTCGTTGGAGTCATTGACCGGCGGCCTTCGCTTCGAGGCGGTGCCATTTGGCGGCATCGAGCCGGACCCCCATGAGATCGCGGAAGCACAAGAGCTACACCGGCTTGTTCTACGGGCGATCGACACGCTGTCGACGAAGATGAGGGCGGCCACCCTGCTTTTCTACTACGAACAGCTCAGCGTCAGAGAGATCGCGGCGACTCTGAATGTCTCCGTGGTGGCTGTCAAGGGCCGGCTACATGCCGCCCGGCGCAAACTGAGGGAGCTACTGTCAGCACCTGTCACGGAAACCAGCATAGGACCTAGGAGGAGAGCTATGGTACCGGTCACCATCGCAGACGTGATACAGCGGGAACCGAAGGTCGAGGAGGCGGAGCGATATCCCGACGCACTGTACGCTGTCATACTACTGGACGAAGCGGGCCGGCGAGTGCTGCCTGTATGGATGGCGGCGTCCAGCATAGACGCGATCTTCATGGGCCTCACCAAAGCCCAGGTAGCGCGGCCTTTGACGTTCACTTTCGTCTCCAACATCCTGGACGCGATGGGCGCCGAGCTGGAGGAGGTCCGCGTGGAGGCCCTGAGGGGCGACACCTTCTACGCGGTGGCAAAGCTTCGCAGCGACGAGACGGTCTTTGAGGTCGACGCCAGGCCCAGCGATGCCATCGCGTTGGCGCTGCATACCGGCAGCCCGATCTATGCGGCCGAAGAGGTCATGAAAAGGCCGGCATGGACATTCCGGAGGGGCAGGCTGGGCAGTTGGGCAAAGGGATCGACGAGATGAAGAGGAAGCGGGAGGAGCAAGTGCAAAAGGCGGGAAAGCCGAAATCGCACGCATCTCCTACCGAAGAGGACATGGAAAGGAGACGGCAGGAGTTCTGGGACCACATCTTCCCGCCCAAGGAATGATCCCACCCACGTGCTCAGGGATTCAGTCTATAGCCCGATGGCGTAGGAGGCCCTTCGCGGATCGCCGCCGGAGCTGAGGACGCCGGTGTCCGGATCGCGATGAGACACTGTCGCGCCCATTCCGCACGTCACCGACGTGACCACCTCGTGGCCCAGCCCCTTCAACGCATCGACTGTCCCCGAAGGGATGCCGGGCTCCACCGATAGACGTCCCGGGAAGTACACGTGGGGATAGAAGGAGTTCACCACGCTCTCAGTGGCGAACCGAGGGGCCTCAATCGCCTCCTGCGGGTTCATGCCGAACAGCAGCGTGTTCAGCATGAGCTGCAGATTGGCTTGCGCCTGGTGGTCGCCGCCGGGACACCCGAACGTCCACCGCGGTCGGCCGTCCTTGGAGACGATGTAGTTGACCAGGGTCGTCCTGGGCCGCTTGCCGGGGACGAGCACGTTGGGATGGCCCTCCTCGAAGTTGAACATCTCGATACGGGTGCTCAGGGAGTATCCCAGCTCGGGGATGTAAACCGACTTGACGAACCCGCCGCCGCTGGGGGTGGCGCACGCGATGTTGCCGTCGCGGTCGATGACCGAGGCGTGGGTCGTGCCCCCTTCGTCGCCCGGGCTGGCTCCCGCCGCTGTGCTCGCGGTCGCTATTGACGGACCACCACCCGTGATTTTTCCAAAAGAAGGGAGCTCGGGCCAGGCTTTGGTGGGGTCGATCTGCTTGGCCCTCTGCGCCGCGTACTCCTTGGACAGCAGCTCATCCAGTGGGACGTCGGTGTACTCGGGGTCGCCGTAGTATGCCTGCCGGTCGGCCATGGCCAGCTTGATGGCCTCGGCCACGGTGTGGATGTACGCAGGCGAGTTGTGCCCCATCCCCTTGAGGTCGAAACGCTCCAGGATGTTCAGCGCCTGGAGCAGCACCGGGCCCTGGGTCCAGGTCGAGTGGCCATCGACCTCGTAGCCTCGGTATTCCGTCTTGACCGGCTCCGCGAACCTGGCATGGTACTCGGCCAGGTCTTCCATTTCGAGGACGCCTCCGACGTGCTTGGCGCCTTCGACGATGGTCCGGGCGACCTCGCCTTCGTAGAAGACGTCCCGCGCGGCGCGAAGGCCCGCAGCTCGATCACCGGACGCCGAGCCCTCGGCATCCGCCATCGCCTTTAGCGTCTTCCCCGCCGCCTTCTGCACCAGCATCGACCCCGGGCCCGGCAGTTCGCCGTCGGGGTAGAAGACGTCCGTGCCTCCCGGAGGGTACAGCCGGAACTGCTCCCTGATGACCGGGTTGTCCAGGGACTGGATCATGTACTCGTAGTTGGGGATCCCCTGCTCCGCATAGCGGATCGAAGGCTCCAGGACATCAGCGATCGTTTTGGTCCCGTACCGGTCCAGCATGGAGACCAGGGCGTCGACAATGCCAGGTACAGTGAAGGACAGGTGCGCCTGCGGTCCCGGTCCGGTGGGTATGGCATCGAGCCCCTGGGAACGGTAGAACTCGACGGTGGCCCTGCGGGGAGCCACGCCCTGGCCGCTGAGGGACACCAGGTCCCCGCTCTCGGCGTGGTACAGCATGAAGACGCCCTCGGCGGCCAGCGAGTAGGATGCCAATGGCTCCACGACCGCGGCGGCGAAGCAGGCTGCGGCCAGTGCGTCGAAAGCGTTCCCTCCGCTCACGAGCATCCGCGCACCGGCCATCGACGTCAGATAGTGGCCGCTGGAGATGACCCCTTCGGTGCTGTAAACGACCGGCCGGCCTGTGGCCGGTCTCGACGTGCCGGCCTGTTCAGTAGTCTGCGAGCCCTCACCGCCTGCCATGTCACTCCTCCTACCTATCCCTGAGTTTCCCGGTCCAGAAAGTGGGGCCATTGTACATGATTCGTCCGCCTCGCCCGGAGACTCCCGTGGTAGAATCCGGGCCTGACGGACACACTACAGGAGGAGAGAAATGACCGCAGACGAGATCTCCCAGGACATCAAAGAGCGGTACGGGAAGCTGGCCGTCGCGACTATCTACGGCGGTGTCAGGCAGAAGGGCTACATGCCCTGTTTCATGAACGGCGTCCGGAACTTCACGCCCGGCAGGACGCTGGTGGGCGTCGCTCGCACCCTGCGGTTCGTGCCCCCGCGCGCGGACGTGATCGCAGAGACCAACCGGGGTGCGGACTCGCCCGAATACCGGGCCATGGGATCCTGCAAGCCCGGTGACGTGCTGGTCTGCGACGCCATGGGGCGCCGGTATGGGTCCATCGGCGGGGACGTCAAGCTGCTGCAGCTGCAGATGGTCGGGGCCGCGGGCGTAGTCACCGACGGCGCAATACGAGACCTCGACATCGTACAGTCCTATGGACTGGCTGTGTTCGCCCAGGACCGCACACCTGCGGGTGGTGGAGAGGAGGGCGTCTCGCCCTTCGAGGAGAACGTCACCATCGGCTGCGGTGGAGTGGCCGTCCGTCCCGGTGACCTGATCGTCGGCGATGACGACGGCATCGTCGTCGTGGCCCGTGGAATCGTCGAAGAGGTCATCGACTGGGCCGAGGACCACGAAAAGAGCGAGGAGCATATCAAGGAGCTGATCCAGGAGGAGAACGTGGCGCCGGGCAAGTACTACAACCAGGACACGTTCGAGCGACTCAGCCGCGAGCGACGGTCCGGTACCTAACCCTACGGTTATGTCGTCGTCACAGGCGGCTAGAACGGATCTCGTCCACGTACTCCGCGATCAGGGGCGATCCCTCGGCATTCTTCTTAGCCACCCACCCGGCGTCGGGGTCGGATACCTTGGGATAGGGTTCTAGAAGACGAGGAGGCCCCTAAAGGGCGATCGATTCTACTGAGCAGAGCCGGGGAGGGCTCCGGCCAGAGTCCGCCTGACATGGCATAATCCACTTAGGTAGGACATCATGTCTGGGCATCGAGCAGCCTAGAGAAGGCGATAACCACGTATGCTAGGACTTCTACACGGTAAGACCATTGTCGTTCCTTATGACAGGGAGTGGGCGAACTTGTTTGACCAGGAGGAGCGACTCATACGCGAGGCTATCGGTCAATTCGTAGTCGACATTCAGCACGTCGGTAGTACATCCATCCCAGGCATGGATGCCAAGCCGGTCATAGACATGGGCGTGGCGCTGGCCCGATTCGAAGATGGCGAGAAGTGTGTGGAACCATTGGTGAGGCTCGGCTATCTACACCGCGGGCTACACACGAGGTTGCTGAGACATCGCCACTTTGTAAGGGAGAACCCTCTGTCCCATTCCCTCCACCTGCTTGAGCCCACAAACGAGGAGTGGGCCAATCTCGTGCTATTTCGCGATTATCTGATTGCCTACCCCGATGTCGCTGAGGAATACACTCTTCTCAGGCGATCCCTCGCAATCAGGTTTGGGAAGGAACCTGTGCAATACACACGTGCTAAGAGGCCTTTTGTCTCTGGAGTGCTAGAAAAGGCCAAGCTAGATTCAGGGTATCGCCGTCCCTCCTCCGAGTTATGAATGAAGCTAAATTGTAGCACTCTGTTTTTGCGTGCTATAATCCCGTGGATTCGTTTCATATAGGTCGGAGGCCCGTTTGGTTGCTGAACGAACACGTGACTATGAGCTAGTGATGGTCCTCAGCCCCGAGGCTGTGGAGGAGGAGGTCGCCGCTGCGGTGGAGCGCGTGACCGGTTTCATCACCGAGAGGGGAGGCGGCGTCTCCAACCATGAGATTTGGGGACTCCGCCGGCTCGCATACCCTATCAAGCGTTTCCAGGAAGGAAACTACATCCTGGCCCGCTTTTCAATCGACGCCGCTCAATTGAGAGAGCTCGAGCGCAGCCTGACCGCGTCGGAGGACGTGCTGCGGCATCTGGTCACTAAGGTCGACAAGAATGCGAAGCCCGTGCCGGCGGACCAGCCGAGTCCGGCGCCCGCGGACGAGGCGAAGCCTGCGGCGGCTGAAGAGGCGAGTCCGGCGCCCGCGGACGCGGCGAAGCCCGCAGCGGCTGAAGAGGCGAGTGTGGTGGCTGCGGACGAGGCGAAGCCCGCAGCGGCTGAAGAGGCGAGTCCGGCGGCGGCTGAAGAGGCGAGCCCCGCGGCGGCGGACGAGTCGAAAACAGCACCCGCGGACCCAGTAGAAGGCGTGGAGCAGACCACATAGGAGACGGCACATGGCCGGGCTAAACAAGATGTTGGTGATCGGTAACGTCGGTACCGACCCGGACATGCGCTACACGCCCAACGGCAACCCGGTTACATCCTTCAGGCTGGCCACGGGGAGAACGTACACCACGTCCGACGGTGAGCGTCGAGAAGAGACCGAGTGGTTCACCGTCGTGTCTTGGAACCAGCTGGCAGAACAGTGCAACCAGTTTCTGACCAAAGGGCGCAGGGTCTACGTCGAGGGCAGACTGAAGAGTGACACCTGGACGGGCAACGACGGTCAGACGCGCTTTCGCAACGAGATAATCGCCAACAGGGTCCTGTTCCTGGACCGCGCGGGTCCCGGCGACGG
>CAZGRI010000024.1:0-19716 GCA_964528205.1 uncultured Dehalococcoidia bacterium | reverse complement strand
CATGCCCATGCCCTGAATCTGAGGGATAGCGGCCTCGACGTCGTCGTGGGTCTTTATGAGGGCAGCAGTAGCTGGCCCAAGGCGGAGGCGGAGGGATTGAAGGTGGCCACCGTCGCCGAGGCCGCCGCAGGGTCGGACATCATCATGATGCTGATTCCCGACACGGCGATGTCCGAAGTATACAAGGAGTCCGTGGTCCCTCACCTGCTGCCCGGCAAGACGCTGATGTTCGCGCACGGCTTCAATATCCATTACGGAACGATCGTTCCACCGGACTCTGTCGACGTGTCGATGGTCGCGCCCAAAGCCCCTGGGCACCGTTTGCGAGAGGTCTTCACGAGGGGATCGGGCGTGCCTGGGCTCCTGGCCGTCCACCAGGACGTCAGCGGCAAAGCCGGCGATATCGGCCTCGCGTACGCCCGGGGCATAGGTTGCACTCGCGCCGGCGTCCTGGACACCACGTTCAAGGAGGAGACGGAAACCGATCTCTTCGGCGAGCAGACAGTCCTCTGCGGAGGAGTAACGGCCCTGATCAAAGCTGCTTTTGAGACGCTAGTCGAGGCTGGCTACCAGCCGGAATCGGCCTATTTCGAGTGCATGCACGAGCTCAAGCTGATCGTCGACCTCCTCTACGAGGGCGGCATGGAGTACATGCGCTACTCCATCAGCGATACAGCCGAGTACGGAGACTACTCTCGGGGACCCGTCGTCATCGACCAGCACGTCAAGGACAACATGAAGAGGGTTCTGGCCGCCGTTCAGGACGGGAGCTTCGCCCGGGAGTGGATTGCAGAGAACGACGAGGGCCGGCCCCGGTTTTCCAGACTGCGGCGTGAGAACGCGGAACATCCCATCGAAGAGGTCGGCAAGGACCTTAGAGGCATGATGTCCTTTCTCCGGGACGCCGAATAGGGGAGCGGAGTTGATTCGCGATGGAAGATAGCGTGGAGGTTACAGTCGTAGTTCGCCGCGAAGGCCTGGTCCTGGCGGGGTTGGGTCTGGCGGACTGCGGTGTCCTTCGAAGACCCTTTGATGCAGCCCGGTCTCTAACAGGGCTTACGCAGCTGGAAGGTGAGCCAAAGGGTTAACAGGAGGTCCAACAATGGCAGACGACAGAGTAGTCATATTCGACACCACGCTTCGCGACGGCGAGCAGTCCGCTGGGATCGGACTGACAACTCAGGAAAAGCTTGAGATCGCCAGACAGCTGGACAGACTCAGCGTTGACGTGATCGAAGCCGGTTTCGCCGCCAGCTCTCCCGGCGACTTCGAGGCCGTGAGCGAGATATCGGCGGAGGTCCGGGGACCCAAGATCGCTTCACTCGCCAGGTGCGTACCGGACGACGTCGATAGCGCCTGGGAGGCCATCAAGGGTGCTGACCGACCTCGGATCCACGTATTCATCTCCTCTTCTGACGTTCAGATCATGCACCAGCTTCGCTCGAACCCCGAGGAGGTGCTCGAGACTGCGGTCGCGTGCGTTGAGCAAGCGAAAGGGTATTGCGACGACGTAGAGTTCTCGCCAATGGACGCCACACGTACCGACATTGAGTACCTCTACAAGCTGCTGGAGGCGACAATCGAGGCCGGTGCCAACACGGTCAATATACCCGACACGGTTGGCTACGCGATGCCGTGGGAGTTCGCCCAGCGGATAACGGACATAAGGCGGAACGTCCCGAACATAGACAGGGCGGTGGTAAGCGTCCATTGTCATAACGATCTAGGCCTTTCTGTCGCCAGCAGCCTGGCCGCGGTGGAGGTCGGTGCGCGCCAGGTCGAGGGATGCATTAACGGGCTGGGGGAACGGGCCGGCAACGCGTCGCTGGAAGAGGTCATAATGAGCATCGAAACGCGCAGAGATATTCTCGGCGTTTCGACCGGAGTCGATACCCGACAGATCTACCGGACCAGCCGGCTCGTCAGCGACATTACCGGCTTTCCGGTACAGCCCAACAAGGCTGTCGTCGGCGCCAACGCGTTCCGGCACGCATCCGGCATCCACCAGGACGGGGTGCTAAAGGAACGGACGACGTTCGAGATCATGGACCCCCAGTCGGTGGGATGGCCCAGCAGCAGCCTCGTCCTGGGGAAGCTCAGCGGACGGGCAGGGCTGAGGGCCCGTCTGGAGGACCTGGGCTACAAGCTGAATCGAGACGAGCTGAACTCGGCCTTCGAGGCGTTCAAGAACCTGGCCGATAGAAAGCGCGAGGTGTCCAACGCAGACCTCGAGGCGCTGATGTCGAGTCAGCGACGCACAAGCGACGTGCCCGCCATCTACGAGCTAGAGCACGTCCAGGTCTCTACCGGTAACCACGAAGTGCCAACGGCAACCGTCACGTTAACTCCGCCTGAAGGCGATACGGTGACCGACGCCGCGACCGGTACCGGCCCCGTTGACGCAGTCTACAGAGCGATAAACCGGGTAGTACAGGTGCCCAACGAGCTCATCGAGTACCGCGTGGACGCCGTCACCGAGGGGATCGACGCTTTAGGCGACGTGACCATCCGCATAAGAAAAGATGGGCAAGTCTACGTCGGCAGAGGCTCCGACACCGACATCCTGGTCGCCAGCGCTCGGGCCTACATGAACGCCCTTAACAGACTCCTGGCGATAGAAGGGGCCGGGACTCCAGCCGGATAATCCCGGCTATCCGGTTGCTTCTCTAGGTAAACCAAGCCTAACGGCTTGACGGCGACCTTGGCGTATGCTACCATGCGCTTGGTATCCTTTGTAAGTTCAGGGGGACTCGCCATGCCTACTATCACACTCTCCAGCAAGCATCAGGTCACGCTTCCCGTCGACATAGTGAGGAGCCTCGGCTTGAAAGCGGGCGACAAGCTGGTCGCCGAGCTCATTGACGGCCACGTCGTGCTGCTTCCACAGCCGGAGAGCTGGACAGACTACTTCGCGGGCAGCATGAAGGGGGTCTACGGCTCGACCAAAGAGGAGATAGACCGGTATATCGCCGAAGTCCGCTACGGCTGGGATATAGATGGCTTGAAGGATGCGCTGGCGATGGACTCGGATATGCGCCAGGTGTACGAGGCAACGTCTTCGACCGAGGCACGCCCACTTAGCCAAATCAGAGAGGCATCAGGGGTGAAATACACGACCAAGAAGCTCGACGAGCTCGAGGAACTGCAGGCGATAAAGCCGGTGGAGCGCCCGCAGGCCGATCCGGCAGGTGGCTCAGAGCGGTACTACAGGCGGACACCGTAGATGCTGCGTTTTCCCCAGATCGACCGCTGGCTTCAGGACTTGCGGGCGTATCAGCGCGTGGCTCTGGACACCAACTTGATCATCTACGCCCTCGAAGATGCGGTCCCCTACCGTGAGCTGGCGCGGCACGTGTTCGTCTTCCTGGAGCGTGGGCTGATGACAGGGATAGCCTCGACGATAGTGCAGGCCGAAGTTCTCGTCGGACCGTTGATGCAACGTCGACGGCGGGATTTGGAACGGGCGGAGATGATCTTCAGAAACTTGCCCAATCTGGTGGTGATGGACTGTGACAGGGAGATAGCGAGGCGTGCTGCCGAAGTGAGAGCCGCCAGCCGTATGCCGCTGCCAGACGCAATCATCATTGCCACCGCGCTCCAAGCCCGCTGTGACGCGCTCATAGGAAACGATGCGCGTATGGCGCGGCACACGTTTGGGCTGCCCTACCTGTATCTCGACGGCTACATCAACTAAGGACTCGTACCGTGCCACCCAAGACAATGTTCGAAAAGATATGGAACGCTCATGTCGTGCACGAGAAGTCGGGGCAGCCCTCCGTCCTCTACGTAGACCTTCATCTTGTACACGAGGTCACGTCGGCGCAGGCCTTCGATGGGCTGCGGATGAACGACCGCGGAGTCAGGCGGACCGACCTGACCGTCGCCACTGCGGACCACAACACACCCACGTGGGACCGCTCCCTTCCGATCACCGATACAATCGCCAAGCAGCAGCTCGATGCACTGTCCCGCAACTGCGAGGAATTCGGCGTAATCCTCTATGACATGTTCAGCCCTAATCAGGGCATCGTTCACGTCATAGGCCCTGAGCAGGGCTACACGCAGCCCGGCAAGGTGATCGTTTGTGGGGACAGCCACACGTCGACCCACGGCGCTTTCGGCGCATTCGCCATTGGGATCGGGACGTCGGAGGTGGAACACGTACTGGCGACCCAGACGCTGCGCCAATTCAAGCCGAAGACGATGGAGGTCCGGGTGGACGGCTCGCTGCCGCCGGGAGTGACAGCCAAAGACGTCGTGCTGGGCATAATCGGGCGCATCGGCGTCGCAGGCGCCGCGGGCCACGTGATCGAGTACACCGGTGAAGCGGTCCGGTCACTGTCGATGGAGGGCCGCATGACCGTCTGCAATATGTCGATCGAGGGAGGTGCCCGTGCCGGCATGGTCGCGCCCGATGATACGACTTTCGAGTACATGCGGGGACGTACCCACGTCCCGCACGGTGACGAATTCGAGGCTGCGGTCGATCAGTGGCGAGAACTGGCGACCGACGAGGGCGCTGACTTCGACTCCCACGTGGAGCTGGATGCCGCAGCACTCGAGCCTTTCGTGACGTGGGGGACTAATCCCGGAATGGTAGTGCCGATTACGGGTCGAGTGCCTGACCCGGCCTCGATGGAGGATCCCGGAGACCGGGAAGCGTCGGAGCGGGCATTGGCGTACATGGGTCTGGAGCCCAATACGCCGGTGCAGGAGATCGCCATCGATAGGGTCTTTTTGGGTTCGTGCACCAACGCCAGAATCGAGGACCTCCGTGTGGCCGCGGACGTCGTCAACGGCAGAAAGACGAGCGACCATGTCTACGCCATGGTCGTACCGGGGTCCAACAGCATCAAGAGACAGGCGGAGGACGAGGGTCTGGACCGGGTCTTCAAAGACGCCGGATTCGACTGGCGGGAAGCAGGCTGCTCTATGTGTCTGGGCATGAACCCGGACATACTGGAGCCCGGACAAAGGTGCGCCTCCACGTCGAACCGCAACTTCGAGGGCCGGCAGGGCAAGGGTGCCCGGACCCATCTGGTTAGCCCACAAATGGCTGCGGCCGCGGCCATCGCCGGCCACTTTGTGGATGTCCGCGACTGGTGACAGTGGCCGATTCCTAGCTCCTTGGATCGACCCACGAGGCGACATCCGGAGGAAACACGATATGGACCCATTCGTAAGGCTCACGGGCGTCGTTGCGCCGCTGAACCGCGTCAACGTCGACACGGACCAGATAATCCCCAAACAGTTTCTCAAGAGGATCGAGCGAACCGGGTTCGGCCAGTTCCTCTTCTTCGACTGGCGCCTGCTGCCCGACGGCAGCCCGAATCCCGAGTTCATTCTGAATCAGACCGGCTATGAAGACGCGTCGATACTCGTGGCGGGGCGGAACTTCGGCTCAGGCTCGTCCAGGGAACACGCGCCCTGGGCGCTGTTGGACTATGGCTTCCGCTGCATCATAGCCCCTAGCTTTGCCGACATCTTCTACAGCAACTGCTTTCAAAACGGCGTTCTGCCCGTAGTCCTGCCGGAAGAGACGGTAGGGAACGTCATGTCCGCCGCCGTCGCGACGCCCGGCTACCGTCTGACGGTGGACTTGGAGGCCCAGAGCGTTTCGGACCCGGGGGGAGATGTCCAGGTCAGCTTCGAGATCGAGCCGTTTCGCCGGCACAGCATGCTCAACGGCCTGGATGAAATCGGGTTGACGTTAGAGCACGAGGATGAGATCGTCGCCTTCGAGGAATCACGGGGACCGCATGGCGGAGTGGTGGCGTCCAGCCGCTAGGGGGATCGCGGGCAGGCGACGCTATCCGTTACCGGAGATCACCTCGTCGGTCAGCTCGCCGTCGGGCCTGGAACGCCGGGTGATACGCTTCACACCGGTAGTGACGAGACCTTGAAGCGCGTTTACCTCTCGGGTTATTGCGGCCCGGAAATGGGAGTTGTACTCCCCAATGTTACGGAACTTCTTGTACCGGTCCCTCAGCAACCTGCGTCTGGACCCGGACTGTATCTCGGCGAGCTCCTGAAGCAGGTCACGCCGTAGCTGACGGGCCGCCTCTTCCGGGTTAGCGTGCGCTCCGCCGGGGGGTTCCGGGACAACAAGATCCACGATGCCAAGCTCGTGGCAATCCCGGGCAGTCAGCCTCAGCGACTCAGCGGCCTCGTCGGCCCTGGCCTCGTCCTGGTAAATGAGCCCCGCGGCGTCCTCCGGCGTGACGGCCGAATAGATGGCGTTCTCCAGCATCAGCACGCGGTCAGCGACACCGAGCGCCACGGCTCCACCACTACCGCCTTCGCCTATGACCACCGAGATCGAGGGCACCTCAAGCGCAGCCATCTGGGCCATGGTGGCGGCGATGGCGTTGCCCATTCCATGATGCTCCGCTTCAACGCTGGCGTCGGGACCCGGGGTGTCGATCAGGGTTATGAGCGGTATGTCGAACTTGGAAGCAAGTCCGATTGCGCGTTGGGCCTTTCTGAACCCCTCCGGGGAGATCCGGCCTCCATGTCGCCCAACCTCGGAGTCGCGGGGCCCTCGCTCCTGGCCGATGACCATCACGGTCTGGCCGCCTAGCTGGCCCAGGCCGCACACGACGGCCGGATCGTCCCTGTAGGCCCGATCTCCGTGCAACTCGACGAAGTTGGTAAGAATCCTAGCAATGAAGTCGATCGACGACGGCCGCGACTCGTGCCGGGCGAGCTGCACCGAGTTCCAGGCTATGGCCGGTTCCGGCCTGGCCTCAGGCTTTTTGGTCTTTCGCAGGGGAGTTAGCCGATACTGGGGGCCCAAAAGGTCTACCAGAACAGCCAGCAGGTCCCTCAGCTGGGTCCTGTCGACCACGGCGTCGAGCAATCCATGCTCGAGGTGGGCTTCCGCAGTGTGGGCCTCAGTCCCCAAAGCCCGATCTCGCCCGTCTCTGAGGACCCGGAGGGGTGAGTATCCAACGATGGCACCGGGTTCCGCCAGGACGATGTCCGCCAGGTTCGCGAAACTAGCGTAGGCCTGCCCCGTTGCGGGGTTGGCCAGCACCGATATGAAGGGGAGCCCTTTGGCCGTGGTCTGGGTGGCGGCCACGGACGTCTTCGCCATTTGCATCAGCGACAGGACGCCCTCTTGGATTCGCGCGCCGCCGCTGGTCACGACCGCTATGGTGGGCAGCTTTCTCTTGGCACTATGCTCCAGTGCCAGAGCAACCTTCTCGCCAACGACGCACCCCATGGTCCCACCCATGAAGCCGAAGTCAAGCACGACAAGCACCACTGGGCTCCCACCCACGGTACAGGTGCCGGTAACCACGGCCTCGGTCAGACCTGTACGTCGCTGGTCGCGGAAAAGCCGCTGCTTATACGAGACCCTGGACGAGAAAGACAGGGGGTCCAACGAGATGATGGAGCGATTGATCTCGCGAAAGCTGCCCGGGTCGGCCAGCGAGCCGATGCGCTCCCTGGCGGTCATGCTGTAGTGGAACCGACAGAGATGACACACCCGGAAGTCGGTGTAGAGGCCTGAGTCGGTGAGGCCGGCGTCACACACCAGACAGATGTCCCTGGCTGTGACCACCTCCTCATTGTCTTTACTCCGTTTGACGACGGAGCTGAGCAGGTCTGTTAGGTTGCGGACCACGCCGGACGCCTCCCCATCGCGTTGCTACGTTACGCGCGGTTCATTATAACATCACGCGATTTCGAGCCGTCGCTGGGTCCAACGATCCCCTGCTCCTCGAGCTGGTCCATGAGACGGGCGGCACGGGGGTATCCGATGCGCAGCCGGCGTTGCATCAGGGAGGTCGAAAGCTTGCTGTAAGTGTGGGCTAGCTCAATGGCTTTGTCCAACAGCTCGTCTCTGACGTCGTCTTGTCGACCGGCGTTTTCGCCCTCGGTCTGTGTGTCCTCAGCCGGGCGGAGCTGCACCCGAGGGACCGCGGCCCTGGGCGTCGTCTTCCAGAAGCCGACCAGGCCGTCTATCTCACGGTCGGAGATGAACACACCTTGAGCGCGGACCGGCTTCGACGCGTCCAGCGGGAGGTACAGCATGTCGCCCCGGCCCAGCAGCTTGTCGGCCCCCGCGGTGTCGAGGATCGTTCGCGAGTCGACCTGGGAGGTCACTCCGAAGCTGACCCGGCTCGGAAAGTTGGCCTTGATGAGTCCGGTAACTACGTCAACAGACGGCCTCTGCGTGGCTACGATCAGGTGTATCCCTGTCGCCCTGCCGAGCTGCGCCAGCCGGCACAGCGACTGCTCGACGTCGAATGCCGCAGACATCATCAGGTCGGCCAACTCGTCCACTGCGACCACAAGCAGGGGCATCTTCTCCGGCATCTTTTTGTTGTACGCCTCGATGTTCCGAACGCTCACGTCTTCCATGCGGCGGTAGCGGTCCAGCATCTCCTGTATCAGGCCCTTCAGGAGCCCGACCACCTTGTCGGTGTCAACCACGACCGGCGTCAACAGATGAGGGATGCCGTTGTACGGCGTTAGCTCGACACGCTTGGGGTCGACCAGCAGCAGACGCATCTCCGCCGGGCTCCTCTCCATGATGAGACCGGACACTATCCCGTTGATGCACACACTCTTGCCGCTCCCGGTCGCGCCTGCGATCAGCAGGTGAGGCATCTTCGCAAGGTCGATGACTATGTTCTCGCCACCGCTGCCTTTGCCAAGCGCTATGGGCAGGAGGGCCTTGCTTCGCACTCTGTCGAAGTCGTCGCTCTCCATTATCGATCGCAGGGTAACGAGGCTGGGATGGGGATTGGGCACCTCTATGCCCACCATGGACTTGCCCATTGCCGGTGTCTCTATGCGGATGCTCGGCGTCTTCAGCGCCAGCGCGAGGTCCTTCTCCCGGGAGAGGATGTTGTCGACCTTGACCCTGGTCTTCGTCTCAACCCGCTTGATGATGGGCTTTCCGGACTCATTGAGCTTGGGTCGGCCATCCTCGTCCGTCTCCCGGACCTGTTTATGGCGCCGGACCCACCCGGGTATCAACCCGTACATCGTCACCGTGGGTCCCGGTTTGGTCTGCCCGATCTCGACCTCGACGCCGTACTCGGCGAGGGTCCGGCGGATGGTCTCAGCGGTCGCATCCATATCCTCTTTGCTTATGTCGGTGTCGGGTGCGGTTTCGAGCAGATCGAGGTCCGGGCGGGCCCACTGACGGGCCGGATCTCCCGCAAAAGAGGTCGAATCGTCTCCGTCCTCGTCCGCCACTCCCATAGTGGCGCCGCCATTGGGGGACTCTCCGCTCCTCTCTGACCCCTTGGACTGGGATGAGGTCCAGAACCTGTTGAACTTCCCGAGCACGGAGCCGGCGGGCTCTTCGCCGATTGGGGCCGATGGCTCGAAGTGTGCGTCGCTCGGATTGTCCTCGACTCCGTACTCGGGCAACCGGTCGTCGTCGACTTCGATGGGTTGGACCCCGGACTTGGGTGGGTCGTCCTCGACGCCGGACACGGCTCCGCGCTGGGACGGAGACACTGGTTCCGTAACATCGCTTCCCAGCCCGACGGGACCGGTGCCGAGCACCGAGTCGGAGATGGCCTTGACCTGGTCGGAGGGCGATATTCCGGAGGGCGGGACGGGTAGGGCAGCCCGTCGTGTTCCGGCCGAGGACCTTCGCCTCGGTGGGGGACGGTCCTCGGACCGGTACATGCGTGTGACGGAAACAGCAACGAACATGTAGCCGAAGAGGGCCATCTGCCCAAGACGGGACGCCACGGAACGAGCGGGTGACGGACTGGTCATTGCCGCGCCGGCCACCGCGATGGCCGTGAGTTGGATTACGCCCAGCCAGGGCGCGGTCCCTGCGATGGCGCCGCCGACCCTTCCGCCCAACGTAACGTCGCCGTCCAGGGTGAACGTCGCCAGCGCCCCTCTATACGGCTCGAAAAACCCCATGACGCCCAGACCAAAGGCGACCAGGGCTACGCTCCCCGCCCATAGGTTCAGACGGCTGAACCAGTGGCGGCGCCATAGCGCGACGGCTGCGGCGCACAGAACCCACACACCCACGGGCACTACGCCCAGACCGAAGGTCTTGAAGAGTCCGTCTTTGGCGGACACCAAAGAGTCGGAAATGGGTTCGCGGAACCAGTAGCCCGAGATGCCGAGTGCGAGGACCACCGCCACGAGACCGACGGCAACGGCGCGTGGTCGCCGGATCCCATTGTAGAGCCTGACTCCGATGCCATGAGTCATGGGCTACTCCGATTGCGGAAGGCGAGGCGTGGGATGGGAGGTTGCGTCTGGACCCATCTCCGAGGTTCTCGGCGCAACTCGCGATTCCATTATACACGTGGGCTCTTTTCCCACGAGTCGACGGGCGAGTCGTAGTCCTTTAGACCTCGTCGATCACCGTCAGGACGGTCGGACGCCTGCGGGTCTCTTTGTGCAGGAACCTGGCGACCGAGTCGCCTACCAAGGCCTTGATCTCGTCTAACCGTAAGGTTGTCGCCTTATCCTGTTCTAGGGTGGAACGGACTAGTTTGGAAGTCTTTTGAAAAATGTCTCGTGATTCGTCCGATTCCAGGAACCCGAAGGAGGCCACGTCGGGAGCGCCGACGACGTCTCCGTTCCGGCTATCCAGCGTGATCCCAACGGTTACGACGCCCTCACGCCCCAGGCGCCTTCGCTCTTCGAGCACGGTGCTGTGTCGGTCCAGCACTCTTCGGCCATCGACGTAAACCTGCCCAGTCGGGACCCGCTCAGTCACCTCGCCGGAATCGGGAGTGAGCTCCAGCACGTCGCCGTCTTCCAGGACGAAGGCGTTGGACTCTTCGACCCCCATGCTCCGGGCAATCGAGGCGTGGGCCACCAGGTGGCGGTACTCGCCATGCACCGGAACGAAGAAAGTAGGCTTGACGAGACCGAGCATCATCTTGAGCTCTTCCCTGCTGGCGTGACCGTGCACGTGGACCAGGGCGATGCGGCTGTGCAGTACCTCAGCTCCCTGCCGGAAGAGGTTGTCGATCGTCTTGGCTACCACAGTCTCGTTACCCGGGATGGGTGAGGCGGAGATGACTACGGTGTCTCCGGGCACCACCTCGATGTCCTGGTGCTCGCCGTTGGCTATTCGAACAAGGGCCGAGGTCGGCTCGCCCTGGCTTCCCGTCGCCACGATGACGACCTCGTCAAGGGGGAGCTGGCGTGCCTGGGACAGGCTAACGACAGTACCGTCGTCCGCGTCCAGGTACCCCATGTTGAGCGCCATCTTGACGTTGTTGACCATGCTGCGTCCAACCACCGCGACCTTACGGTCGTACCTTTCGGCGGCGTTTATCACCTGCTGTATGCGGGAGATCAGTGAGGCGAAGGTCGCGACCATGACCCGGCCGGGCGCGTCGCGGATAACGCCGTCCAGCGCTTCGCCGACCACCTGCTCCGAGGCGGTGTATCCTTCCACCTCAGCATAGGTGGAGTCGGACAGCATTAGGAGAACGCCCTGCGAGGTGAGCTCGGCGAGGGCCGAGAAATCGGTGGGTTTGCCGTCCGCCGGGGTGTGGTCGATCTTGAAGTCCCCCGTGTGGATGACGAGGCCCGCCGGCGTCGTGATCGCCAGGCCCATGGCATCCGGAATCGAGTGGCATACCCGGAAGAACTCAGCCTGAAATCTGCCGATTCTAAAGGGCGAGCCGGGATCTATCACGTTGAGCCGGGCATCTCGGAGCAGGCCGTGCTCACGCAGTTTGACAGTCATCAGGCCATGGGCAAGCCGCGAAGAGTACACCGGCACGTCGAGCTCGGACAGCACATAGGGCAGCGCGCCTATATGGTCTTCGTGGCCATGGGTTATGAGTATGGCCCGAACTTTCTCCCGATTTTCGATCAGGTAGCTGATGTCGGGGATGGCGAAATCTACGCCCGGCGTTGCCTCCTCCAGGAAGAGCACGCCCGCGTCGATAACGACTATCTCATTGTCGTACTCCAGGGCCAGCATGTTCTGGCCGATCTCCCCCAGGCCACCAAGAGGGATCACTCTCAAAGGCGTTTCGGTCATCTTTGCTCCTCGGCCGAGCAAGCCGGTCGGGTCTCATCTTCTCAGGGGACAGGTTTCACGGAAAAGCGCACACGTTAAGTTTATCCTGAGGTGAGGACGGTTGGCTAGGCGGGTTCCAAGGGCCGGCGTCGGCCTTAGAACAGGTTTAGCTGCTCAGCGGACGCCTTCTGCGGTTCCGTCTCGGGCTCGGGCTCGGGCTCGGGAGTCCCGGACTCGATCATGGCCGGGAGGTTCCTGAAGTCCGCTTCGATAACGCCCCGCAAGCGGGGATTATGGAGCGCCGCCGCGGGGTGGTAGATGGGGAATATGGTGAGGTCGCCCCATTTGCGTGGCTTGCCCCTGGCCTTGCTGATGGTCTCTCCGGGGAAGAACCTGGCGAAGGAGAACCTCCCCAGGGTGACGATGACTTTGGGCGCTATCATGTCAAGCTGGCGGGTGAGGTACGGCCTGCAGGCGTCAATCTCACCCGGCAGCGGGTCGCGATTGTTGGGGGCGCGGCACTTGATCATGTTGGTGATGTAGACGTCCTGCCGTGAAAGGCCGATCGACATCAGCAACTTGTCCAGCAGCTTTCCCGCAGGCCCGACGAAGGGTAGGCCGTCCCGGTCCTCGTAGAAGCCGGGGCCCTCACCTATGAACACGATGTCCGCATTCCGCGAGCCGTCTCCGGGCACGGCCCTGGTGCGTTTGGTCGAAAGCGTGCACCGGGTGCAGCTGTTGATCTCGGAGACGAGCTGGTCGAAGTCAGACATCGGGCGCTCTCCCGGGCCTACTAACGGGGCCTCTCCGGGTCACCCCGGACACAGGTAGTCGATCCGCCGGGCAGGCCCATCGTAGCAGGCGTAGTCGCCGAGATTCAACGAGAATCAGCCCGAATTTGCTTCGCTTTCCGCGCCTTTTGAGGCGGGCCGGACACCGCCTATCTTGTTGCGCCTGGGGCCCGTCGCTATACTGCAGACGAGGCAGGCTATGCAGCACGTTGGGATATTCGGCTATCCGCTATCTCACTCTATATCACCGGCCTTTCAGCAGGCGGCGTTCGACCATTACGGGCTCCAGGTGACCTATCACGCGTGGCCCACGGCTCCGAAAGACCTGGGAGACGCGATCGGCAGGCTGTACACCGAGGACCACATGGGCGCTAACGTGACGGTCCCGCACAAGGATGCCGCCGTCGGCATGGTGGACGACGTCGACCCCGTGGCACGCCGAATCGGCGCGGTCAACACCATCGTCCATAGGGGCGATGGACTCGTGGGATACAACACCGATCTGGAGGGGTTCGTCAGGGGCCTGAAGAAGCACGGCGGTTTCGAACCGACGGACCAGAGGGTGTTGCTCCTGGGGGCGGGTGGGGCGGCTAGGGCCGCGGCCTTCGGCCTAGCAGGGGAGCGGGTAGCGTCGCTGACCATCGCCAACAGGACCGTCCGACGGGCGCAGTCGCTGGCCGATGATCTGCGGGAGTTCTTGCCCAACGTGTCCGTCGTCGGGCTGGAGGAGCCCGCCTTGGGAAAGGCGGCGGCTGAGTGCGACTTGATCGTCAACTCGACGTCGATCGGTATGAGCAGTGGGGACGGGGACGGCCAAACCCCCTTGGATGGCGGCCGGATCCCCTCCCGGGCCCTGGTGTACGACCTGGTGTACAATCCCGTCGAGACACCGCTGATACGCGAAGCGCACAGGGTGGGAGCACGGGTCCTCGGAGGACTCCCTATGCTGGTATACCAGGGTGCTGCGGCCTTCGAGCTGTGGACACGCAAAGAGGCCCCCGTCGACGTGATGTTCGCCGCGGCCGAGCACGCGCTGACGGGTGGCCAGCCGGGACGTGGCTGATGGATTCTGTTGGGCGCTGTCTCGAGGACTGAGGTCCTCGGTTGGGGGACCTAACCCCGGACTTCAGTCCGGCGTGTCTCGGTCCACAGGCTCGGCGATGAGCCACCCTAAAATCAGGACACTAGTAATTTGAAGGCCAACATCTTCGTTGTAGGGTTCTCCGGGACCGGCAAGACCACCGTCGGCCGAGAGGTGGCCGAAAGGCTCGGCTGGAGCTTTGTCGACACCGATGACATTATCGTCGAGCTGGCCGGCAGGCCTATTGAGGCCATATTCGCGGAGGACGGAGAGGCCGGATTCCGAGACCTGGAGCGCCAGGCGCTGGCCATGGCGTGCGAGGCGGAGAGACAGGTCGTTGCAACCGGTGGAGGCGTGATGGAAGAAGAGCGCAACCGCGAGCTGATGGACCTCAGCGGCGCGACCGTGCTCCTGGAGGCGAACCCGGAGACGATCCACCGGAGGCTGCTTGAGGAACAGGCCGAGGCGCCCAGGTCCCAGGTGAGGCCGATGCTCGAGTCGGCCGAACCTCTGGACCGCATACGCTCGTTGAAAGCCGCCAGGCAGGGCAACTATGCTCAGGCCCGGTGGACGGTGGAGACCGAAGGGCTGACTCCCAGGCAGGCCGCCGAGGAGGTCGTAAGGGGGTGGAGCATGCTGACGAAACGCGCTAACTCTAAGAAAGACACTGATGAGGATGGCCCGGCTGCGGTTGTTCGGACGAGCTCCGGTGACTACCCCGTTTGGGTCGGCTGGGGATCTCTCGACGGCTTGGGCGAGGGCGTCAAAGAGCATCTTGCGCCGGCCGCGGCCTACATCATCACGGACGAAGGCGTGTTCCGCCAGGCGCGGCAAGCGCAGACCTCCATGGAGGCCTCCGGGATTCCCACGCACATGTTCCTGGTCCCTCCGGGCGAGCAGAACAAATCGTTGGAGACCGCCCGGCACCTCTACAAATGGCTGGCCGGCCGGAGGGCCGAACGAGGCCACACGGTGCTGGCTGTCGGTGGAGGCGTGGTGGGCGACCTCGGGGGATTCGTGGCGGCGACCTTCTTGCGGGGAATGCCCCTCGTCCAGGTGCCCACCAGCCTGCTGGCCATGATGGACTCCTCCATAGGCGGCAAGGTGGCTGTCGACCTGCCCCAGGGCAAGAACCTCGTCGGTGCGTTCTACCAGCCTAAGTTCGTGCTGACCGACGTTCAAGTGCTGGAGAGCCTGCCGGAGCGCGAGCTCAACTCCGGATGGGCCGAGGCCTTGAAACATGGGCTTATTCTGGACGAACGCCTGGTCTCCATCTTCGAGGACCGGCGTGACGACGTCCGAACGCTGGATGCAACCGTGGCGACGGACGTCATACGGAGGAGCGTCTCCATCAAGGCGGACATTGTCTCCAGGGATGAGAGGGAGACCCTCGGGGTCAGGATCCTGCTGAACTACGGCCACACGATCGGGCATGCCATAGAGGCGGCGACCGGCTACGGGAGCTTTCTCCACGGCGAGGCCGTCAGCATAGGCATGATGGGGGCGGCCTACATCAGCGAGGCGCTGGGCCTCATGGCCGGGCGAGAGGTGGAACGGCACAGGGCGTTACTGGACTCGTACAGGCTCCCGACCTCCTGTCCGGGCATGGACGTGGACGCGGTTGCCCGGGCCATGCTCAGCGACAAGAAGACGGTCGGCAAATCGGTACGCTGGGTGCTGTTGGATGGGATAGGCAAGGCGGTGGTCCGGGACGACGTTCCTCCGGAGCTGGTGGCTGAGACCCTGGAGCGGCTGGCGGAGTGAAAATTCCGTTCCCTTTGATTCCGTCAGACCGCGCTTAGTGAGACTGTGGACTGGCTATGGCTAGCGCTGCTGGGATTCGGTACTGGCGCCTACGGGATTCTCGTGGGCGCCGGCGGGGGCTTCATTCTCGGCCCCGCGCTGCTCATCTTCTTCGACCTCGAGCCCAAGGTCGTGGCCGGCACGGCGCTCGCCGCCGTCTCGATCAATAGCGTCACGGCGGCGATCACATACCGTCGTATGGGCTTCGTGGACGTCCGCAGCGGCCTGCTATTTGCGGGCGCCGCGATACCCGGGTCGGTCATCGCCCCTTTCGTGCTGTCGTCCGTCGGCGGAAGCACCTTCCGGCTACTGTTCGGACTGCTGCTGATCGGTCTGGCCGTACTCATGGTCTTTCGCCCGGAGGTATCGGAGCGGGCCGGCGAAAGCGAAAGCCCCTCTGACTCGTCGATGACAGGACGCCGAGAGATAACCACAGGGTCGGGGCAGGTATTCCGATACCAGTTCAATGAGGCGCCGGCCGTTTTTTTCAACCTGGTGCTCGGCTTCCTGTCGAGCTTCTTCGGCACCGGGGGCGGGTTCCTACGGATGCCGGTGCTCGTATACGTCTTCCACTTCCCCGTGCGTGTCGCGGTCGCTACCTCGGTGTTCGCACTGGCCTTCTACACAACCGCCGGCGCCGCGACCCACGCGTCGATAGGGCATGTAGACTGGTACCCGACTCTCGTCTGGGCGGGACTCGGGTTGGTCGCAGGGGGCCAGGTGGGTGCGCGGCTGACCGGCGTCTTCAATGGACCGTGGATCCTGCGCCTGCTGCTGGTGCTCGTTCTGGCCATGGGCGTGAGGCTGGTCATAGAGGGATTGCGGGGATGACCGGCTTCAGTCTGGAGGCGACCGACGGGACCGCTCGGACCGGTACGCTTCGCACGGCCCATGGCGACGTCCGCACGCCCGTGTTCATGCCGGTCGCCACGCTGGGCTCCGTCAAGGCACTGGACCCCGACGATCTCCGGACACTGGAGGTCGAGATCGTCCTGGCAAATGCCTACCACCTGTATCTTCGGCCGGGTGTTGACGTAATCGAGGACCTGGGTGCTCTGCACGGCTTCATGGGATGGGACGGCCCTTTGCTGACAGACAGCGGGGGTTTCCAGGGCTTCAGCTTGGAGCGTTTCAGAGAGATCACAGAGGACGGGATCGACTTCAAGTCGCATATCGACGGCTCGACGCACCGGTTCACCCCCGAAGCCGCCATTGAGTATCAGGAGAGGCTGGGGGCGGATGTCGTCATGCCTCTGGACGTGTGTGTCCCGGCGGATGCCGCCCGGCCCGTGACGGAGGCTGCTCTGGAGCGTACTAACCGGTGGGCGGAGCGCTGCCTGCGGGCCCATTCACGACACGACCAGATGCTGTTCGGCATCGTGCAGGGGGGCGTCCTTCACGACCTGCGGCAGAGGTCCGTGGAGTTCCTGACCTCGCTCGGTTTTCCCGGATACGCCATCGGTGGACTGAGCGTCGGCGAGCCCAAGGACGTGATGTATGAGACCACCGGGCTGACGGCCCAGATGCTGCCCGGCGAGGCGCCACGCTATCTGATGGGGGTCGGCTCGCCGGAGGACCTGGTCGAATGCGTAGCCCGGGGCATCGACATGTTCGACTGCGCGTTGCCGACGCGCATTGCCCGCACCGGGGCCCTGTTCGTGCGTTCGGGGCGTTTGAACGTCGACAAGGCCTCCTATCGGACGGACGGGGACCCCATAGAGCCGGGCTGCGACTGCTACACCTGCCGTACCTTCTCCGCGGCGTACGTCCACCACCTGTTCAGGTCGAAGGAGCTGCTGGCCTACCGCCTCGCAACCATCCACAACCTGCGGTCCGTGCTGAGGCTCATGGCGGAGATGCGAGAGGCTATCGAGCGTGGATCGTTCGAGTCGTATCGGACGGCGTTCCACGAGCGGTTCACTCCGCCCGACGAGGACGTCAGGCGCGAGCAGAAGGTCATGTGGACGGAGGCCCAGCGGCGACGATCGACTCGGTAGGGCGGACCGAGCGGTAGAATATCACTCTGCTTGCTAGAACGCGATAGGAGAGAGCCGTGGCAACGGAGCCGACAAATCTTTTGGAGATCGAGCGGCTGGCCCAAGAGCGCATAGACCCGGACACATGGGCCTACGTGGCCGGGGCCGCCGGCGACGGCAGAGGTCTGCGACGGAACCGCTCGGCCTTCGAAGAGATAACCATCAACCCTCGATATCTGGCGGACGTCGAGAGGCGGGAGCTGTCCACTTCGGTGCTTGGGGAAAAGATAGGCGTGCCGGTAATGATCGCTCCGGCCGGGCACTACCGTGAGATCCACCCGGAAGGGGAGCTGGCGGTGGCCAGGGCCGCAGGTTTTGCAGGGACAATACTGGTGCTCTTGGCCGGCTCCGGCTTCACTATCGAAGAGGTGGCCGAGGTCGGCTCCGGACCGCTCTGGTACCAACTCTACAACTGGGATGAGGAGACGACGGAGCACCTCGCTAGACGTGCTGAGGTCGCCGGGTACTCTGCGCTGTGTCTTACGGTGGACGTGCCGGTGGTGCCCCCGGTAGGTTGGGAGCACAGGACCCGGCCTCGGGGTGCGTCTGCCTCGCCGTGGGCGAGCCTCAGGGACCGCCCCGAGCTGGTCCGGCGGCGGGACGACAGGCCCAGCAGTGCGACTGGAGTCCAGCAGGGGTTTACACTAGGTTTGTCGCGTCTCGAATGGCTGCGGAACCTGACCGCCATGCCGCTGGTGGTCAAGGGAATCATGACTGTTGAGGACGCGCTGCTATGTGTTGAGCACGGGGTGGATGGGATCGTGGTCTCCAACCACGGGGGGAGAGTACTGGATTCCCTTAAGGCCCCCATTGAGGTGCTGCCCGATATAGTGGAGGCCGTCGCCGGCCGCCTGGAGGTGTACATGGACTCCGGCGTGCGGTCGGGCACCGATGTCGTGAAGGCCCTTGCCCTAGGGGCCCGTGCGGTATTGATTGGGCGACCCATATTCTGGGGTCTAGCCCTGGACGGCGAGGCGGGCGTTGAGAGAGTCCTAGACATCCTGAAGGGCGAGCTGGACTACGCGCTGGCGTACTGTGGCCTCACCGACGTGGCGGAACTAAATGGGGGGGTTGTTTCCCAACCGACTACCTGACCAGATAGCTTTTCGATAGCGGTGTTGCTGGGGACGGCGTGGGCGTGGAGGTTACCGCGCGGGCGGTAAGATCATGGAGGCCGTTGGCCGGCGGTTCGGGTACGACTTTGACCTCGCCCTGGGCAAAGTCGGCTGAGAGCGACTGACAAGACCCGAGCCGGACCGTTGACCCGGTAATGGGTCAACTTGGTTCGCAAAAACCCACGGCATTGGTTCCAAAAACCAAAGCGATGATTCAGATCGACCCCTTACTGTTGACTCCGAAGAGGTACACCGGTAGCCTATCGGGCATCGAGGACCGACGCGCCGAGATCCGGCGACTTTGAGGAGAGTCCGGTGACGGAGAACGGACTGGCGCTAACCGCCCACCTCCTACGTCGCGCCGGCTTCGGCGCCGGTAGGGATGAGCTCGAGGAGCACGCGGCCAGGGGCTACGAGGCGGTCGTAGAGGACCTCCTACACCCCGAGCGATACCCTGATGTCGACGACGATGTCGTCTACAGATACTACCTCGAGCTCAACAATCCAGACACCGTGTTCACATGGAACGCCGTCTGGGTCTATCGCATGATCAACACCAGGAGACCGCTGCAGGAGAAGCTGGCCCTGCTCTGGCACCATATATTCGCGACGTCGGTGGGCAAGAGCGAGCACGGCCCGTCGTCGGTCCAGCAGATCGAGGCCTTCCGGCGCAACTGCCTTTCGGACATGCGCACCATCTTGATGGACCTGGCCACGGACCCGGCTATGCTCCACTGGCTCGACAACTCCGAGAACCACAGGGACGAGCCCAACGAGAACTGGGGTAGGGAGCTCCTTGAGTTGTTTTCCATGGGGGTCGGCAACTACACGGAGCAGGACATCAAGACGGCCGCCCGGGCCTTTACGGGCTGGACCTTCACCCAGCCCATTCCCCTGGATCCCTACGGCCGCC
>CAZGRI010000023.1:0-20800 GCA_964528205.1 uncultured Dehalococcoidia bacterium | reverse complement strand
GTCGACGATCTGCCCCAGCAGCAGCTCCGACCCTATGGATACGATCTCCGCGTTAGCCATGTCGATATGTCTTCATATCTTCGAGTAGACGGGGGTGGCGGTCCTGGTGCCGTCGGGCAGGTCCGAGACGGTGAAGTCGCCGAACATTAGCGGGGCCTCTCGCTGCAGTATCTCCAAGACCCGGATAGCCAGACGGCGGATCTCCCAATCGGCGAACACGGCGCCTCGCATCTCGATGAAGTGACGCCAGGCCCGGACGTTGCCCGTCACGAATATCTTGGTCTCGGTGGCGTTGGGCAGCACGGCTCTGGCCGCCTGCCGCACCGCTTTTCGGCGGTCGCGTGCGACCTCGAACCACTCCGCCGGCAGCGCCTCCTCCAACGCGGCGACCAGTTCGCCATAGCTCGAAGAGGCCTTCTCCAGCGCGTCGAGCAGCACCGCCCTCGCCTCGTCCGCGTCCGCCGTCTCATCGACCAGCGCCGGGGGCAGCACGAACGACCCTTCGGACTCATCGACGTATCGCTGGGATCGCTGGCTATAGGCGAATCCGGCCCGGTGGCGCACGAGCTCGTGGGTCAGGCTGCGCGAAACACCGGTGAACACGAACCCGTAGTTAACGTGCTCGAAGACACTGCCGTCCCTGGAAGAGAGCAGGTTGGTAATGAAATCGGCGATGTCCCGACGGCCCCGGCCGTAGCTCATGTAGCACAGCCGTGCCGAGATCTCGACCACGGCTGTCGATGGGTCCTCGCCGGCACGAATGCTCTCCGGCACGGGCGGCACACCCTCGTCGGCCAGGAACGCCTCCACCTGCTCCCAATCGACATCCGGACGGGTGACGAGGTATACATTGGGCTCGGATACATACTTCATGCGCTTAGTCCTGTTTCTCGATGGGCCGCGTCGGCGCGATTATATCACCCAGGCCGCCTGCTGCGGTTGCCAGGAGGCGGACCACGAACTAAACGCCGGAAGACTCGTTTGCCGGTTCGCGTTACGGGAACCTGGACGTCTCCGCCGAGGAGTCTCGTTGCACCGTTGGCCGGAGGATCAGCTCCGGTATGGCCGTCCGCTGTGGCAGCCTGGCGATCATTGTTATGACCTCGGCTGCGTCCTCTGCGCCGGCCATGGTGGCTCTGGCCGCTTTGTCCGGCGGGACCGGCCTCTTGTCGAGCACGGGGGTGTCGACCTCGCCCGGGATGACCACGCTGGCCCGGATGCCGCTGTCCGGGTACTCGTTGTTAATGAACCGGGTGAAGTTGATCACGGCCGCCTTGGCGGCGCTGTACGCCATCCCTCCCATCATGCTTCCCGTAACGCCCGCGAGTGAGGACACGTTGATGATGGTCCCCTCTCCGGCCTCAACCATGCTTGGAAGCGCGGCCTGAGTGCAGAAGATGGTACCCACCAGGTTGGAGCCTATTACGTCGCGGACCTCCTCCGCCGTGGTGGTCAGCACCCGGCGATGATATGAGCTGTGGCCGGCGTTGTTCACCAGGACGTGGGGGCCGCCAAGCTCGGACCTGACTGACTCGGCCATGCGCATGACCCCGTCCATGTCCGCGACGTCGATCCCGAATGCCATCGCGGTCCCGCCGGCCGCCTCGACCTCGTCCTTCACGGCCTCGACCTTCGCCTTGGTCCGGCCCACCAGCGCGACACTGGCACCGTCCCGGGCCATCGCCAAGACCGTACACCGGCCGATTCCGCTACCTGCACCCGTGACTATGCAAACCTTGCCTTCCAGACTCATGCGGCACCTCTTTCAACAGCTTTGGCCAGGCCTCATGGCGGTCCACGGGGCTTCGGCCCTGCAATTGTAAGCCCGGCATTTGGAGTGTCAAGTGGAGTGGGTGACAGGCGCTGGACCACCGCAATCGCTCCTGGTACCGCGCTGGGCATATTGAAGCGCTGCCATGCGCCTGGTATCATTTAGGACGCAGCCAATCCTGTTGGGGAACGGTGAGCGTTAACAAGGCGCCGCGGACCCGAGATGCCTTGGGCATGCTCGGTGTAACGAGCATCGCGATTCGCTTTTAGAGAAGCCTTCCTCACCTGGCTGGGAAGGCTTTTTGTATGACCGGGGGAACTCGTCTTGGCGAGGCACGGCAATCTGAACCACAGCCGTGGGCCGGCGGGTCAAGACGTTTATTGGTCGTGGGGTCCCTATCTTGACTTGGTACAACGCCATCACCGACGTTGACGGGATCACGGTCGGCCACTACACGGACACGGAGGCCGCGACCGACTGTACGGTCGTGCTGTGTGAGTCCGGCGCCGTTGGCGGGGTCGACGTCAGGGGCTCGTCCCCCGGCACGCGGGAGACCGACGTGCTCAGGCCGACGACAAGAGGGACCGCGCTCCACGGCGTCCTGCTCGGCGGCGGAAGCCTGTTCGGACTGGACGCCGCGTCTGGGGTCGTCCGCTACCTCGAGGAGAAGGGCGTCGGCATCGTCTTCGGTCGAACGAGGCTGCCCATCGTCGCCGCCGCCATCCTGTTCGACCTCGGGCTGATAACCGACAATGTACGTCCGGGCCCTGAGCAGGGGTACACGGCGTGCGAGGTCGCGGACGCCGGCGCCGTCGCGCAGGGCAGCGTGGGCGCTGGGACCGGGGCGACCGTCGCAAAGCTGCTAGGCGCCGGGTCGAGCGTCAAGTCGGGGGTCGGTACAGCGTCGATAGACCTCGGGCAGGGCCTGGTAGTCGGCGCCGTCGTCGCGGTGAACGCGTTAGGCGGGGTCCACGACCCTGACAGCGGCAAGCTGCTGGCCGGCCCACGGGACGCAAGCGGTGCGATGGTCGACCCGATGGTGCTGGTGACATCCGCCGGATTCGCCTCGGCCCGACCCACGATGACCAACACGACGATAGGGGTCGTGGCCACCAACGCGAGGCTGAGCCAGGTGCACGCCAACAAGCTGGCGTCGTCGGCCCAGGACGGCCTCGCCATCGCCGTCAGGCCGGCCCACCTGATGGGAGACGGCGACACGATGTTCGCCATGGCCACCGGAGCGGTGGATGGGCCCGTGGACCTGGACCGCGTCCTGGCGGCCGGGGTCGTCTGCGTCGCCAGGGCGATACGCGGGGCCGTCCTAGAAGCCACGACCCTCGGTGGCATACCGAGCGTCCGGGAGCTGACAGCCGATGCCGGGCTTTGACCGCGACTCCAGAATAGGGTTCATCGGTGCGGGCGCCGTCGGCGGCTCGTTGGCGGTGGCGCTTTCCAGGAGCGGATACCGTGTCGTAGCGGTGGCCAGCCGTTCGTGGTCCTCGGCAGAGTCGGTCGCCGGGAGGGTGCCCGGCTGCGAGCCTCGCGAGACCGGGCAGAAGGTCGTGGACGCCGCCGACGTCGTCTTCTTGACGACTCCCGACGACGCGATTGGGCCGGTGGCGTCGTCGGTATCGTGGCGGCCGGATCAGGCGGCGGTACACTGCTCCGGGGCCGGCTCGCTGGACGTCCTGGACCCGGTGGCCGAGCAGGGAGCGGCCAGGGGCGCGTTCCATCCCCTACAGCAGTTCTCAGACATCGACAACGGATCGAAGGGCTTCCCGGGGATAACCCTCGGAATCGAGGCGGATGAGGTTCTTAGAGAGTTCCTCAGGGAGGCGGCTCAAGCTATCGGGGGCAACCCCGTATTTCTGAGGCCCGAGGACAAGCCGCTGTACCACGTGACGGGTGTGCTGATGGGCAACCTGCTATCCACGTTCGTGGCCACGGCGGCCTCGGTGTGGGAGGACCTGGGATTGACCCGAAGCCAGGGAGTCCACGCACTGCTGCCCATGATGCGGCAGGTCGCCATCAACTTGGAGTCGATGGGCCTTCCCAACGCCGTCTCCGGCCCTTACGTCCGCGGCGACATAGGGACGGTGCGAAAGCATCTGGCCGCGTTGAAGGAAGGCGCGCCGGATGTGCTGCCGCTGTACCGAGAGCTGGCCCTTCTGGCCTTGCCACTGGCTGTGGAGAAGGGCGCCCTGGCTCCCGCCAGGGCCGAGGAAACCAGAGAGATACTCAAGGAGTCCAGGGCGGGTAGCCGAAGGCCCGGACTTCAGTCCGAGAAGCATCCAGCCGCCGAGCACTGACTGAAGGACGGTCGAAGGGCATAGCGACCACCGGGCACTGAAATACCCGGGTTGGATCTCAAGGATGGAGCGCAGGATTGGGGAAACCTCGGACTTCAGTCCGAGGGACGGGACACGAGGCCCTCACTCAAATACCGGTCAGAGGAGGTACCGAGATGCGTGTGACGAAACGAGACCTGGCGGAGATGAAGGGTCGGGGCGAGAAGATTGCGATGATCACCGCCTACGACTATGTGTCGGCGGCATTTCTGGAGGAGGCGGGCGTGCCGATAATCCTGGTGGGAGACAGCCTCGGCCAGGTCGTACTGGGGTACGACTCGACCATACCCGTGACCATGGACGAGATGCTCCATCACATCAGGCCGGTGGTCAGGGGGACTCAGCGGGCCCACGTGGTCGGGGACATGCCCTTCATGAGCTACCAGGCCAGCGCCGACGAGGCCGTGCGAAACGCCGGCCGACTGCTCAAAGAGGGAGGCTGCCAGTCGGTCAAGCTGGAGGGAGGACGGCGTGTCGCCGCGACGGTGGAGCGCATCGTAAATGCCGGCATCCCAGTGATGGCCCACATAGGCCTGACGCCCCAGGCAGTGAACCAGCTTGGCGGGTACCGGGTACAGGGCAGGTCTTCGGTAGCCGCCGCCGAGTTGGTCGAGGACGCGCGGGTCTTAGAGGAGGCCGGTGCCTACGCAGTCGTGCTGGAGCTGGTTCCCGGTCCTCTCGCAGGCCTGATCACGGAACGTGTGTCCATCCCGACCATCGGGATCGGCGCGGGCGTGCACTGTGACGGCCAGGTCCAGGTGTTCCACGACCTGTTCGGTCTCGCCATCGACTTCACGCCGAAGCACGCCCGGCCTTACGCCCGACTGGCCGACTCTATCAAGAGCGCGGCTGCGGAGTACGTTGCCGACGTCCGGAGCGGCTCCTTCCCGACCGACAAGCAGAGCTTCGAGATGAAGGAAAGCGTCCTGGCCGAAATCGCTGGCAAATCATGAGACGTGTCCGACGGTGGGAGTCGCCTGGCAGACCGCACGGGAAACATGGCAAATCAAATACGAGGCGCCGATGACCATTGATGGGGTAGTCCGCCAGGCCCAGGAGTACATGCAGGGCGAGGACCTGGACGGATGGCTTCTGTACGACTACCGGGGCATGAACCCGATATTCTGGGACACGGTCGGCGCCGTGTCCAACGTCACCCGGCCGTGCTGGCTTTGGGTCCCCCGACAGGGGCCCGCGAGCCTGCTGGTCAGCTTCGTGGACCAGGGGAGATTCGAGCACCTCGGGCTACCGCCGACCCTGTTCGTCAGTCGCAAAGACATGGTGGACAGGCTAGCGGAGCTGCTTGCCGGCTCCCATAGCGTCGCGATGGAGTACACGCCGTTGGGAGCACTGCCCCGCGCGTCGAAGGTGGACGGCGGCACGCTGGAGCTGGTCCGTGGCGCGGGTGTCGAGGTGGTGCCGTCGGCGGACCTGGTCCAGTACGCGACCCAGCGCTGGAGCCCCGAGCAGCTGGACTCCCACGTCGAGGCCGCGGGAAGGCTCGGTCAGATCGTGCAGGAAGCCTTCCGTTTTGTCGGCGACTCGCTGGGCTCGGGTGTGACCGAGCTGGACGTGGCCGAATTCATTCGAGAGCGGTACGCGACAGAAGGTCTGGAGGGCGGCGACGGGATGATAGTCGCCGTCAACGAGCACGCTTCGGACCCTCACTTCGAGCCGACGGCCGAGTCGACATCGAAGATCGAGCCAGGCGACTGGGTGCTTATCGACCTGTGGGCACGGAGGCGGGGGGACGACAACATGTTCGCCGACATCACATGGACCGCGTTCGTCGGCGACAGCGTCCCGTCGAGACATCAGGAGGTCTTCGACGTGGTGATCGGGGCCCGGGACGCCGCTGTTGCGGCGCTGGAGCAGGCCTTCCGGGACGGCCGGTCGCCCCAGGGTTGGGAGCTGGACAGGGTCGCCAGGGACCACATCTCCGAGGCAGGCTACGGCGAGTTCTTCAACCACCGTCTCGGCCACAGCCTGGGCTACGAGGGCCACGGCAACGCCGTCAACCTGGATGGATGGGAGACCCACGACACCCGACGGGTGATACCGGGTATCGCGGTGACGATAGAGCCCGGGATATACCTGCCGGAGTTCGGCGTCCGGTCGGAGATCGACGTCTTCATCTCGGACACAGGACCCCAGGTTACCAGCTCCGTGCAGCGGTCGGTCGTGCTGATCGGGCCGCCGGCCGGTAGCAGGCAGTGATTCCTCCCGGCTACATCCTCGCCATCGACCAGGGAACTACCGGCACGACCGCTATACTCGTCGACGGCTCCGGCCGCGTGCTGTGGAAGACCTATGCGGAGATCGCGCAGCTCTACCCGCAGCCGGGGTGGGTGGAGCACGACCCGGACGAGCTGTTCAGCTCCTGCACCGACGTCATCGAGGAGCTTCTCGAGGAGACGGAGACCGGTCCCGATGAGATCGTCGCTCTGGGCATCGCCAACCAGCGGGAGACGACGGTGGTCTGGGACCGACGAACGGGCCGGCCCATCGGCAACGCCGTTGTGTGGCAGTGCCGAAGGACCGCACCGATCTGCGAGGAGTTGAAGGCCCGGGGCCTGGGCGCTCAGGTCGCGGCCAAGACCGGCCTCCCAATCGACTCCTACTTCTCCGCCACCAAGATACGCTGGCTGCTGGACCACGTGCCCGACGGGCAGCGAAGGGCCGAAGACGGCGAGCTGCTGTTCGGGACCGTGGACTCCTGGCTGCTCTGGAACCTCACCAACGGGACCGTTCACGCCACCGACTTCACCAACGCCTCCCGAACTATGCTGTTCAACACGGCCGAGCTACGCTGGGACCCAGATCTTCTGCGAGAGCTCGACATCCCCGCCTGCATGCTGCCGGAGGTCAGGCCGCCCAGTGGGGTCCTCGGCCATGCCGGGGGCAACCTGTTCGGGGGCCGGAGCATACCCATAGCCGGGGTTGCCGGGGACCAGCAGGCCTCGCTGTTCGGCCAGGCGTGTTTCCGACCCGGCATGACCAAAAACACGTACGGCACCGGCTCGTTCGTGCTCATGAACACGGGCACCCGGCGTGTCGTGTCCGGCGCCGGGCTGGTCTCCACCATAGCCTGGGTCCTGAACGGGGAGGCTACCTACGCCCTGGAGGGGAGTATCTTCTCGACCGGCGCCACGGTTCAGTGGCTCCGAGACGGCCTGAATCTGATCGACTCCGCAGCCGACGTGGAGACTCTCGCCTCGTCCGTCCCTGACAACGGAGGTGTGTATCTGGTACCGGCGTTCACCGGACTTGGCGCCCCACACTGGGACATGTACGCCCGAGGGACCATCGTGGGGATCACCAGGGGATCGACGGCGGGCCACGTCGCCCGCGCAGTGCTGGAGGCCACGGCCTTTCAGACCAGGGACGTGATCGATGCGATGGAGCTAGACTCGGATCTGGAGGTCGCAGCCGTCAGGGTCGACGGCGGGGGCTCGGCCAACCGGCTGCTGATGCAGCTTCAGGCCGACATGCTGGGAAAGCCCATCGAGCGGTCCGAGGTGGCCGAGACTACGGCTCTGGGAGCCGCCTACCTGGCCGGACTGGCCACGGGTTTCTGGAAGGACATCGACACCATCGCCGAGCTGCGGCAGACGGACCTCAGGCTCGAACCCGGGATAGACGCCCGGCAGCGCGAAGACCTCCATGCTCAGTGGGAGCGCGCGGTGGCCCGGTCCAGGAGCTGGGCCCCGCACTGACGCCGGTCCGCGGACCACCTCGTCCGTGCAACGCTCCGTGACACCGACAGGGTCTGGGGTCTAGGGGTTGGGGGCATGGAGGTTAGGTCCCGAGCCCAAATCCCACAGCCTAGACGCTAGAGGCCCTTGGCAGCCTTGTCAGGCCGAGGACCACCCCGCTCAACAACACCACGGCCCCGCCGTACATGAACGCTTCCTCGTTACCAAATGAGTCGGCTATGATCCCCGCGAATATCGGAGATATGGTCCCCAGGAAGCTGGCGCCGTAGATCACAGAGACCACGGTCGACTGCACCTCCCCTCCGGCGATGTCCATGGCGGTCGCCATGAACAGGGAGTGCAAGGAGTAGGTGAAGGCGCCCGTCGCCAGGATGGTCAGTACGAGCTGGGGGCCCGGGTTGGCGAATCCCAGGGCCATGTACAGCAGGCCGAGAGCGATGATCGCCGGCAGCAGCACCGCCTTTCGTCCGACCCGGTCGGATAGAAAGCCCATCACCGGCTGAGCGCCGATACCCACGACCTGGCCCATTGAGATGTACAGCGCGACTCGCGCCGCGGAGTACTCCAGGTCCTCCCGGAGATACAGAGGCAGGAATATCACGATCGCGCTCTGGCCCATGCTCCGCAGTGCCGTCACGAGCATCACCAGCATCAGCACCCGCTTCTTGATCAGAGAGGCCAAGGACGCAAGGTAGGCCTTGGTCGAGGCCGTGCCGGGCACCACCCCGGGCACGCTGCGCATCATCCCCCAGATGGCGAAAGCGCCGATGAGCGCGGGGAAAAGGCTGACCTTCAGAACGTCCTGCCAGACAAGGACTGTTAGGACGCCGGCGGTGACGATCGGACCCAGCACCTCGCCGACGCTGCCGCCCATGCCGTGAAGGGACAAAGCGAACCCGCGCCTGTCGGGGAACCTCCGCGACAGGGCGCCTATGGCAGGCGGATGGTACATAGATGGGCCGATCCCGACGAACAGCATCACGGCGAACATGATCCAGTAGCTGGACGCGTACCCCGCCGCGAAGTAGGCCAGTCCCAGCAGCGAAAGGGAAATCCCGAGCATGAGCGCCGCCTGGTTGGCGAAGCGGTCGCCCAGGTACCCGGCTCCCATGGTGGTGACCCAGCCGGTGGCCTGCCGCGAGAACGCCAACGACCCGAGCTGGGTCGCGCTCAGGCCGAGGCCGATCTTCATCTCGGGCAACAAGATGGTCTGCAGGCCCGAGTTGTAGATGTGCTTGATAGCGTGGCCCAGCACGACGGTGGCCGCCAGCTGGTTTCGGCCGTGCCTGATCTCGGCGCCTACCTGTACCGCTTCCATCGGCTAAACGGTCATATTGGGACGTCGCCGATAGATCGTTCTTGGTATCACAGGCAGCTCCATAGTCACGAAAATCGCCAGCCAATTATACCGGATAACGTGAAACACTTCACATGATTTGTTCAACCTATGTCCGCGGTAGGAGTCTTACCATAAAGGTCAATGAATGAGGATGGTTAATAATCGTAAATCAATGCTGTTTGACATATAAATAAGGGAAACCTAATATGGCTCTCACCACAAGCTGGAGGATGGCCATGGCTAAACTGCTGTACATGGGCACAAACGGCTCCAACGATCCGACTAAGGCGGCGCTGGTCTTCGTGGGCGCCAACGGCGCCGCGGAGGCCGGCCACGAGGCGGAGATAACGCTACTTGGCGAAGCTGTCTACCTCATGAAGGATGAGGTGGCGGCCAGCACCATAGGGTCGGGCTTCCCGTCGGTCAAGGAGCTGATGGCGACCACCATCGCCAACGGCACGCCGATAAACATATGAGGGATATGAGCTAACGCCCGTGGGGTGACCGGCCAGGATTTGGCCGGTAAGAACGCAAAGCTCATCAATCCCGTGGAGTCGGCGAACATAGTCGCCGGCGCCGACAACGTCGTCAGCATCTAGCTGGCCTCAACGCCGCTTACAGCTAAGCACCTACCCTTTGCATCCCGCCCATGGATGAGTTCCACCAACGATGGGCGGCCTCTGAGGGTAGCTTCTATTTCTCTTTTTCGCGGAGCCTCTCCGCACGCCGCCTGACGATCTCCTGCAGGAGTCTCACGCTGCGGCCGACGACGCGCATCTTGCGCATCTTGCGTCGCTTCTCCTCGCGCCTCTTGCCCCTGGTATCGGGCTCGTCGTATCGATGCATCGAACGCCCCGAACTCAGCTCGCTCCCAGGGATCTGATGGCGTCCGGGTCGATCGCGACCCGGACCTCCTGGCCCTCTGCCACCGGCACGTGCGCCGAGCGGCACGACAGCACACCCTCGCCGATGCGCAGCTTGACGACGTACTCTCCGGACCGGAACGACCGCTCGGCGACGGTCGCCTCTAACACGTTCCTGTATGGCTCCGCCCAATTCGGCGGCGGTACCAGGCTTATACCGGTGTCCTCGACCAACATCAGTACGTCGCTGCCCGTATCTTCTGGAACCAGGGAAGGTCTGGCGTGGACCGTCCCGATTTCACAGTCGACATCCACGTATTCGCCTCGGGACCGGACGACGCCTCGCAGTATGTTGTCGAATCCCAGTGACCGGGCCACGAACTCGTCTCTGGGGGCCGCGAAGACCTCCTCCGGAGCGCCGATCTGGACGATTCTGCCGCGGTCCATGAAGGCCAGTCTGTCGGCCATGGCGAACGCCTCGTCGCGGTCGTGGGTGACGTAGATGGCGCTCACGCCCACCTCTTTGAGGATCCGCCTGACCTGGCCTTGAAGCGAGTCTCGCAGGACCCGGTCCAGGGCCCCCAGAGGCTCGTCCAGCATGAGCAGGCGCGGCGCCGGCGCCAGCGCCCTGGCCAGCGCAACCCGCTGACGCTCGCCTCCCGAAAGCTCGTGCACCTTGCGCCGGGCGTACCCGGGCATGTCCACCAGCTCCAGCAGCCCGCCAACTCTCTCCGACGTCGCGGGTCTGGACAGCCGCTGCATGCGGAGGCCGAAGGCGACGTTGCCGAACACGTCCATGTGGGGGAACAGGGCCAGGTCCTGGAACATCAGGCCGAACCCTCTCTGCTGAGGAGGCATACCGTTCAGCAACTCCCCATCGTATCTCACCTCTCCTTGGGCCGGCTCCTCGAGTCCCGCTATCAAGCGTAGCAGTGTCGTTTTGCCGCAGCCGCTGGGCCCGAGAAGGCAGACCATCTCGCCCTGCTCCACGGTCAGCGAGGCATCGTCCACCGCCTTCACGCCTCCGAAGGACACGGACAGTCCGACGGCTTCCAGGACGCCCATCAGAAAGCGCCCACCCCGCGATAGCGGAACCGCTCGATGGCGATAAATCCTGCCGCGACAACCGCCATCAGCAGGCTGCTCATGGCCAGCGCCTGCCCCAGGTTGGCCTCGCCCGGCTTGCCCAGGAACTGGAAGATCGCGACTGGCATGGTCGTATACTCAGGTCGTACTAGCAGCAGCGAGGCGCCGAACTCCCCCATGGACACTGCAAATGCGAAGGTCGCCCCCACCAGCATACCGCGGCCTATTATCGGGAGATCGACATGCAGAAAGACGTTGAGCGGCGAGGCACCCAGCACCGCGGCCACCTCCCGCAGATTCGGGTTCATGCCACGGAGAACGGGTAGAAGGCTCCGGATGACGAAGGGGTACGCGATCAGCGAGTGTGCGATCACCAGGATGAGCCAGGACCCTCGGAGGTCGAGAACGCCCCGGTTCATTGTGATGATATAGCCGAAGCCGAGGGTTACCGCCGCCACGCCCAGAGGCATCATGAACAAGGCGTCGAAGAAACCGGACCGCCGTCGCCCAGACCTGGCGAGAAAGTAGGCCACTATCGTGCCGACGACCAGCGAGACGGCCACCGTCATCAGGGCGAACCGCAGCGAGTTCCACATCACCTGCAGGGGCGAGATGTAGAAGAACGACCCTCGCTGATTGGAGAACAGGTTTGCGACGTGGCCCGGCGTATAGGCATCACCGGAGTACAGCGTCCTCACCACCAGCGCGATCAAGGGGGAGAGGACCGCCAGAAGCACCAGGACCATTCCCACGACGAACAGCCGCTCCGACCGCTTCATGGTCCTCCGGGCAGCGTCCTCGCGAGGTCGAAGCCCGACCCTTACCGACATGCGTTCCTGAAGCCTGGCGTACAGCAGCAGGAACAGGTACGTGAACACAAGCTGCACCACGGCCAGGGCGCCGGCCAGCGGAAGCCGGAACAGCTTGGCGGTCAGCTCATAGATGGCCACCTCCAGGGTCGCGAACTGCGGCCCGCCCAGGACCAGCACAACGCCGAAGCTGGTAAACGAGAACGCGAAGGCCAGCAGGGCCGCGGACGCCACGGCGGGCAGCAGCAGAGGCAACGTGACGTGATAGAAGGTCCGCCATCTACCCGCGCCCAGCACCTTCGCGGTCTCCTCCAGCCCGGGGTCCAGATTGCCCCAGAGGGTCGAGACGATGCGCACGACGATGGCGTAGTTGTAAAACGCGTGCGCCATGAAGATGATCGTCAGGCTGTTGGAGATTCTTACCGGCGGGGTGTCCAGCCCGAACAGGTCCATCGTCAGGCTGTTGAGTATGCCTTTAGGGCCGAACAGCGCGACGAACCCCATGGCCACGACTATGGTCGGCATGACGAAAGGGACCGTCGAGACGGCCTTGAGCACCATCTTACCGGGGAATTCAAACCTGGCAAAGAGGTAGGCCACGGGGAGGCCGATCGCCAGGCTCAACAGCGTCGAGACCACGGCCTGCCAGGTCGTGAACCAGATCCGCCCCAGGTAGTAGGAGTCGCCGAGAATCGAGCCGAAGGGCCCCAGGCCGAAGCCCCCTTCGTCACCCAGGCTCCGGGACAGGATGGCCACCAATGGATAGACGAAGAACAACGCCAGGTAGCCCAGCGGCAGTATCAGCAGATAGCGGCCCCAGCTCATGTCACACCCTACCGCCGAGCGCCGGCCATCGAGTGTCCCCGGCGTTGTTCAGGCACGGCGCCTCAGCGAAGGACCACCTTCGTCCACGCGTCGATCCAGGTGTCGCGCTTCTCGTCGATGGTACCGGGGCCGATGTCGGCCGGCTCTGTAGGGACCTCGGAGAACTTGAAGAAGTCCGGCAGCGCGGCCTCCTTGTTGACAGCATACACGAACATCCGGCCCGGGATGTCCTCCTGGAAGGCCTTGTCCAGCGCGAAGTCTACGAACTTCTGGGCCAGCTTGACGTTCCGGGCGCCATCGAGTATCGCGATCCCCTCGATTTGCAGGAAGGTCGCCTTGTCCACCAGCACGTTGCCGGTCGGAGGTACCTCGTATTTGCCCTCGGAGAAGAACACCTCCGCCGCCGGGCTCGTCGCGTAGCTGACGACCAGGGGACGGTCTCCACCGTAGTGGGAGAAGTCGGTATAGTAAGCGTCGCTCCAGCCGTCCTTCACCGCGACGTCGTTGGCACGCAGGTCGGCCCAGAAGTCCAGGTAGTCGTAATCGTCGTCCTCGCCGAAGTAGGACACGGTCGCAATGAGGAAGGCGAGCCCCGGAGAAGAGGTGCTCGGGTTCTCCACGACCAGCCTGCCCTTCCAGTCGGCCCCGGTGAGCTCTTCGAGTGAGCTCGGCGGCTCCAGCCCGTTCTCCTCCAGAAAGGCCTTGTCGTAGTTCAGATTGACGTAGCCGTAGTCCACGGGCGTTACGTGATTGGTGTCATCCAGCCGGAACTCCTTCGGCACCTTGCTGAGGAGCGCAGACTCGTACTTGACCAGTATCTCCTCGTCCAGCGCCCTGGTCAGATAGGTGTTGTCGATGCCGTAGATCAGGTCCCCCGACGGGTTGCCCTTCTCGAGGATGGCCCGGGTCAAGACCTCTCCCGAAGAGCCCGCCTTCTGGATAACTACCGTCGCGTCGTTGGCCTCCTCGAACTCCGCGATGATCTCCTCGCTGATGTCGAAGCTGTCGTTGGTGAGCACGACCAGCTCTCGGACCTCCTCCTCACCGCAAGCCACCAAAGCCGTTAGCAGCAGCGCAAGGCCACCCAGGACCGCTATCTTGTTAATCACCGCACCAGCCTCCTTTCGGCCGCGAACTCCACGGAGGTGCTCGGGACGGGACAACGAAAAAAGGCCGCCCCTTCCTGTCCGGGCGGCCTCTGCTGTGCGGCATGGCCAAGTCCCTACGCTGGCATTACCCAGATCAGGTATTCGGGGTCGCCCCGACTCATCGGGACCTCTCAGCCTGGCTTCCCAAGCTCCCCCATGGCATTCAACTGTTATGTGCGCCAAGTCTAGTCCAGCCGGTGACCCCTGTCAACAAGACTTCCTCCGCGGCACCCAATCGCGGCTTGGTGGCGTCGAGCGCCCCAGCTTGGCTTTGGCGGCCCAGAGGACCGATGGTATAATCCCACCGGCCAACGGACGGCCCGCGGGCGTTTAGGGGGAGCGGGTGGAAAAGCTGATCGCCGGGGCATTGGAGCTGGGCGTCGAGCTAGGACCGCAACAGGTTAACTCGATCAGGCTGTACCACGGAGAGCTGGTGCAGTGGAACGAGCGGGTGAACCTGATATCGGTCACCGACTGGTGTGAAGTACGGGAAAAGCATTTCCTGGACTCGCTGACGGTGTCCCTCGCCCTGACTGACGATATGCGGGACCGAGGTAGCTTCATCGACGTTGGCGCCGGGGCCGGTTTCCCGGGCATGCCCCTGAAGATCGCCTTTCCCGAGCTCAGAGCTACTTTCGTCGACTCCACGGCCAGGAAGACGGCATTCCTGGACCACCTGGCCAAGGAGCTGGGCCTCTGCGTAGCCATCCGGACCGGCAGGGCGGAAACGCTGGCCCACGACTCGGAGCTACGCGGGTCCTTCGACTTCGTGCTCGCGAGGGCGCTGGGTAGCATGGCGGTGCTAGCCGAGCTAACGCTCCCATTCTGCCGCCCTGGGGGGCTGGTAATCGCCCAGAAAGCTCACGGCCTCGATGACGAACTGAGAGATGCGGAGAGCGCCGTGCGCCTGATGGGAGGCCGCGTCGTGGACGTGATCGAAGTTTCCGTTGCCCAGATCACCGGGACGAGGAGGTTGGCCGTGCTCAAGAAGACCGGCCCCACACCCGACAAGTACCCTCGAAAGCCTGGAATACCAAAAAAGAGGCCCCTCTAGATTGATGCGCCAGTCCCAGCGCCCGGCCGCCCCGCAGGTCTCAGTAAGGCGCCGGTTCCTCTCGACGCCGACGCTCCTGTCCTTCGGAGTAGCGGCCGCCATCATCGTCCTTCTGCTATGGAGACTGGACTTCGACCTTGGCGAGACGTGGCGGACCGTGCGCGGGATGAACCCATGGCTGTACCTGCTCGCCTTCGGCGCATACTACCTGAGCTTCGTTTTCAGAGGCGCACGGTGGAGGATTCTCGCTCGCAACGCCGGCGTCGTCTCCCCACCGGATGGGCGGCTGCCTTCGATCGCGCACGCGTCCAGACTCATCGTCATCGGGTGGTTCGTGAACTCGGTCGCGTGGCTTCGGTTGGGTGACGCCTACAGGGCCTACGCGTTCGCCGAGGACTCCAGGGGCAGCTTCCCCGCGAGTCTCGGGACGGTGCTGGCCGAGCGTGTACTGGACATGTCGATCGTGTTCGTGGTGCTGGTGGTCAGCGTGTTCCTCCTCTCGACGACCAGCGACTCATCGGCATCGCAGTACCTGCTGATCGCCGCGTTTGTCATGGCGGCGGGCCTGGCCACCCTGCTGGTGCTGATGAAGCGGTTCGGAGCCAGCCTGGCCCGGTTTCTGCCCGGACGGCTGGAGTCCGGCTATCACCGGTTCCAACAGGGAACGCTGGGCAGCTTCAAGCAGCTACCGTTGATCCTCATGCTCGGCCTGGCGGGCTGGTTCCTGGAGACCGCCAGGCTCTTTCTGGTCATCCAGGCACTGGGCATTAGCACGCCGCTGGCCCTGGTGCCCGTCGTGGCGCTGGGCCACGCGATCTTGAGTACCGTGCCGACTCCCGGAGGGGTCGGAGCCGTAGAGCCGGGCGTGACCGGCCTGCTCCTGCTGGAGCTCGGACGCAACGATGCGGTGTCCGTGGCACTGGTTGACAGGTCCATCACCTATCTCAGCATCATCGTCATAGGCGGACTGGTCTTTATGGCGAGGCAGCTCAGGCAGAGCCGCCATCACGACGATCATGTCACAGCCGTCGAACCCTCGGTCCACGGGGGTGGGTCTGGCTGAACGTTGGTTCTAATGCATCATGCACAATATGCGGACTAGTTCGATTGACTCACGGACCCAGAGGGCGTACACTCCGCGCTATACCCGTCGGTAGCCCGTTCCGGCAGCCCATTGAATGGAGGGACCAAATGGCCAAGGCTGTACGTCACACCGTGAACAGGCCCGGTAGGAAACACGGCGACTCCGACGTAGATATCCCCGTCGCAGAAGACCTGGCCACCGTCCCCGGCATCCCCGAGATAGAGGCCGACGTCGCCTTCTACAGCCGTGAGTACCCGCTAGAGAGCCAGGCCGTGGAAAAGGCCGCGGACCGGGAATGGGTCTGGACGGTCTACACCGGGGAGGTGGTCGAATACCTCAAGGGCCACGAAGAGCGGATGAAGCCGCTAATCGCCGCCGCCCGTGTGTCCGGAGAGCTGGAGCCGACCGGACAGCTCGAGCCGGGGAAGGACCTCACTCAGGACATCCGTCGCAGGGCCCGCGAGCTGGGCTTCGGGGAGGTAGGCTTCACCAGGTACGACAGGCACTACACGTTCGCCAGTATGAAAGGTTGGGCCAAGTATGAGCACGCGATCTGCCTGGCGCTGGAGCAGGACTACTACCAGACCCAGACGATTCCCAGCCTGGAGGCGGAGTATGCCCATTTCGGAACGTACGAGATCCAGCAGGACCTGCTGCTGAAGCTGGGCGACTATATCCGGTCGATGGGCTACCATGCCCAGATCCACGGTGTCAGCTTCAACAGCGCCGTCTACATCCCGATGTTCGTGGCAGCCGGCCTCGGCCAGCTTGGAGCAAACGGCCAGCTCCTGTCTCCCCACTTCGGCTCTCGAGCGCGGCTTATGATCGTTACCACGGACGCGCCAGTGACCTACGACGAGCCGGAGGACTACGGCATCCAGAAATTCTGCCAGGAGTGCCAGGTCTGCGTCAACCGGTGCCCGGGACGGGCCCTGGTACGGGACAAAGTCTGGTGGCGGGGAGCCGAGAAGAACAAGCTGATCTACGAGCGGTGCCGCCCGGTGATGGCTCGCTACGAGGGTTGCGCCGTCTGCATGAAGACGTGCCCGATCCAGCGGTACGGCATGAGGCCGGTTATGGAGCATTACGTTGAGACCGGAGAGGTGCTGGGCAAGGGCACCGAGAACCTGGAGGGATACTCCCTGAGGGACAAGGGCCACTTCGGCCCGGGTGAGCTGCCACAATTCGACAGGAAGTTCTTCGAGTTCCCCCACGGACGCAGAGAGGACTGGCTCTTCGAGCAGTTCAAGGAGAGGCTGAGCCAGGACGGAGCGCCCGATGAGGAGGAACTCGTGGGGTTCGCCGCCCGGGTCAAGAAGGCCATAGACGAGGGCGTCGGCGTCTCCGACGAGTAGACGCCGCCCGTGAGAGGGCCCGGGCGACTCTGGTCCCCGCATACGAAAGGACCGAGGGCTACATGTTCCGCAGGCAACACCTGAACGCGCTGTACGAGGATCTCGACGCCGAGTGGCGGGGAAAACCTGAGTACGAGCGGCTCCTTCGCGACACCCACCTCGGCATCGCCTACAGCGACGCGGGCCGGCCCCTGGACGACATAGACCCGCGCGTCGTGGCCCTCATCGACAAGCACAAGCCGGAGGGCTAGCTAAGACCCGCCGCGCGATGGACATATCATCCTAAGGCGGTGTCGGACCCTGAGCACCTCGAGTCCCCGGTGACTCTTCCCTCCGATCTCCGAGCTCATACCTCGATCGGTAACAACACTGGATTCCTCTCCCGGGCGCCACGGCCCATCAAGAAGTTTCTCGTCTTGCCCTGACTGGTTTGGTAGTGTGCTCCTATCTGCCGGGACTTGAGACTCACTCTCAAAACCTTCGGAACTGGGGGAGAGGGAGATACTGGGCCTCGACGAGGTGAAGGACGTGATCACGTGACCGAGACCCCCAAGATATCAGTCCCGTCGGACGACGTCCCGGTTTGAGAACCTCACGGCCGTGCCTTCGGCGTCAAGGATGATGAATTAGCAGGCAAAAATAGCGGTTTTGGCGTTCGTGTCGACGCCGGTCACGCCCGTGCAGGTACGATCGAGTGGTGACGATTTAACTTCCCTAATCAGGTAAGGGGCCACGAGTTTCCGTGGTAGCGTTGCCGGCCCAAGCCAGTCTTACGATTCCGGCCCGAGATCCCAATGACTCGGGTTGCAGCCGCATAGCTCCCTCTTGACTAGTCGGGAACTTTTCAATGCTCCATTCCGTCTAAATCGCATGCCTAGTAAATAGGAGACTACGGTGAAGCGCTTGTTCGCCATGGTGGCAATCGGAATGGCAACTTTTCGCCTTGGGTAGTCGTGTCTCCCAACTTCGGGACTGATAGCACTCTTTTCACCAGCAAGGTCTGCGAAGGTGTATTCGGCTCCCCAGACCGTGGTGAAACGTGGGCAGACAGTTCCAAGGGAGTGACACTGACCACGATCAAGTTCGACTCTGAAGGAGCCGCGACCGATCATTGGGGAGTGGTGCCGTGACGATACTGAACAGGCCTCTCTGGCCACTCCTCCTAGTGATCCTATCACCATTCGTGACTTTGCCAATTACCGGAATAGTCATATCGTTCTTGCCTGAATGCGGCAACGACTGGCCCTTGTGGCAAGTAAGGCACTTGCGTCTGGCGCTGCTGCCAGGGGTGGTGGATCTTGTTCCATTCGTCTGGCTCCTATCGGCAAAGTCCCGGGTGAAGCATGCGGCCGCCATCGCTGGGGTAATCGGTGTTGCCCGTGTGGCCCTACCACAGTTGACGTTGGCCTTCATCGCAGCCCGATATGGCGGCCAGGGTCCATTTGGACCGTCTGCGGGACAGTATTCCTCCCGCGACCCATCGTGCTTCGTCTCCCCCTTTATGCTCGGGCCATTGATACTTCTGATGCTCGGGATATCTGCGGTTTCGGCTTTATTCTGTGTCTTTCTAATCCGCCGGGCTAAGAGGAGCCAGAAGCCCTCGGGCCCGGGTTCGGAGGATTAACGGTGTTTGCAATAGTGAACATCCGACCCTCCTTCGTCGCCGAAACGATTTCCTTTAGATTCACACCTTGTCCGGGGTTGTGCCGTAGCTGAAGCCCAAGCCCCGCTTTTTGGAGCACCTTTTGAGTGTTGCCCAGTGACAGTGCGGGAGCCCGCATGCCACGTTACCGTGGACCGGCTGCCGGAGTAAGGGCGAACGATGCCACGGCCAGAATAATCTGTTTCGGGACGGCCTCGTAGACCGATAGGACGTTGAATCAAAGTCGGACGGATCCTAGCAGACTGACGCGACAGGATACCCGTTTGCCGAGTAAGCACTTGGAAGTACTGTTTAAGCACCTCGTTGCGACGTTGAGCACAACCCTCGCAGCATCGGTGCTTGTTGCGGCTTGCGTGAATTCGAACCCCGACGAGTCAGCGAGTCCCGCAGTTGCGCAGGATGTAGTCACATCTGAGGTGGCAGAATCGGAGCAGGTGAATGACGAAGGTGAATTCTTGCGGGTGATCGCGCCGCTTGACGAAGCACGAGGCTACTGTTTGGATATCCCAGGTCACTTGGGGGGCGTACAAGAAGAGAGTCCGCTACATGTGCATACCTGTAAGCACGGGATATGGAACCAGGACGGACGGTTTGACGTGGCCGCTCTCAGGAACGGTGTGATACGCATGCCTCACTATGAGCTGTGCCTGCAGGCCGAGAACACCTCGATCGGGGCTCGGCTCCTCCTGGTGGCATGTACCGAGGCAGAGCTCCAAACCTGGACTCTGCAAGACTCAGGCGAAATCGCGTTAGAAGCGTTTCCTCAGATGTGCATCACGGTCGCAGAGGGACCGGGTAGAGGTGCCGGTGGCCCAGAATATCTGATGAAAGGCGTTGGACTTGACACTTGTGCACAGCAGGCCAGTGATCGTCAACGATGGACGACGGTTATGCCTCGATAACTCCTTCGTCAGGAGCCATGAACAGTAGCTCCAGCGGTACGAGTCGGTACAGGAACCCCTCCTTAGGGCCGGAGGCTTGGCTGGATTCATCCTCGACCAGCTCTTCGATGATCAACATCCTTCCCAGAACCGTTTAGACGTGTGTCCAATTTGCCGGGACTTCCGGCGAGAGCTTGGTTGGGAGTAGAATACCCCCGTGATTGATCCGAAGCCGTCCATCGTTCAGAGACGGTGTTCTGATCGATAAGCCGACGCGCCCGATATTAACGACGCAGGAAGGGACCGCCATGACGACGGAAGAGAAGACGAGCCTGAAGCGTAAGAGCGCGGCCATGAGCGAGGGGCCGGACCGGGCCCCCGCTCGGTCCATGCTGAGGGCGGTCGGGCTGACCGACGATGACATGGACAAGCCCTTTGTGGGCGTCGCGAACCTGGCCAGCGACGTCACGCCCTGCAACGTCCATCTGGACAGGCTCGCCAAAAAGGTCAAAGAGGGCGTGTGGGACGCCAGGTCGGTCCCTTTCATGTTCGGCACCATAACGGTCAGCGACGGCATATCCATGGGCACCGAGGGCATGAAGGCGTCCCTGGTAAGCCGCGAGGTGATAGCCGACTCCATCGAAACGGTCTGCTTCGCCGAGAGCATGGACGGGCTAATAGTCGTCGCCGCGTGCGACAAGAACATGCCCGGCGCCATGATGGCGATGGCCAGACTCAACATACCGTCGCTGTTCTTCTACGGCGGTGCGATCCTGCCCGGCAACTACCACGGCAAGGACATCAACATCCAGGACATGTACGAGGCCGTGGGGGCCTACTCTCAGAGCAAGATCTCCC
>CAZGRI010000022.1:0-20835 GCA_964528205.1 uncultured Dehalococcoidia bacterium | reverse complement strand
GTTCGTCACCTGTTCACCTTCAGACGAGGCGACGGGGCTGACAGCTTGTCGGAGCGAAGTCCCTCGGTTATCCTATTGCCAGACGCATACGAAAGCGAGTGGGTGACATCTAATGACAAACGAGACGCAGTGGGAGACCTACCGCGGGACGTTGACGTTGCCCGGAGACGACGAGCCCAGGGAGGTCGGCCTCTTCCTTGACGCGCCGGGTAAATCGATCAAGGTGCAATTCCAGGAGCCGGTCGCGGGCGCCGCTGAGTGGCCCGGGGCGTCCGTCACTGTGGCCAACCGGCTGAAGTACCGGGAGGTACTGTTTACGACCGAGGGACTGCCGGTCGAGACGGTCGAGCTGGTCTGGAAGTTCAACGCCAGCCTGCTGGACGACACGCTGGCCGGAGTCGTCATAGCCAGGCCCAACGATGCAAAGGTCTCCGGCGAGAAGGGCTTCGTCCTGGTCAGGGGTCCGTGAAGAGGCTCGTCCTCGGCCCGCTGGTCCTGTTCTTGGGCTTGTTCCTCTGGGCCTGCGGTGGCGCCACCGATGGCTTCGAGACCGCTGACATCGCTGACATCCTGACCGAGGGACCCTCCGTAACCGACGTCACAGCCCGCTCCGCAACGGTCCTGGCAACGACGAACGTCGATGTCGTCTGCGCCGTGGTATACGGGCTAACGACGGACTACGGCCAGATCGCCACCGATTCAGACATGGCTGGTGGAGGGCACAGCGGCCACCACCCAATGCTGCTGGGCCTTCAGCCGGACACCCTATACCACTACAACTTCGGCGGCGTGGGCCCCGACGGCACCGTCTACCGCGGCAAGGACAGCACCTTCCGCACATTGCCTTTGACCGAGAGCGCCGTGCCGGCGCCGGCGGGCCGGAACCTGGCGTTGCTCAGTTCGGGCGGTAGCATCGCCGGCAGCAGCAGCAGCTTTGGTGGCAGCGATGAGGGGGCCTGGGCAGCGGTCCGCGCAATCGACGGTGACCCCGGGACGCAGTGGTCCAGCGCCGGCGACGGCGACAATGCCTGGATCGAGATCAAGCTGTCTTCACCCACACAGGTAACATCCATAGGGCTTTGGACCCGGACGATGGGGAGCTCGGCGCAGATCCTCTCATTCCAGGTCGTCACGGACTTGGGAGAGACCCATGGGCCCTATAGCGTCCCAGACGCCGCCGGCGTTCACTACTTCGACGTGGACTTCACGGGCAGGCGGCTACGGTTCGAGGCGACCCAGACCAGCGGCGGGAACACCGGCGTGGTTGAGATCGAGGTCTACGGCGAGCCCGCGTCCTGAGTATTGTCGGAACTGCGGTCGCCCTCAATGTCCCCCACCCAAAAAGAGCGCCGCCCGTGTCCCCATAGGGGCGGGGAAAACTGATCTGATTAGTAGCTCTGGAAGAGCCGGCCCCAATCGGTCTTCATGGCTTCACGGACCCGCTTGCGGCCGATGAAGCGCAGCCAATAGTCGTTGTGGTACAGATTTGACGCTAGATATGCCCAGGGTACTATTGGGGTCCTGAGCAAGGCTCTCTCTAGAGGCTTGAGGGGGCCCCAGTAGATTAGCTTCTGGCCCCGGCTTGCAAGGGTGTTTTGCTTGCTCTGAAGCCCCCAGCTCACCTCGGATATGTCCTCGCCTACGACCTCGATGTCGTCGAAGTCCGCGCATCCCAGCCCGGCCTCGTGGCCCAGCCGAATGAACCTGATGGACATCGGGTCGAACCCCATCATCCGTGCCGCCACGGCGTCTATGGCGACCTGATCGGCACCCGCCAGTATCACGTTCTTAGCGTGCCATCGCATCGCCCTCGGTCCGGGGCCATCGCCGACGAACGTCCCGTCCGTGACCGCGAACACCCCCGGATGGATCTCCTTCTGGATTTTGAGCAGGTCCACGAGAGTTTCGTGTATGACGGAATGGGTCCAGTGCCGCCTCTGGTTCAGAAGGCCCCCGAACGCGTTCTTCATGGCGCCCGTGATGGTGGTGAATACATGGGTCTTCATCGTCGGTAGGTGAACTACGTTCTTTCCGATTAGCATCTCAGGCACATATATGCCCTCGGGGTACACGTCTTCGAGGACGGACATCGTGGCCTTGGGTTCATATCGCACCCACCGCTCCGACTCCAGGTGGACGCTCTTCAGCCCGTATCTCTCTTCGACCACAGTGTGCTTGTTGTTGACCGCGCCCTCATGCGCGTCCACTACCACCGTGCCGTTGTGGGTTGGGATCGGGTCGTCGTACCCGCCGGCCTGGAGTGCCTTGATCACACCTTCCATCTGCCAGGGTGTGGTCGAGCAGGCCGGATAGTAGTGCTGCCAGGATATGTTGATCTTCAGAAGCGTGGGGACATCAATGGGGAGGTGGGCCTGATAGTCGGCTAGGCGCATGGCCCTGCCGACGTCGTCGAGAACGGTCTGCGGGGTCGTGTAGACAACCGCGACCTTGGACTTTGTCGGGACCTCGGTGTGCTCGGGTGTCTGGCCCGTCTGGGTTGTTCGAGCCATGGTCTGTTTCAACCCCTAAAACGCAAAAAAGCGCGGCCGGCGTAACCAGTCGCGCCCATGCTCGCCGGGTCCCTACTCCAAGAAATCTCTGAGCTTCTTGGAGCGGCTGGGATGCCTTAACTTTCTGAGGGCCTTGGCCTCAATCTGCCTGATACGCTCTCTGGTGACTCCGAAGTCCCTGCCCACCTCCTCCAGAGTGCGGCTTCGACCGTCCTCGAGTCCGAACCTGAGCTGAAGCACCCGCGCCTCGCGTTCGCTGAGGGTGTACAGGACATCGTCGACCTGCTCACGCAGGAGCTGGTAGGATGCCGCCTCGGAGGGAGCCAGCGCGCCCCGGTCCTCGATGAAGTCCCCCAGGTGACTGTCCTCCTCCTCGCCTATCGGCGTTTCCAGCGAGACGGGCTCTTGAGAGATTTTCAGAATCTCCCTTACCTTCGAAGCGGGCACCTCCATCCCAGCGCCTATCTCGGTGCTGGTGGGCTCGCGACCGTACTCCTGTACCAGGCGGCGAGTTACGCGAAGGAGCTTGTTTATGGTCTCCACCATGTGGACGGGGATGCGAATGGTGCGGGCCTGGTCGGCTATCGCTCGGGTGATGGCTTGACGAATCCACCACGTGGCGTAGGTGCTGAACTTGTAACCCTTCCGGTAATCGAACTTCTCGACGGCCCTTATCAGGCCGATGTTCCCCTCCTGGATCAGGTCCAGCAGGGACATACCGCGGCCGATGTACTTCTTGGCCACGCTGACTACCAGGCGCAGATTCGCCTCCGCCAGGTGGCTCTGGGCCCGTACGCCACGATCTTTTACACCCGCGAGGTGCGCGCTGAACAGGAGCTCGTACGATTCCATGGCGCGGATGAACTCGGCCTTGGAAAGCTCCTCTCCCAGCTCCTCCAGTGTGGGTTCATATCCGAGTATCTCGGAGACCTCTTGTGGAAGCAGGCGGCTGTCCAGGGCCAGGGCCTGGATGTCGGCCTTCACCTCGTCCGGCTCCCTGTTGACGATATCGGCGGTGTAGTTCAGTAGCTCCTCGGTAAGCTCTCCATCCAGGATGTCGCGCATCTTGGCGTCCGACATCAGGTCCTGGAGAGTCCTGGTGCCGTCCAGGCCGTGATAGCCGCTGAGGGCCTGCGCGACTGGCCTGGCGTTTGAGATGCGGCTCAGGAACTCGACCATACATACCCAGGCTCGAGGGGGCCGACCCTCGACCGATGTCAGCGCCAGTTCGATCTTCGTGACATAGGTATAGGCCTCTAGCCGGCGCGCCAGCATTCGTTCATCGGTCTTCTTGAGAAGGCTAACCCGACCGATCTCGCGAAGGTACATGCGGACCGGGTCGTCGATCATCTCGACGGAGCCCAGCTCCTTTTCCCACTCGGTCTGACCGGCTTTAGCCCGCTTTCCGCCCCGCCCTCGGGTAGCCGTAATGATCGTGTCGGCGTAGCGCCTCTGTCCGTCTCCATTCGACGAGTTGGCAGAGCCATCCCTTTGCTCGTGTGGGTCGAACCCGTCTTCTCGGGACCTGCTGAGGCCGATCAGGTCCTCGACGGTGGCGGTCTGCTCCACGAAGTCCTTGACCAGGTTGCCCGCGTCGTCGCTTTCTGTGTCCCTACTCATAAAGCAATCCCGTTCTTCTTCGACTGGATGAGGGGCATCCTGTAATCAGCCAGACAGTTGTTTGATTCTAGCATTTAGCTCCGAAACCGGCGCCTCGACTTCCCTTGGGGGCGGAAGAGTCGGGTCTTCGGACGCCAACAGGTCCTCCTGCTCCCGCAGGGCCTGGCGTTTCTGCAGACGCCGGATACTCTGGTCGAGCGCCGCCTCGTTTGTCGGTATGTCGGAGGCGACCAACTCCTTGGCCATAAGTTCGTCCAGCAACTGGTGCAACGCATCATCCAGCGACGCTCGCAATTCATCTATTGTAGAGCAGCTTAGCCATCGGGTAAATAGCTCCCGCACCTCGCTTCTGTCGAAAAGCTCGGTCGGAAGGTCCGCGGTGCGCTCTCTTAGGTCCGGCCACTGCAGCAGCATCGCCAGCGCATAGTCCTCCAGCGACGACTCCGGGCTCGAGACGAGGGCGGGTCCGGAGGCATCGACGCCGGGCTCGGGAGCGGCCCATCTGCCCGCCCTGCCGGGCCGTCTTCTCCTGAGATCGCCGATGCTGGCCTTGACAGACTCAACGCTAACCTTCAGCTTTTGGGCGAGCTTTTGGAGGTAGTGGTCTTGGCCCACTGGGCTGTAAGATAGGATCACAGACTTCATGAACTCAACCGCCTGTGACTTGCCCTGAGCATCATCCAGATTGAACATCTTGGGAAGGATGTGATCGATGCTGAAGTCCATCAGGGGGATCGCCTCTTCGAGGAGCCGCATCCATTCAGCTTGATCGCCCCGGATTAGCTCGTCAGGATCTCGGCCTGAGGGAAGAGCAGCTATTTTCAGAACCGGGACGTCACGACGGTGGCGCAAGCCTATTGCCCTGCGGGTCGAAGCGGCCGCCCCTTCTTCATAGGCTTGCCATGTGGTTATCAGACTGTTGATGGTGGCCTCCTGACCGGCCACGTCGGGGTCCAGCGCAAGCACGAACTCCGAGGCGAGCGACCTGAGCTGACCGACCTGCTGCTCGGTTAGCGCGGTGCCCATCGATGCGACGACGTTGTCGTAGCCGTGCTGGTGGGCCGCGATCACATCCATGTACCCTTCGACGATCACACCCGTCCCGCCGCTCCTGATGGGACCCGCTGCCAGATGCAGCCCGTACAGGATGCTCCGTTTGTCGAAGATGGCGGTACCGGCGGTGTTGATGTACTTCGGCATGGAGTCGTCGAGTGCTCGGGCCCCGAAGCCCGCTACCCGTCCCTGCCGATCGTGGATCGGAAACATGAGCCGTCCGCGGAAGAAGTCCCAGGTGTCGCCTTGCTCGCCACGTCGCAGCAGTCCGGCCTCTATGGCACGGTCCTCAGAGACGCCCAGAGCCGTCAGGTGTGCCTTCAGCCGGCTCCCCGCCGGGCTCAGGCCCAGCTCGAATCTCGAAGACGCGTCCTCGTCCACACCACGCCTCTCCAGGTACGCCGCCGCGGCCCGGCCCTGCGGAGATCGGAGCTGCTCTCTATAGAATTGCGCTGCGACGCTGTTTACGCGGTAGAGCTCCTCGTGGCGGTCGCCCTCGCGCCTGGGTGCGAGATCTATGCTCGTGCGCTCGGCCAGCAGCCTCAGGGCGCCGCCGAAGTCCAGGCCCTCCCGCCTCATCACGAAGGAGAAGGCGTCGCCGCCGGTCGAACAGGCGCCGAAGCACCGCCACGACTGACGCTCAGGCGTGACCACGAACGACGGGGTCTTCTCGGAATGGAACGGGCAGAGCGCCTTGAAGCCACGCCCTGACTTCTGGAGCGTCACCGACTCCGACACCACGTCAACGATATCGAGCCGTGCTTTTATGTCATCTACAACGCTCATCGGCCTCTATCGAGCTCTGGCAACGTCGAACACACCCTAGGACTCGTTGGACGTGGATGCCTGACGATACGCGTGGTGGGTAATCCTCGTGAGCGGCCTCTTCACGCTTTTGAGATGCCAGGACATGTGGTCGATGCCGGTGCGAATGTCTACTAGCGAGTCCCCTAAAGCCTCCCAGTCGGCCGGCGCCTCGACCATTGCCTGCAGGCTCTCGGACAGGGCCTCGCCGGCGCTCCACAGGTCCCCCAGATCCGTGCAGAGGCTGGCCAGCTCGGCGTCCAGTGACTCTGGCAGCCCCATCTCCTTGAACCTTATCACCACGCCATGCGCAACGTTGGCAGTCTGCCTGGCCCGGTCCAACTGGGGTTCCAGCATGTTTCCATTATGGCCTTTGGGGTCGGATGACAAACTCAGGTCCCCCTTCTCTTCGGTCTTCGGATTGCCGGACGTCGCCAGGTGTGCGGGCACTTCCGGTCAACGGCCGGTTGCCTATTAGACAGTGGCGTAGTGGGTGATGTAAGTCGTCCAAAGCTCCCTGATCGACTCCAGCGAGGCCTGCTGGGGACCGGGGCTCATAAGGCTGATCTCGGCGAACGTCTTCTTCCACATCGCGTCGACCTCCCCTTTCCAAGGGTCGTACTCCAGCCCGTGCGAATCGCGCTGCATCGCCTCCAGGTGTTCCTGGATCATGGTAGCGTTGTTTGCGACGGTGCGAGAGCGGATCCTGTCAGTCGGGGTCACAGACGGCATTATACCAACCTGTCTAGAAATATCCCCGCGATTCCAGCTTCGATCGATTCCGCGGTCCGGATGGCGTACCGATCGGTCATGCCCGCGACGTAGTCCACGACGCTCTGACTGTCGACCCCATCGGGGCTGCGGAACTCCGGCGGCACTTCCCCCTGGCTGGCCGTGAAGTGACCATGCAGCAATCGGACGATCCTGCGGGCGGTCCGGCCCTCCTCGCCCTTGTCTTCCGGAACGTAGACCCTCTGGAACATGAACTCTCGCAGGACGTTCACGGCCGACCTGACCGCCGGGCTCATCGATACGGCGGGACGGCCTGCGGACTTCTCGCCCTCGGTCCCGCTGAGCGCCCAGGAGCTTTCCACGATGTCGGTGACCATCGAGTCGATGCGCCGCGAGTGCCGGTCGCCCAGGGCGGTGACGACCTCTTGTGGGAGGCTATCCTTCCGCAGCACACCCGCCCGGAAGGCGTCGGCCAGGTCATGGTTCAGGTATGCGACTGCGTCGGAGACCCGGACGACCTGCGCCTCGGCGGTGAGCCCTTCCGCGAGTCCGCCGCCGAGGAAATCGCCCCGGGGCTTTGAGTGGGATACGATCCCCTGCCGGACCTCCCAGGTGAGGTTCAGCCCCCTGCCTTCCTTCTCCAGGACCTCCACGATGCGAAGACTCTGCCGATTGTGTCTGAAGCCCTCGGGGTGCAAGCCGTCCAGCTCGTCCTCGCCTATGTGTCCGAAAGGGGTGTGCCCGAGGTCGTGACCGAGGGCGATGGCCTCGGTCAGGTCTTCGTTGAGGTCCAGCGCCCTGGAGATCGACCGGGCTATCTGGGCCACCTCGAGGGTGTGGGTCAGGCGCGTTACGTAGTGGTCGCCCTGTGGCGCGATGAAGACCTGTGTCTTGTGCTTGAGACGGCGGAAGGCTTTGGAGTGGACGATCCGGTCCCGGTCGCGCTGGAACTCGGTCCGCATCGGGGACGGCTCTTCTGGCACCTCGCGCCGGCTTCGAGCAGACCTGGCAGCGTGGGGCGACAGAGACTCCTCTCTCTGCTCCAGGCGGTGCCGGATGAGCTGGGTGGCAGTGGCGTGGTGCAATTCCAGCGGCAGGGCTGTCCCGATGTGGCGATTGGGCCCGATTATAACAGAGATTCCAGAGGTCCCACCCTTCTCGGTCGTCCGGTTGATGAAGGGCTTTTTCCCTTGAAATCGGGCGGGCCCACCAGCATTCCGTACGGAATCTACTCTAGCCCTCGTAGTCGGGTAGCAGCGACTGGGGCTCGCCGCCGGCCCACACCCTGGCCATGTTGCCGTAGGCGAACTCGGCACGGCGGAACCATGTGTCCCACGTCCCGCCGGCGGCGTGCGGAGTGGCGATGACGTTGTCCATCTTGAGCAAGGGATTGTCTGGGTCTACGGGCTCCTGCTCGAAGACGTCGAGCCCCGCGCCCGCGATCGTACCCGCGTTGAGCGCGTCGATCAAAGCGCCTTCGTCCACGACGCCTCCACGGCTGGTGTTGACGAAGATCGCGGTCGGCTTCATCATCCCAAGCCTCTGGGCGTTGACGATCCGCCCGGTCTCAGCGGTAAGCGGTGTGTGGCAGGTGAGGATGTCGGAGGTCCGGAAGAGCTCCTCCAGAGACACGCGCTCGATGTTCAGCTCTCGCTCCCGCTCTCCGGACAGCGGATACTTATCGTAGTACTGGACCTGGGCGTCGAAGGCCTGGACTCTACGGGCGACCTGACGACCTATGTTGCCTATGCCCAGGATTCCGACCTGCTTGTTGGCCATCTCGAACGTGTTGAGGCCGTTCAGGGGCTGGATCCACCGGCCCTCCCGTGTGGACGCATCGGCCACCACCAGGCGCTTGTACACCGCCAGCATCAGCAGCACGGCGTGGTCGGAGACAGCCCAGGAGTTGGCTCCCCCGTTGTTGGCGCAGGGCACCTCGAGCTCGCGGATCAGATCGAGGTTCAGGCCATCGAACCCGGCGGAGAGGATCTGCACCATCCGGACACGTTTCGCCGCCTTTAGCACTTTATCGGCGATTTTGGCGGGGTGGAGGACTATAAAATCGGCGTCGCCGGCCGCTTCAATGAGGTGCTCCTCCGGCGTGTCGGCGCTGAGGGCCTCGGTCCTGAACCCGTTGGGGGTGTAGGCGGTGATGGCATCCACAACCTTCGGATGCACGCCGTGGATGAAAAGTACCTTTGCTTCGCTCACTTTGTCCCTCTCCAATCTGTTTGAACGCCGGAAGGTTAGTCGCCGGAGTCGTTCGACCCGGCGGCGACAACCCTCGTTTGGCTGGACCGGAAGTGTTTTAGGCCCCGGAGTCCTCGTCGACGATCTCGTATGTGCTGGTGATGTTGACCTGCGGCGAGAGGGTTGCGCCCACCGAGCAGTACTTCGTCTCTGATAGGTGGATCGCCCGCTCGACTGCCACGGCAGTCAGCCCATGGCCCGTCACCGTGTACGCAAGCTCGATATCGGTCCAGGTCCACGGCGGATCGGGGAGCTGCTTGCCCTGGACCCGAATGCCGACCCCGGTAACCCGCTGCCTCTGCCGCTTGAGGATGCCGACCACGTCGATTCCGCTGCAGGCGGCGAGGCTAGTCAGCAGGAGCTCGCCGGGCTTAAACCCGTCAAACGGCTGCCCGTCCTCCTCGGGAGCGTCGACTGTGACCGAATGGCCGAAGCCGTCCCTGGAGGTGAACCTTAGTCCCCCGTCCCATGCCAGGTCTATGGTGGTCTCAGGACCTGATGGCATACTGCTCCACAAAGGTTGGCTTCGATTACCGATGGACGATGGCCGGTCCCCGCATCGGGCCAGCCAATCGTAGCCACAGAGCCGGATGCCGTCAATCCCAGCGGCCCCAATCCATCCGAGTTGTGTGCGGCACTTGACCGGCCTGGCGGGTTAACCAATAATGTGTGCCACAGGTACCCAGTGATTGGCTCGATCGGGCCTTCCGATCGAGTGAGTATGATCGAGACCCAGGCAGACCCGCTCACCGCGGTCGCGCCACGCCACTAGGCCCCGCACGAGCGGAAGTGACCCGGAAAGGAGAAGACGTTGGCCGGTAAAGAGGTAGGATTCGTAGGACTGGGCATCATGGGCAGGCCCATGGCCCGCAATCTCATGAAAGCAGGCTACTCGCTCACCGTTTACGACGTTGTGGGCTCAGCGGTCGAGGAGATCGCCACCGACGGCGCCAAGGCCGCATCGTCCGCCAAGGAGGTGGCTCAAAGCGCGCCCATCGTGATCACCATGGTGCCGGACTCAGCGGACTCGGAGGCCGCCATCCTGGGCGACAACGGTGTCCTCGAAGGGACGTCGAGCGGCTCCGTCGTAATCGACATGAGCTCGATCGCTCCCGGTAGCTCGCAAAAGATCGCCGCGGCATGTGAGGCCCAGGGGGTCGACTTCCTTGACGCGCCTGTAAGCGGCGGTGAGCCGGGAGCCGTAAGCGGGACTCTGGCCATCATGGTCGGCGGCAAGAAGGCCGTCTTCGACAGACACCTGGACATGCTGGGTGTCGTGGGCGCCAGCATCGTGCTATGCGGTGACTACGGCGCGGGCAACACCACGAAGCTCGCCAATCAGATCATCGTGGCCGCCAACATAGAGGCGGTGGGCGAAGCCCTCGTACTGGCCAAGAAGGCCGGCCTGGATCCCAGCGTGGTCTTCGAGGCCATCAAGGGAGGACTGGCGGGAAGCAACGTCCTCAACGCCAAGGGGCCCATGATGATCGCCGGCGACTTCAAGCCCGGCTTCCGCATCCGGCTGCATCAGAAGGACCTGCACAATGCCTTGCTTACCGGCAAGGAGCTCGGTGTGCCGCTGCCCGTGACGAGCCTGGTGCAGCAGATGCTGGGCGCGCTGATGAATGACGGCAAAGCGGACTCGGACCACTCGGCCATCGCCAACTTCATCGAAGACATGGCCGGCGTAACCGTCAGCGGCAAGTAGGGTCGTCAACGTTCGCGTCCGGAGGGTACCCTTGCCCGGCAGCAAAGTCGTGTCCAGCACAGCGGAGGCCGTCGCCGGTATTCCCGACGGCGCGGTGATAATGCTGGACGGCTTCGCGGGTCCCGGAGGCACTCCTCAGAACCTGATCCGAGCCCTCAGGGACCAGGGAGCCCGCGACCTGACGATCATAAGCAACACGGCGGGGCTGGCCAGCGTCATCGGGTTCGGGACAGTCCCCGGGGACCGTCCGACGGACATGGGTATCCTTGTCGACAACGACCAGGTGAAGAAGGTCATCGCCTCCTTCCCCGTCTCGCCGTCGCCCTCCCGGCCAACCTCTTTCGAGCGCGCGTACCGCGAGGGAAAAGTAGACCTGGAGGTGGTGCCTCAGGGTACATTGGCAGAGCGAATACGGGCCGGTGGCGCCGGCATAAGGGCTTTCTACACTCCTACAGGAGTCGGCACCCAGATGGCGGAGGGGAAGGAGGGCCGAGAGTTCGATGGCGGGCAGTACCTGCTGGAGCACGCGCTGAAGGCGGACTTCGCGCTGCTCAAGGGCCACAAGGCCGACACCATGGGCAACGTGGTGTACAGAGGAACGTCCCAGAACTTCAACGCGGTCATGGCGACGGCCGCTGAGACCGTTGTCGTCGAAGTAGACGATCTCGTCGACCCCGGAGACCTGTCCTCGATAGACACTCCCGGGATCTACGTCGACAGGGTCGTCGTTCCGTAGAGTGAGCGAAACCCGAGAGAGCGAAGATGCCCGAACGGCGCACCGACCCCTACATCTGGGTGACCTGGCTTAGCAAGCTGCTGGTGGGGGACAACTCGTGCGAGTGGGCGTCCTGGTTCAGGGCCCACTTCCGGGACTTCCAGAAGGTCCCCAGCGACTTCGATACCTTCTCATGGCAGATCGACCACACCGACCTCCTCAACGAGGTGCGCGCCGACCTGGAGACCGAGGGCTACACTGTGACCACCGAGCAGCAGAACCTGTTCCGGCTACGCGGATCGTCCGGGATCACGGTCGGCGGCAAGCCCGACCTGATAGCGGTGTCCGGAGAGTCGGGCGCCATATTCGAGGTCAAGACCGGGGAGCCCAGGGCCTCGGACGCCGCGCAGGTCCTCATATACATGTTCGCCGTCCCGCTGGCATTCCCACAGTACAGGCACATCGAGTTCCGTGGAGAGATCGCGTACCGCGACCACCGGGTCCCCGTCCCGTCCACCGCCATGGACGACGCCTTCAAGACCGGGCTGGTCGAGATCATCCGCCGGGTAGGGGCCGAGACGCCGGCCCGCAAAGTGCCCAGCGCGGCCGAGTGCAGATTCTGCGACATTACCAGCGCGGACTGCCCGGAGCGGATCGCCGCCGACGCCGTAGCCGAAGGCCCGGTGCCGGATTTCTAGTCGCCCAAACAGCACATCGTTCCACATCCCACCACGCCGGTCCATCTACCGATAGCGGACGCCCCTTGTATCGCCGTTCTTCTGGATTCCGGCTTTCGCCGGAATGACGGGGCTCCTCGCACGGCGTCGCGGTGGAGTACGCGGGTTCAGTTGATATAATCTATTTCCAATCGCGTCATGGGTGACATCAAGTGATCTCGATCGGCACGTCAGGCTTCAGCTATCCGGAGTGGAAGGGCAGCTTCTACCCCGAGGACATGCCCACGTCCAAGATGCTGCCCTACTACTCGGCCCGGCTGTCGACCGTCGAGATCAACAATACTTTCTACCGAATGCCCAGTGAGAAGGTACTCGGCGACTGGTCCGCCGCGACCCCCGACGGCTTCACCTTCACCCTGAAGGCGCCCAGGCGCATCACACACGTCGCGAAGCTTAAGGACTGCGCCGACATCGCCGGAACGTTCTGCGAAAGAGCACGAACCCTCGGCCCCAAGCTTGGCATACTGTTGTTCCAGCTCCCTCCCTACCTGAGGAAGGACGTAGCGCTGCTGGGCGAGTTCGTCGAGTCGGTGCCCGAGGGCACCCGCGCTACGTTCGAGTTCAGGCACCGCTCCTGGCACTCCGACGACGTGTTCGACCAGCTCGGGTCCAGGAACCTCGCGCTCTGCATCGCCGACAGCGAGAAGCTGGCGACTCCGGTAGTGGCAACCGCTGACTACGGCTACCTGCGTCTGAGGGACGAAGGCTACCAGGAGGCCGATTTCGCCAAGTGGGCCGGCACTATCAGACGGCACGAGGACGTCTGGGGCGATACGTTCGTGTACTTCAAGCATGAGGAGGAGGCAAGGGCCCAGAGTTCGCCCGCGCCCTGAAGAGGAGTCTTGCAGCTCCGGGCTCCGTGCGACCGGCTGAATGAGAGTGGCTAGACCGGTCGAAAGTGCATCGTTAACGTCGATCGCGGAGCTTTTGGGACGTTGAGAGGCACAGCAGTATGACGAGCTCTGATCAGACCGCATACGACCTGGTGATCTCCGGCGGACGCTTGATCGATCCCGAGTCGGGGCTCGACGCCGTCCGCGACGTCGGCATCGAGGACGGAACGATTCGGGCCGTCGCCGTCGAGCCGCTGTCCGGCCGCTCCAAGATAGACGCGAGCGGGCTGGTTGTCGCGCCGGGGTTCATAGACCTCCACTCCCATGGACAGGACCGGGAGAACTACGAGGTCCAGGCGCTGGACGGCGTGACGACGGCGCTTGAGCTAGAAGTGGGGACGGCCGACGTCGACGGATGGTACGCGGCTCGTGAGGGCCGGACTTTGATCAACCACGGGGCCAGCGTCGGCCACATCCCGGCGCGGATCGAGATCATGCGGGACCCAGGCGACTTCCTGCCGGTGGGCGACGCCGCGCACCGCGAGGCATCGGAGTCAGAGATCGGCGATATCCTGCAACTCCTGGAGAAGGGGCTCGAACGAGGGGCCCTGGCGATGGGCTTCGGGTTGCAGTATACGCCCGCGGCATCCCGATGGGAGGTGCTGGAGGCCTTTCGTGTCGCCGCGCGGTTCGCCGCTTCGTGTCACGTCCACATGCGCGGCATGGGACATCAAGAGCCTCTGAACAGCATCGAAGGCCTTTCCGAGTTGATCGCTGCCTCGGCAATCAGCGGCGCGCCGCTGCACGTCGTCCACATCCACAGCTCGGGCATGAGGGCCGCGCCTCGTCTGCTCCAGATGATCGAGGAAGCGCGGTCCCAGGGCCTGGACGTGACCACCGAGTGCTATCCCTACATGGCCGGGATGAGTGGCATCGAGTCAGCGATGTTCAGCGAAGGGTGGCAGCGGAAGCTGGGCATCGACTACGATGGCCTGGAGTGGGCCGAGACCGGAGAGCGGTTGACGCCCGAGTCCTTCGGACGGTACAGGGAGACGGGTGGAATGGTCATCCTGCACATGATCCCCGATGAGGCCGTCCAGGCCGCCGTCTCGAGTCCCCTTGCCATGATCGCCACGGACGGCCATCTCCGAGACGGGAAGGGGCACCCCCGCACGGCCGGCACGTACTCTCGTGTCCTGGGCAGGTTCGTCCGCGAGACCGGGACTGTAACACTCACGGACGCGCTGCGAAAGATGGCGCTAATGCCGGCCCAACGGCTGGAGGCCCGAGCGCCGGCGATGAAGAACAAGGGGCGTCTCCAAGTCGGAGCGGACGCCGACATCGTGGTATTCGACCCCGATTCCGTACTCGACCGGGCGACCTACCAAGAGCCGACGAAGCCCCCCGAAGGCATCAGGCACGTGCTGGTGAACGGCGTCCCGGTGGTCGGTGACGGCAGTCTACAAGCGGACGTCACCCCCGGACGGGCCGTACGAGCGCCCGTCTAATTGAGGCAGCAGTCTTCTGCCGGAACCAGACGGCGTGCTGAACTGCAAGATTGGCACCGACTCCGCTGCGACCGGTCACGCGTCGAGCTCGTCACAATGAGAAATCCTCTTCCTCTCCTGAGGGAAGGTTAGAGCCTGTCCTGTCCGACTCATGGAAAGGAATAACTTCGGACTCCATCCCCACGGAGAGCTTGCCGAAGGGATAGAGGAGACCCACTCGAGCGATACGGCGATGCTGGAACAGTACAGAAGCAAGCGAGACTTCGATAGGACTCCCGAGCCGGCGACCGGGCGGGCCGCCGAGGGCAACCTGCGGTTCGTGGTACAGAAACACGCCGCCCGGAGGTTACACTACGACTTCCGGCTCGAGATGGACGGCGTCCTGAAGTCCTGGCCCGTCCCAAAGGGACCGTCCCTCGACCCCGACGACAAACGGCTAGCCGTAATGGTCGAAGACCATCCGTTGGACTACTCGACGTTCGAGGGCGTGATCGCTCACGGGAACTACGGCGCGGGGCAGGTTATCGTCTGGGACGCCGGCACCTACTCGCCCGACGAAGACGGCCGGCTTTCCTTCGGCGATCGAGGCGAGGCCGAAGAGAGGATGATGGCCGGCCTCGACGCGGGCAAGCTCTCCTTCACCCTCCACGGACGCAAGCTCCGCGGCTCGTGGACCCTGGTCAAGACGACCCGAAGCCCCAACGACTGGCTTTTGATCAAACACCGGGACCGGTATGCCGACACCGAGCGCGATGTCCTGACCGAGGACAGGTCGGTACAGTCGGGCCTGACGATCGACGAGCTCAAAGAGGGGCGCCTCCCAGCGCCGGGTGCGGCCGCCGCCTCCGTCGCGGACGCCGCGCGAGTCCTGGGAGAGGACGCTGCGTTCCCGTCGCAGACCAAACCCATGCTGGCGCGGCTGGTCGACGCGCCGTTCTCGGGGCGCGAATGGCTGTTCGAGCCCAAGCTCGACGGGTTCCGGGCCCTCGCCTTTCTGCGTAGAGGTGGGGTGACGCTGAGCAGCCGTACCGGCATCGACCTGACCGGCCGCTTCCCCGAGGTGGTTGTCGAGCTTGAATCGCAGCCCGAAGAGGAGATGGTCGTGGATGGCGAGATCGTGGCCCTCAACGACGACGGCCTGCCGGACTTCGGCCTGCTGCAGAACAGGATCGATCTCCCCAGGGAGATCAGGGTTGGGCCGTCCGAGGGCGCCGCAACGGTCGTCTACTACCCCTTCGATCTGCTGTACGTCCATGGAACCAGCCTGCTGAACGTCCCCCTCTATGAGCGAAAAGGGCTGCTGGCCAGGACAGTGGTCGCCGGGGACCACGTTCAGCTGGTCGAGTTCGTGGAAACGGAAGGTAAGGGATTCTTCGAGGCCGCTGTCCGGCTCGGGCTCGAAGGCATGGTGGCCAAACTGCGGGACAGCCGGTACCAACCCGGAGCCCGCAGCCCTTCCTGGCTCAAGGTAAAGAGGGTGCAGGCGCAGGAGCTCGTTGTCGGCGGGTATACGCCCGGCACCGGGTACCGGTCGAAGACCTTCGGCGCGCTGGTGTTGGGCTACTATGAGGGCGATGAACTGAAGTTCGCGGGTCGCGTCGGCAGCGGCTTCGACCAGGCGACTCTCGACATGCTGGTCCAGAGAATGCGTGGACTCCATGTCGACGTTTCGCCCTTTGCACTCGAACCCGACCTGGACGGCTTTGAGGCCCAGTGGCTACGGCCTGAGATGGTCGTAAGGGTGAGGTTCTCCAACTGGACGGACCAGGCCCGCCTCAGAGCGCCGGTCTTCGTGGGTCTTCACCCTGAGATCGACCCCAGGTCGGTGCGTCGCGAGACCGCCGACCGAGTCTCGACGGTCAAAGCGACGCAGGCGCCGCCAAGGACCATCCAGGACGACGTCGACGAGGTACTGGACCAGCTCACCGGTGGGTCCGAGTCGCTCTCGCTGGATGTCGACGGCCATAAGATCGCCTTTACGAACCTGAACAAGCCGCTCTGGCCCGAGCACGAGGGCCGGGTCGCAGTCACCAAGCGTGAAGTTGTCCGCTACTTCGCGACCATGGGACCCGTTCTTCTGCCTCACCTGCGCGATCGGCCTCTGACCTTGACCCGATATCCCGACGGCATCTACGGTGAGAGTTTCTACCAGAAGCACTGGGAGCACAAGCTGCCGGACTTCGTCGAGACCGTGGAGCTGTTCTCGTCCCACAACGAGGGCGTCGGGGAGTACATCGTGGTCAACAACCTGCCGACGTTGGTCTGGCTGGCCCAGATCGCGGACCTGGAGCTTCACCCCTGGCTCTCCCGAACGGTCAGGGAGCCGGACGCCGTGGACGCGACCACCGATTTCGCCGGGTCGGAGGACGGTATTCGAGGCAGCGCCTTGAACCGTCCCGACTTCATCGTGTTCGATCTGGACCCATATATCTATTCGGGCAAGGAGAAGACCGGCGACGAGCCGGAGCTGAACCGCAAGGCCTTCGCCAAAACGGCCGAGATCGCCCTGGAGCTCAAGGACATCCTGGACCAGCTCTCGCTGTCGGCGTTTCTGAAGACTTCGGGGAAGACCGGACTGCATATCTACGTTCCTATCCTTCGCGAGTACGAGTACCGCGCGACACGCAAAACCTGCGAAATAGTAGGCAGGTTTCTAATGCGAAATCGCCCGAGGGACGTTACCATGGAGTGGTCGGTAAGCAAGCGCAAGGGAAAGGTCTTCCTGGACCACAACCAGAACGTCCGGGGAAAGAACATGGCCTCGATCTACTCTTTGCGCCCGCTTCCGGGCGCCCCGGTCTCGACCCCTCTGCGGTGGAACGAGCTGGAGGACGTATACCCGACCATGTTCACGATAGACACGGTGCCGGAAAGGGTCCGCGAAACTGGGGACCTCTGGGCCGGCATCCTGGATGCGAAACACGATCTCGGCCGGTTGTTGGAGGCCGACATCGAGTGAGCGTTTGCCTGAGCAGCGCGGGCACAACGGTCGACCTGAGGACGGGAATCTACAGAGGCGATGGTACAAGCTAGGAGCCTGCCGAAGACTATAAGCCCGATGCTGGCGCGTTTGACCCGTCAGCCCTTCGACTCGCCCGACCATCTCTTCGAGCTCAAGTGGGACGGTATACGAGCGCTCGCATTCATAGACGACGGCAGACTCCGGCTGCAGAGCCGCGATCTAAAGGACCTGACGCCGCTGTTCCCGGAGCTATCGACGTTGCCCAAAAGGGTAGAGGCCGGCGACACGGTCCTCGACGGCGAGCTGGTCTGCTTCGACGACGAGGGCAGGCCCAGCCTGGAGCTGATGCAGCGTCGCCTCAAACGCCAGGAACAGGGACGCGTCGTCCGAAACCCGAAGGTCCATTTCGTGGCGTTCGACCTGCTCTTTCTCGGGGGGACATCGGTCATGGACGAACCCCTCAGTTTGAGAAAGACCCTGCTCCAGGAGGTGCTCAAGCCCTCCGACAACGTCCAGGCCTGCGAGTTCATCGACTCCGAGGGCAAGGCCTTTTTCCAGGCGACGTGCGACCTGGGCCTGGAGGGCATCATGGCCAAGGACAAATCGGGCGTCTACCTCGCGGGCAGGCGTAGTCCCGGCTGGCAGAAGATCAAGCGAGCCAGGGAGTGCGAGTTCGTGGTGGGCGGTTACGCCTTCGGAGGTAAGCGGCGGGAGCCCTACAGCTCTCTGCTGCTGGGGCTGTATGACGACCGCCAGAGGCTCGTGTTTGTCGGCCAGGTAGGTACGGAGTTCTCGAAACCCGAGACCAGACGGCTCTACGAGACGCTGGAGCAACTGCACACGCCCGTATCCGCCTTCACCAGACCTCCCAAGTTGCCGGCGTTCACCTACTGGTGCAACCCTGAGCTCGTCTGCAACGTAGAGTATGGCGAGTTCAACACCAACGGGGTGCTGCGCTATCCAGTCTTCGTATCCCTGAGAGATGACAAGCCGCCGGCCGACTGCCGCATCGTCGACGCCCCCGGCTGGCCCGTCGAGCTCGGTTGGAACGTGGACTTTCTCTGACCGCGAGCCCGCCGTTGTCCTTGCCATGGTGCCGGGCATCGTCTAACATGTCGCTTTCCCGGGACAGGGGCCGCATGCCGATGCCGCAGACACGCCTATAGCGGTCTGAGGGGGCCGGCGCGGCCACCAGGAGTAGAACCATGGCACCAAGGGCTATCTGGAAGGGCGCCGTCGGCTTCGGCATGGTCGTCATCCCCATCCGGCTTTACCCGGCGACCCAGAGCAGGGACATCGCGTTCTCGATGCTTCATAGCACCTGCCACAGCCGGATACGGCAAAGGCGGTTCTGCTCCTTTCACGAGGTCGAGGTACCCCAGGACGAGATCATCAAGGGGTACCAGTTCGCAAAGGACGAGTTCGTCGTCATGGAGCCCTCAGACTTCAGCGACCTGCCGGTGCCGTCGAAACACACCATCGAGATCACCCGGTTCGTCGACCTGGCGGCGATTGACCCTATGTACTTCGAGCGAGGGTACGTGCTGGAGCCCGAGCCGGTCGGCCAGAAGCCGTTCTTCCTGCTGAAGCAGGCGCTGGAGACCACCAAGCGGGTGGCGATCGCCAAGGTGTCGCTCAGACAGAAAGAGCACCTGTGCTGTGTGAGGCCCTACGGCAACGCCATCGCCATGTCCACCATGTTCTACGCCGACGAAATCCGGTCCCTCGACGAGCTTGACCTGCCCGAGGGCGACTCTCTGGTGAGCGAGCAAGAGGTCGCCATGGCGACGACGCTGATCGACCAGCTGACCGGGACGTTCGATTCCGGCGAGTACAGGGATGAGTACCGCTGGGAGCTGGAGCGAGTGATCGAGGCCAAGCTGGGCGGCGTCGAGCCCACCGCCACGGCCCCCGCTCCCGCCAAGGGAAAGGTCGTCGACCTGATGGAGGCACTCAAAGCCAGCATCGAGGCCACCAAGACCGAGGCCACGACCTCCCGGTCGCCGGCGTCCTCGAAGAAGCCGGCCGCCGCCCGGAAGTCCCGGAAAAAGGCGGCCGTTACATAGCGGGGCATGATCACGGGCCGGGCATTCCCCGCCCGGCCGCGGATGCTGGTGCATGGCGTTGTGGGGTCGCGTGTCACCCTCACTCATACGTTCCAAACAGCGTTGCCACAGACCTCGTCATCCCGGCGAAGGCCGGGACCCAGTCAGCGCTTCTCTGGATTCCGGCTTCCGCCGGAAAGACGAGCGTAGGGGGGCAAGCCGATGGGAGCCCGGCTGCTGTAAAGCCGTATGCCAGACACTAAACTAGCCTCACTCCCCTTGCTACCTGTGGGTCCCTCCCTCGCTTGACAAACCGCCCGTCTGTGGGAGCATGGCACAAACACCTCCCGAATAGACCAGGAGGCATAACGTGCAGCGCATCTCCAGAGACCAGGCCATGATGTACGAGTTCGACCACCGTCACGAGCCGGTCCTGCGCGTCCAGCAGGGCGAGAGCTTCGTCGTGGAGACCGAGGACGCCGGCTCCGGACTGGTTCGGTCGCCCGAAGCTGCCTCCCAGCTAGACGACTTTCCGACCAGGCAGTTCTTTCCGCCCAAAGGCAACCCCATGGGCGGGCCGGTGTACGTCGAGGGCGCGGAGAGGGGCGACCTGCTGGAGGTCACCGTCGAGCGGATCATCGTGGACGAGCAAGGGTTCACCAACTTCCGGCCGGGACAGGGGCCTCTTGGCGACTCGCATAGATGGAGCATCCTGACGCAGCCCTTCGTCCACATCATCAAGCACCTGCCGGGGCCCAGCGGGACCACTCGGGACGGCGTAGGCGTCTTCAACGACAGGGTCACGTGGGACCTCCAGCCGATGATAGGCACCATCGGTGTCGCGCCCGACCGCGAGGTGGAGTCCAGCGCCGTCGGCCAGGGGCCGTGGGGAGGAAACCTCGACGTCCGCGACATCAAAGAGGGCACCAGGGTCTATCTCAACTGCTACCACGAGGGCGGGCTGCTCTATGTCGGAGACGTGCACGCGAGCCAGGGCGACACTGAGTTCTATGGCACCGCCGACGAGACCCGCGGTGAGCTGACGCTGAGCTGCAGGGTCGTCAAGAACAAGACCATCCCGTTCGTGCGTCTCGAAAAGGCCGAGTCCATCGTCTCTCTGTACTCGTTCAGACCTCTGGAGGACGCGGTCGAGTCCGCCATCGTCAACCTGATGGAGTGGATGGTGACCGAGTATGGCGTATCGGAGAGGGACGCCTACATGCACGCTTGCATCAACCCTGAGTTCCGGGTTAACGTCTACCAGATGGTGCGACTCGGCCGGATCCAGTATACGGCGGGGGCCGAGATACCCAGGAAGTACCTGGTGCCGAGCTAGCGTCTTTGGTGTGAGATTAGCC
>CAZGRI010000021.1:0-20925 GCA_964528205.1 uncultured Dehalococcoidia bacterium | reverse complement strand
AGCAGTCCACTGATCGGATCCCCAGGCCGAGAACCTAGTCTCCCGCTTCTTAATAGCCAAAAAAAAAGCCGCCACACCCCGCAGGGCTGGCGACTTTGCGCACTAAAACTGTGGCGACTAGCGCACTATGCTACATCCCCAAGGTAGCAGGGTGCAACGACGCTTGTCAATCCTCGCTCGAGGCCATCAATACGTTGCGTTCAGGAAAGTTATCGCCCGCGCGACTACCACACATGAACAGGGGGGGTCCTGTCCTCAACCGGCTACGCGAAGAGGCGGGTAGCGGCTGGACTAACGAAAGTAGTGGGCGAACGCTTACGTTTGGCTTCGGCGATACGCTCTAGAGCCTCTAGTCGTAGCTGACGGGCGTAGTCGTTGGGCTCGAAGCCGCAAATAGGGCACCATGTGCCCACCACCGGCCAACGCTTACCCTCGAAAGGGCCGTTGGAGCGCAGACTGCGGCGGAGCTTGTACGCGTAGTTGCGTACGCCCTCATGCCAGTGGCTAACGGCCCTACCGCGTCTAACACCAGGGAAGCTCATGACGTATTAAGGTAGAGCGGGTGCGGCGCGCTAGTCAAATGAGGGACGAAGAACGTCGTCGAGTGGTGATAGCCCGGTGGTTACAACGCGAGGGATAGGGAACGCCCCTAGAGGGTGATGCTGACCCGGAAGGGGATGGCTAGTCCGGGCTGCGGTTTATCACCATTGAACAAACATCGGCATGACGACGTGGACGTAGCTGTCGTTGCTGATGCCACGGAGGACCCCGGGACTCGAAGGCGTCGTCGTCTCCAGAGCGACCTCGCCCTCTCCCAGAACGTCCAGTACCTCGGCCAGGTACTTGCTGTTGAAGGCGATCTTGGACTCCTCGCCCCCCTCGATCGTGGCGTCTATCTCGCCCTGGTTGTCGCCGAGCTCCTCGGCCCGGGACGAGATCATCAGACGGCCGGACGCCCCGTTGGCTGCGGAGGCCTGGAGGCGGACGATGCCGCTGCCGTCCCGCGCGAAAATGGACGCCGTGCGTGTGGCCCTGAGGAAGGCGGCCTGCTCGACCACCACCCTGGCCTCGTACGCGTCGGGGATGAGCTGCGAGTAGTTGGGGAAGGTCCCCTGGATTAGCTGCGATACGATCTCCACGCCGTCGAGACGGAACAGGACCTGGCTCTTGGACGGCGTGACCATGAACTCGATCGGCTCCTCCTGCGACCCGATCAGACGGCTTACCTCCTGCAGGGCCCGGGCCGGCACGATGAAGGACAGGTCCTCGTCGACCGGGGACGCCAGCTTCTGCTTGAACACGGCCAACCTGAAGCCGTCCGCGGCCGCGAAGGTGAAGTCCGCCCCGCTCATCTCGACTTTGATGCCCGTCAGGACCGGGCGGGAGTCCTCGGTCGCCGCCGCGAACGCGACGTGGGATATGGCCTCCCTCAGTATCCCGGGCTCGACGGTCGCTACGACCCCCGCCTCGACGGTGGGGATGGGCGGAAAGTCCTCGGCCTCGGTGCCGTTGATGTGGGCCTCGAAACGCGCGCACTTGAGGGCCAGGCCCTTGGGCTGTGCTGTTGAGTCGACGTCGATGCGCTCGGGCGGCAGGGAGCTCACGAACTCGGTGAGCAGACGGGCCGGGACGGTGATCGCGCCCTCTTCCTCCACCTGGGCCCCGATCCAGGTGCTGATGGCGATCTCGAGGTTGGTCGCCGATAGCTTCAACCGAGACTGGTCGGTCGATATCAGGACGTTCTGCGTAATCGGCAGTGTGGTCCTGGTCGCGACGGCCCTTCCCACCACAGAAAGGCCCCGGCTGAGGTTCTCTTGGAGACAGGATAGTCGCATGCGTCGACCCTCCACGGAGTTAGCGTAAGTATAGAGGCGGCCCGGTGGCCCGTCAATTCTGACTGGAGATGCCGTTCCTCCGCATTATAGACGCACCGGTAACAGTTGAGAGATCGTCATCCGCGGCTTCGATACCGGCGAAAAACAGCCGCGTACCGACGCACGGACGCCCCGACTGATCGGGGCGTCGATGCTGTCGGCGGAAGAGAGCGAGACCTACTTGACAGTGAGGGTCCCCACCATACCGGAGCCCTCGTGGTAGATGCACACGATGTCGTAGGTGCCGGCCTTGTCGAACGTGTGCGTAACGAGTTCGACCTTGTCCCGCTCCTGAGAGCCGTCGATGTCCTGGTCGATATCAAACTCGTCGATCGTGAACGAGTGGAGCTCTGTCTTGGCGATGAGCTTGAAAGTCACCGTCTCACCGACGGCGACCTCTATGTCCGCGGGCTCGAAAACGTAGTCGCCACCCCCGCCCGGGTCCTGGTTCACAACAGTGATCTCCCTGCCTTCTCCGGAAGAGGAGCCGTTGGTCTCGGTAACGACCTCTGTGGGCTCGGTGGCCGCGGTATCCGTGGGTCTGGCCGCCGGTGGAGAAGGAGAGGTGGACACAGCCGTGGGGGATGCTTCGTCGCCGCCGCCGCAGGCCACCATCGCCAGGGAAACGACGCAGACCATAATGGCCAATGGGATCAATCTTCTCAGCACGGTGCCCTCCTTGACGAGCGCGATTCATTCATTGGCGAACGGATTCACATTATGCTAGCATCCGTTCATTGACCAGTCAACGCGACGTAGCTCGTAATCAGGCTCCAGGAATCCCGTGAACGAACGTTCTAAAAAGGGTTGACACCGGCGGCGCCCCTCTGATAACGTGATCAGAACATTAGTCCGTGACGGATTGTAATCCCGGTACCAGGGAGGGGCGCCATGAAGAAGAAGCTGTCACCGCGTCAGCAGCGCATCCTAGATTTCATCCGCGACTTCATGGACGAGCGCCACTTTCCACCTACGGTGCGGGATATTCAGGCCGGCTGCGAGATCAGCTCGACCTCGGTCGTCGACTACAACCTCCACATCATGCAGCGCGAAGGCTACCTCAAACGGCTGCCGGAGGTCTCCCGGGGGATCGAGCTTCTGGACGGCGGGTCCCGCAGGTCGCGCCGCGACGTAGTCCGTGTCCCCGTTCTGGCTAACATCGCGGCCGGCGAGCCGCTGTCCATTCCTCCATCCGACTCGTGGCAGGAGCAGGCGCTGGAGGTCATCGACCTTCCGTCGTCGGTGACCAAGGGCAAGCCCAACGTATTCGGGCTGCGTGTCAAGGGCCAGTCGATGATCGACGCCTACGTCGCCGACGGCGACCTGGTGCTTCTGGAGCCAGTCCCGCAACCTGAAAACGGCGATATGGTCGCGGCGTGGCTCAACGACGAGGACTCGGTGACTTTGAAGCGGTTCTACCTGGAGGGCGACACCGTGCGGCTCCAGCCCGAGAACAGCTCGATGGAGCCCATCCGCGTGCCGGCCAAGAATGTCGCCGTTCGCGGCAGGGTCGTCGGAGTCATCAGGACCCTCTAAGCCGTCCCAGAATCCAACCTCGCCTGGCTCTGCGACGTGCTCCGTGGTGCCTTCCTGCACTGACTTCGTGCCGGCTTGGGCATCACCCGACTTCCTGTTTCTATTGCGAGGGCTTGACCGCGCATCGACAGTCGTCGCCTCGAATCCCCTGTGATTACTGGACCTTACGGAGCCGTCTGAGTTCCTTACCAGCCGTTCCGCGTCGCCCGTTCCTATGGTCGCCAGCAGGCGATGTTCGTCCCCTGGGGATGTCGTCAGGATTGGGAACCTGGACGTCACGGCGCCGTTACTGCTGGATGCGCTAGGCATTGGGCTGGGTGTTCCCTGCAGCTTGATCAACACCCTTCCGTTGCTGGTCGTCATGCGACTCTCGTCACCTGGGGCAAGCTCTCCCGCGAATTCTATCCTTCCGTCGCTGGTCTCGGCGTTATGGACCTAGCTACCGCCTCCGCGCCGTCCGTTACGTCGAGGAGGGTTCAGCACAAGATGCCTGGATCTGCTATGATGGCTAAAACCCCCACCGGGGGGGTAGGGGTTTAGAGACCTGGCTCGAATCAGGGAGGAAGGCCGTGGCCACCAATCATCAGCACCAGCAGCATCCCGAACTGCCGGAGGCCAAGAGAGACGCCCTCAACAGGATGAGCTACGTCGAGGGCCATCTGGCCGGCATCAGGCGCATGGTCGAGGAGGACAAGTACTGCGTGGACATCCTGAAGCAGACCTTCGCAGTACGTCGCGCGATCCAGAAGCTGGAGTCCCGGCTGCTTGAGGGCCATCTGCACTCCTGTGTGATCGACGGCGTGAAGGACGGCAGAGAGGACGAGGTCCTGGGCGAGCTACTGGAGCTCTACGCCCTGTCGGATAAACGGTAGACCATGGCTACGCAGACAGCCGGACAGCTTACGTTACCTATTCAGGGGATGACCTGCGCGTCGTGCGTGTCCCACGTTACGAACGCCCTTGAAGGCGTCGAGGGGGTCTCGGAAGCGTCCGTGAACCTTGCCACTGAGAGGGCGACGGTCTCGCTAGAGGGCGACGCAGTTGGGCTGGCGGAGCTGTCCGATGCCGTGGAGGACGCCGGGTACTCTCTCGCTACAGACTCGGTGACGCTGGCCATCGGCGACATGACTTGCGCCTCGTGCGTCGGACACGTGGAGAAGGCCCTGAGTGGGGTCGTGGGTGTGACGAAGGCGAATGTCAACCTGGCGACCGAGCGGGCGACGGTCGAATACCTTAGAGGCGCCGCCGGCATGGCCGACATGCGGCGCGCGGTCGAGGACGCCGGCTACTCTCTGGTGGCGGCCCTGGGGGACGAGCCGGATGAGGCCGCGACGCCCCAAGACGTCGCGGTTTTGCGCGACAAGTTCGTGGTCAGCCTGGCCGCCGCGGCGGCTATCATGGTGCTCATGGCCGTAGGCTCCGTTGGGGATGGGCTTCCCTTCAGAGTGGATTTCCTGCTCCTGGCGATGGCAACGCCCGTCCAGATCTGGGCCGGCAGCCAGTTCTACCGGGGCGCATGGGGCGCCCTCAAGCACGGTACCAGCAACATGAATACGCTGATAGCGGTGGGCACCTCGGTGGCCTACCTGTACAGCGTTGCCGTCACGCTGTTCCGCGGCACCGCCTTCTTCGAAGGACAAGCTGTGGAGACCTACTTCGACACCTCCACAGCCATCATCGGCCTGGTGCTTCTGGGCCGGTACCTGGAGGCCCGCGCCAAGCGACGCGCGTCCAACGCCATAAGGGCGCTGATGGGCCTTCAGCCGAAGACCGCCAGGGTTGTGCGCGACGGCATGGAAACCGACGTGCCGATAGACGACCTTGCCATCGGGGACATGGTCGTGGTCAGGCCGGGAGAGCGGATCCCCGTCGACGGAGACGTCGTGGAGGGCCGTTCGTCGGTGGACGAGTCGATGCTGACCGGCGAAAGCGTTCCGGTGGACAAAAATGCGGGCAGCGAGATTTTCGGCGCCACCATCAACGGCACCGGCGGCTTCACCTTCCGTGCGACCAAAGTGGGTCGCGACACGATGCTTGCTCAGATCGTGCGGCTAGTGGAGGAGGCCCAGGGCTCCAAGGCCCCGATTCAGCGGCTGGCCGATACGATCTCGAGCTACTTTGTTCCGGCGGTGATAGCCGTTGCGGCGGCGGTCCTCGTAGTTTGGCTCGCCGTCGGGCCCTCTCCCAGCTACGTGCACGCCATCCTGGCCGCGGTCGCCGTCCTGATTATCGCCTGTCCCTGCGCCATGGGCCTGGCCACACCCACGGCCATAATGGTTGGGACCGGCAAGGGGGCCGAGCACGGTGTGCTCATCCGCGGCGCCGCTGCCCTCGAACGGGCCCACAAGATCGACGTAATCGTCCTCGACAAGACCGGCACCCTGACGATGGGCGCGCCCTCGGTGACCGACGTGGTGGGCGTGGGAATCGATGAGGACGAGGTGTTGAGGCTCGCGGCCTCGGCGGAGCGGGGGTCCGAGCACCCCCTGGGTGAGGCCATCGTCGCCGAGGCGCGGCGAAGGGATCTCGCCCTGGAAGACGCGACGGAGTTCGAGGCGGTCCCGGGTCTGGGCATCGAGGCCCGGCTCGACGGCACGAGCCTGGTCATGGGCAACCTTGAGTTGATGACGAACCGTGGATTCGCCCTCGACGGGCTGGATGCTCGTGCTGCAGAGCTGTCCCTCAAGGGCAAGACGGCTATGTACGTTGCGACCAACGACGAGGTGAGGGGACTCATCGCAACCGCGGACACCCTCAAGCCCGAGTCGATACCGGCGGTGGCCGCTCTGAGGGCTCAGGGCCTGGAGGTCGTCATGCTGACCGGCGACAACCGGCGCACCGCCGACGCCATCGCGCGGCAGCTAGGGATAGACCGGGTGGTGGCCGAGGTGCTGCCGGCCGACAAGGCGGAGCGGGTCGGAGAGATACAGGCCGAGGGCCACGTCGTCGCTATGGTGGGCGACGGCATCAACGACGCGCCGGCTCTGGTCCAGGCAGACGTCGGGCTGGCCATCGGTACCGGGACCGACGTCGCCATGGAGTCGGCCGACATCACGCTGGTCGGTGGAGACCTGAGGGGCGTCGCTACGGCCATCGCGTTGAGCAAGGCCACCATGCGGACCATCAGGCAGAACCTGTTCTGGGCTTTCGCCTACAACGTGGCGCTGATCCCTGTCGCCGCAGGGGTGCTATACCCGGTCTTCTCAAGCGGCGGCGTGCCCGACGCCCTGAGGCCGTTCCTCGGCGAGTTCGGCTTCCTCAACCCCATCCTGGCCGCTGGGGCCATGGCGATCAGCTCGGTGACAGTCGTCACCAACTCCCTTCGCCTCAGAGGGTTCAAGCCACGGGCGGCGGCGTAGCACTCATTCAGCCCTCTGAGGGTCCTCACCCGACCAGGTCGGCCGTAGCCTCTCTGAAACGCCTGAGCGCGTCGATGTGTTGAGCTGCCGACGTGAACCCGGCCCCAGCGGTGTTCGCGGAGATATGGGTCGCGCCTAACTCCTTCCAAGCCGAGGTCTGCTGGCGCCAGTCGTCCGGCGTCAGCCCGGCCAGGGACACCGAGCCTTCGATGCCGACGTCCGCGACGTCGCGTCCCTCCTCTCTGATGAGCTTGTGGAGCCTGGCGATGAGGCCTCCGATGTTCCCATCGAGCCCTACCGATGGAAACCAGCCGTCCGCCATACGGGCTATCCGCCGCAACACCCGTTCCACGACCCTCTGCGACGTGCCGCCAGGGGACCCGGGCCCTCCTCCGATCCATATCGGAATCGGCCGCTGGACCGGCATGGGGTTGAGACCGGCGTCGGTAATTCTGTGCCACCGGCCCTCAAAGGTGACCAACTCGTTCGTCCATAGGGCCCGCATCACGTCCATCTGCTCCTCGCATCGAGCGCCCCTGTCGCTGAAGTCCTCGCCGAGCGCCTCGAACTCGACGTCGTTCCAGCCCACACCGATGCCCAGGCGAAGGCGTCCTCCGCTGACGAAGTCCAGGGCCGAAGCCTGTTTGGCCGCCAGCACCGCCTGCCTCTGAGGCAGTATCAAGATACCGGTGACGAACTCCAAGGTCCGGGTTATCGCGGCCAGGTAGCCGAACAGGACCATGGGCTCGTGCCACAGGTCGGTGTGGCCGTAGGGGCCCGTCCAGTCCGGGCGGCTGGCTACGTTGGCTCCCAGAACATGTTCCCCCTTTCGCACATGGTCGTAGCCCATTGACTCGATGGCCTGGACCAGCTCTCGGATGGCTCCCATGTCCGTGCCGATGGAGTCTTCTCTCTCGGGAAACGACACTCCCAACCTCATAGCTCTCTCCTTTCAGCCGAACGGACACCAGGCCGGCGTTCGCTGTGGAAGAAAACGCCCTATCCAGTGCGCTCCACGTCTACCACCGCGCCTTCCTTGGCCGCCGCAAGCAGCGCCGACAGAGCGGCCGTATTCCGCAGTCCGTCCTCGGCCGGGAACTCCGGCGACATACCTGTGAGGACGCACTGGGAGAACTCATCGAGCTGGACACGGAACCTGTTAGGTCCAGGCATAGCCTCGGTTCGCTCATTATCGCCGGCCTTGACAACGATCGGGCCGCCGTCATCAAACATGTCAGGTATCTCGATACGGCCCTGGGAGCCTATCGCGATGAACTCACAGCGTCTCGGTTGCTCCATGCTGCTACTGACGTGGGCGACGGCCCCTGACGGGAACTCGAGCAGTCCGGATAAGGTGGTGTCCACGCCGTAGCCGCCCCCGTCGTAGGCAAATCCCGTAGCCCGCACCGGTTCCTCTCCAAGTACGAAGCGACTTGCGTACACGGCGTAACAGCCAGCGTCCATCAAACTGCCGCCTGCAAGCTCGGCAGAGAACCGGATGTTCCCTTGCGACTCGGCGACCGGGAACGTCAAGGCCGAATCAATGCCGGTCACATGGCCGATTGCGCCCTCGCCGATCAACGCCCGGGCCGTCCGCAGATGTGGGCTCCATCGGTGTGTGAACGCCTCAACCAGCACGACATTGTTGGCCTTGGCGGCACCGATCATGCGTCGTGCCTCGTCCGTCGTGACCGCCAGGGGCTTCTCGCACAGGACGTGCTTGCCCGCCTCGGCCGCCTTGATGGTCCACTCGCAGTGCATCGAGTTGGGCAGCGGAATGATCACCGCGTCAATGTCCGGATCCATGAGCAGCGCATCGTAGGACCCGTACCATTTCGGGATGTCGTGATCCTCAGCGGCCTTTCTCGCCCCTACTTCGCCACGACTGGCAATGGCGAGAATCTCCGAGCTGGTCGATTCGCGCGCGGCGGGAATGTGCTGGTTCAGACCGATCCGCGCCGTACTGATCATCCCGTAGCGGAGAACGACCTTTGGCATGAGAGTCTCCCGTTGAGTACGTGTTGCGGGCCCAGGTTAGCACGCGTGGGGAGAGAAGTGAAAACCTGGCTTGACATCACAACCGAGCTTCCCTGCTCCTTTGGTTGGACCGGCGTGTATCATAGACCCGCCTCGCCACCGTTCGACGTGGCGGCGTGCGCGACGACAGGAGCCCGAAGGGGGTAGCGAAAGGACCGACGATGCAGTACGTGAACCTCGGTAGCGCTGGAGTAAAGGTGTCGACCATCGCTATGGGCCTGGGCTTCCGACAGCAGTCGTCGGAGCGGGAGGCTCAACACGTCATCGAACACGCCATCGACTCCGGGGTCAACTTCCTCGACTGCGCCAATAACTACAGCCTTACGGCCACTCGGAAGTCCGAAGAGGTGCTGGGCCGGGTGCTCGAAACGAAGAGGAACGACGTCGTCATCACGTCCAAAGTGAACACCCCGACGGGGCAAGGGCCCAACGACCGGGGGACATCCCGCTATCACGTCATGCGTGAGGTCGACAACTCGCTGCGTCGCCTCGGGACCGACCACGTGGACGTCTACCTGCTCCACGCGTTCGACGACGAGACGCCGTTGGATGAGACGTTACGGGCCATGGACGACATAGTGACCGCGGGCAAAGCCCGGTACGTCGGCTGCTGCAACTTTACTGCCTGGCAGGTTTGCAAGGCTCTGTGGACTGCGGACCGTCTGAACGCAGCCCCGATCATCTGTGTCCAGAACCCCTACAGCCTGCTCAACCGCGCGCTGGAGAACGAGTTGTTCGGCCTGTTGCGCGACCAGGGCCTCGGCGCGATGGCGTACAGCCCCATGGCCGTCGCCCGGCTGACCGGTGCCCGGGCCCTGGACGCATCAGAGCCCGCGGAAGCAAACCAGGTGGTGACCGCCGTCAGGGAAATCGCCGCCGAGAGGGGCAAGACGATGGCGCAGGTCGCCCTCAACTGGGTCCTCTCGCACGACGAGATCACGGTGGCCATCGCGGGCTGCGACACGGTCGAGCAAGTCGACGAGAACGTGGGTGCACTGGGATGGGAGCTCGACGAGCCGGAGCTGGCCCGCCTGAACAAGGCCTCAGAGTCGCTGCGCGGCAGCCCGGTCACTGGGTGATGCTGGGCAGCCGCGGTGTGTGAGAGCGCCCGGACGGAAACGTAGGGGTGATCCCCCCGCGGTCGCCCGGTCCCGCACGATGCCCCCCCCCCCAGGGCAAGGGCCCCGATCAGTCGGGGCCCCTACGGCTCCCGGCGGACGACCTCGCTGGCGGGCCGGTACCACGACCTGTTGGCCTCCCACTCGGACCGGAGCAGGGTGAAGAACCACGTATCCATCCATTGGCCGCGCTTGATGGAGTGGTCACGGAGCGTCCCGTCCAGCCTCAACCGGTTCTTCTCCAGCACCCGCCGGCTGCCCCCGTTGCCCACGAACACGGTTGCGTAGACCCTTACGGCCTCGAGATGCTCGAACGCGAAGCCCGTAACGAGCCGGACCGCATCGGTCATCAGGCCCCGGTTCCAGTATGGAGCGCCCAGCCAGTAGCCGATGTCGAACTGCCTTGGATGCAGCCTGGCTCGCGCGCTAACCGAGCCCGCGATTCTCGGTTGCCCGACACGCTCGATGGCGAAGGGATACGTAGGCGGCTCTCCGAAGGGAAGGTTCGGAATGGCAAAATAGGAGTCGCCGAGATCCTCCAGGCTAGACGGACCGTCCCAGACTAGGGTCCTGGTGACTCGATCGTCGGACAGGAGCTCGAATGCCACCGGTGCATCGTCCGGGCTGAGAGGCCGAAGCCGGACCCTGTCCCCCACGAGCTCGACTTGGCTGAACCGCGGTGCGGCTCCCTCTGTCATCTTGGACAGCCCCTCCATGGGATACGACACGATATGCGACCGCCTCAGGCCGTCTCAACGGGAGAGGACAATCCCTTCCCCCGGCGGGGGAAGGTTAGGATGGGTGCGAACCTTACCTCATCAGGCACGTTTGACTGGCTACTCCGATTCCACGCGGACGTCCGGAAGCCAGCGCAAAAACGGCGGGAGGTACCAGTTGGCGTCCCCCAGTATCTGCATGGCCGAGGGCACCAGGACCGTCCTGACTATCGTCGCGTCCAGCAGGATCGCGACCGCCAGACCGAAACCCAGCTGCTCCATCAGCACGACCTCGCCGCTCGCCATTCCGGAGAACACGACCACCATGATAAGGGCCGCACCCGTTATGATCCGGCCGGTGGAGACTATGCCGAAGGCCACCGACTCGCGGTTGTCTCCCGAGTAGTCGAACCGCTCTCGGATGCGGCTGAGCAGGAAGACGTGGTAATCCATGGACAGTCCGAACAGGACCGCAAACAGGAACAGCGGTAGCCAGGACTCGATGACGTCGACCTGCTGGAATCCAAACAGGTCCGCGCCAATCCCTTTCTGGAAAACGAGCACCAGCAGTCCGTAGGTAGCGGCCACCGAAAGCAGGTTCATGAGCACCGCCTTCAGCGGTACGACTATGGACCTGAAGACGACCGTGAGCAGAACGAAGCTCAGCGTGAGGATGAAAGCGAAGACCACCGGCCGGAGACGGCTCGTCGTGTCCGTGAAGTCCGCGCTCTTGGCGCTGAACCCTGTAACTGACACTCTGGCATCGGCGCCGGCGAACGCAGCGGGTATGTGCTCCTCTCGGATCCGCCGGACCTGGGCAACGGACCGCTCGCTCCAGGCGTCGGCCTCCGGCGGGACCGACAGCAAGGCCAGGTCGCGGTCCTCGCTTACCAGGATCGGCGGTCCCATAGCAACGCCCTCAGCTAACAGCGACTCCCGGAGCCTGGAGATCGACTCCTGGACGGGCTGAGAGTCGATGTCGCCTTCGACAACTATCTCGACGGCGGCCAGCAGCCCGAGCTCGAACTGCCCCTCCACGGCGTAGAACCCGTCCTTGGAGCGCGCGCCGTCCGGCAGCGTCGTCACCCCGGCGAGCCCTGTCTCCATGTCCAGGAACGGCACCGCGGCGGCCGCCAGCACTGCCACCGACAGGACGAGGCTCAGAGCCGGGTACCGCATCACCGCCGCGGCGACTCGGGGCCAGAATCTGTTGTGTCCGCTTCCCAGCGATGGGCTGATTCGGCGGAACGGTGTAGAGATCGAAAGCGCGTTCGCCCTGTCGCCCAGGATGCCGAGAATAGCCGGAAGCAGGGTCAAAGAGGCCATTACGGCGACGACCACCACCAGGATGGCCCCCAACGCCATGCTCAGGAAAAAGTCGGTCGGTACAAAGAAGAGGCCGGCCAGCGCCAGGACCACGATCATGCCGCTGAAGAAGACAGCGCGGCTGGCGGTTGCTCCCGCCCTCTCGATGGCGTCCAGCCTTTCCAGGCCACCCCGTCGCTCCTCACGGTACCGCTCCAACACAAACAGCGAGTAGTCGATCCCCACGGCGAGACCCATAGCGGTGACCATGTTGGTCACGAAGACCGTGAGGTCGGTCGCCAGGCCGAACAGCGACGCCGCGCCTAGAGCCACGACTATCGACACCAGCCCCAGGACGGTCGGGATGAGTGAGGCGACGACCGAGCCGAAGATCAGCAGCAGAACGATCACGGCGATGGGTATCCCAATGGCCTCGCCCTTGATCAGGTCGTCCTGAGAGAGCTCGATGAAGTCGTTGCTCACCGTGGCGTCGCCCGTGATCTGCACGGAGAAGCTGCTGTTGGCCCCGGCGCGGTCGACGATCTCGTGTAGAGCCCCTATCGTCCTCGACGCCTCATCGACGTCGCCGGCCATCCGGACGACGATCAAGACGGTGCGGCGGTCATCCGATACCAGATCTGGGACCGGCGCAATGAACGGGCTGAGCACCTGAGGCACACCCTCGTTGTGGAGGACGACGTCCGGCCCCAGAGCCACGACTTCCGCGGTCAGTGCCTGTGCGAACTCGCGGAACTCCGGGTCGTCGACGGTGAGACCGGACGACCGCACCACGATAGTCTCGCTGGCGTGCTCAGGACCCCTGAGCCGGTCCTCCAACAGGCGACGTCCATGTTCGTATTCGGGATTGCTGAGAAAGCTCCACTGGGTCGTCAGCACGTCATCGAGAAGGGCCGCTACGATGCCCAGGCTGACCACGAATAGGACTGCCCACGAGGCCACCATCAGCCAGGGCCTTCTCGCGCTGAACTTGGCCAGCCCGCGGGTGGATAGCATGGGTACGGTCCTGCTCACTGCCCTCAACGCCGCTCTTTGCGTCTGAGCTTGTTCGGTGTCGGGGAGACACTCCACCACATGCCGCGTTAGCCAAATGTTAGCGAGTCGGAGACGCTACCGCAAGGCGACTCACCGCTGGACGGTCCATGGGAAGTGCTGGTCTGTCCCTTGCCCCGGTCATTCCACCCATCTACAATGCAAAGTCGCAGCCCGAGACACTCAAACGGAGAATCGCCAATGTACCCGGTCGACCTCGCCGGCAAGAACGCAATCGTATTCGGCATCGCCAACCAGCGGAGCATCGCGTGGGCCATCGCCCAGGTGCTTCACCAGGCGGGGGCGAGACTCGCCTTCGCCTACCAGAACGAGCGGCTGCGGGACGGTGTCGCCAAGCTGGCCGGCTCACTGGAGGACACAGCCCTGGTCGAGTGCGACGTTAGCTCCGACGACAACGTCGCCGCCGCCTTCGAGTCGGCAGACGACCAGCTAGGCGGCCTCGACATGATCGTGCACAGCATCGCCTTCGCCAATCGCGACGATCTAGGAGGGCGGTTCGTGGACACCGAGCGGGAGGGCTTCCGGCTGGCGCTGGACATAAGCGCCTATTCGCTGGTCTCCGTCGCAAGGTACGGGACCCCGCTGATGAAAGACGGGGGGAGCATTCTTACGCTGACGTTCCAGGCGGCGAACCGCGTGTTTCCCGGCTACAACGTCATGGGCACCGCCAAGGCGGCCTTGGAGAACGAGGTGCGTCAGCTGGCCTCCGACCTGGGGCCCGACAACATCCGTGTCAACGCCATCTCGGCCGGACCTCTCGACACCCTGTCGTCACGTGTGATAAGCCACTACCGGGACATGAAGCGGGTGCACGCCGAGCGCTCGCCCATGGGCCGTAACATCACACATGATGAGGTAGCCAAGACCGCGCTCTACCTGTGCAGCGACCTGTCCAGCGGCGTCACCGGCGAGATCATCCACGTGGACACCGGCTATAACGTCATGGGCATCTAGTCGAGTCCTACAGTCTCATCCTGAGGCCGGTCGGCTTCTGTCCTCTGCAGAATCGACGGCATCAGAAGACCCACCAGCAGAAGGAAGCCTAACCCCAGGCTGGCGTTGAGGCCGACCGCGAACGAAGGGCTCACGGCGGTGGCGACTCCTCCGACGAGCAGCGAACCCAGCGGACTGCTGCCTATGGCCAGGGCCACGACTCCCAGCGCTCGTCCCCGCATCTCATCGCTGGCGACCAGGACGACGATCGCGGCCTGCATCGTGCCAAAGGCGCCCGAGCCCAGCCCCAGCACCAGCAGCATGGGGAGCGACACAGAGTACCAGTGGGACAGCGAAAAGAGCAGCAGCATGAAGCACGCCAGCCCTGATCCCCCCAGGTAGATCCTGCCGTGATAGCTGATCGTTCCTCGGGTGGCGATCACCACTGAGCCCACCAACGCGCCAAGCGCCTCGGCCGCCAAAAGTGTTCCCATGAAACCCGGCCCCACGCGCATCACGTCCCTGGCCATGACCGGTACCATCACCTGGAGACTTGGGAAAAGCAGGAGATTCATCAATGCCGTAATCACGACGAGGGCCATGATGGTGTTGTTGCGCCTGACATAGAGAAATCCATCGGCCATGTTTCGGAAGATGCTGAGAGGCCCGACACCCCGGCTCCGGGCTGCCGGAAGCCGCACGAAATACAGCAGTATGAGTGCCGCAAGGTAGAACATGGAAATCGCGGCGTAGCCGCCCCGTACGCCCACCAGCGTGATCAGCACCCCGGCCAGGGCCGGCCCGATCATCCTGCTGGCGTAGTTCCCTATCGAGTCCAACGCAATTGCATTCGTCACCCGTGTGGCACCAACGAGATCGTGCAGCACCGAGCGTCGCGAGGGTTGGTCCAATGCCCATGCCGCGCCGACCACCAGAACGGTCAGATACCCGTGCCAGTAGCGGACCTCCCCCGTGAAGAGCAGCCCCGCGAGGGTCAGTGAAGCCGCGAAGCTCGCCAGCTGCGTGGTAATCAGGAGGGACCTGCGGTCCACCCTGTCCGCCAGCACACCGCCGAGAACGCCCAGGAGAAGCATCGGAGCCATTCCGAAGAATCCGACCAGAGCCACAAGCCAGGGCGAGTCGGTCAGCTCCAGAATCATCCACGCCAGCAGTGTCATCTGTGACCATCGAGACAGGTTCGTGAAGAAGTTGGACGGCCACAGGAGCCTGAAGCTGGGATTCTGAAATGCGTCGAATGTGCGGACGGAGCGCACGACGCCTGCGGGGGAAGATGAAGGACGTGACATGAGGACCGCTGCCTATTGTATACCTGGGAGGGCCGATTCGGTGTCGTGCGCCGAAAGCGTCGGTAAACCTAGGCCTGTCGGGCCAGTGCCAGACCCCACACCGAGGTCGCGCCCGCGGCCTTCAACGAGGACGCGCACGCCGACATCGTGCTGCCGGTCGTGACGACGTCGTCGATCAGCAGCACCGTGACGCCGTCCAGCTTGGCTCTGCACTCGAAGGCCCCCTCGATGTTGCGCCTCCGCTCCTCGTATCCGTCCAGGGAGACCTGGGGCGGGTCGTGTCTCGTCCGGCGCAACAGCCTGTTGTCGACAGGTGTGTCGATGAGCTTCCCCAACTCTCTGGCTAGGAGGGCGGACTGGTTGTACCCGCGCTCCCGTTCCCGTCGCCAGTGGAGCGGCACCGAGGCGATGACGTCGGCGGGGATAGGCCTGGAGTCGAGGTGCTGGGCCAGCATCCGGCCCAGCTCCGGAGCGCCAGCCCTGTAGTCCCGGTACTTGAAGAAGTGGACCGCGTCCCGCATGGCGCCCTCCATCAGGTAGGGTGCTCTGATGCCGTCGATGGCGGGGCGTTCGGACGCACACCATTCGCACGGGTCCGGCCCGGCCGGCTCGGCGCACACCGAGCAGTAGGGCCTCACCAGCTTGCGCAGACCGCCGTGGCAACGCTCGCAGAGAAACCGGCCTTCCCGGTCGCAGCCTACACATCGCAACGGGAAGAGCAGGTCCAGCACAGGCCCGCCCAGCCGCGAAAACATTTGGGTTGCCTCACCCCTTTTCGTTCCCCTCTCCACAACTGTGGAGAGGGGACGCCCTCAATCGCGAATCCTACTTTGAGTTGGCAGGGGTGAGGTTCTGTGGTGAGGCCCAAGCCGCGACCTGCCTTTCCACATGGCAGGCGTGAGGCGTCACACCTTCACGAACTTGGAAACCCGCTCGCCCCGTCCGATTTCGGTAACGTATATGCTCGCCTGTGAGTCGACGCAGATCCCGTGGCCGCCTATCAGCGTGCCCCGTCCGGGACCCTCGTTGACCTTCCACCGGGATACCACGTCGCCGTCCAGAGTCCAGATGCTGACCCCGCCGTTGGGACCCTGCTCGATCACGTAAGCCAGGTCGTTGAGGAACCAGATGTCGCCCGGCGCACTGAGGTCGGTCCACTCCTCCAGGAAGTTACCGTCGTCGTCGAAAAGCTGGATGCGGTTGTTCTCGCGGTCGCAGATGTATATCCGGCTCCTGCTGTCGACACCGATGTTGTGGAGGTTGGCGAATTCCCCTGGGCCCGTGCCTTCCCGGCCCCAGGAGTGCAGGAGCTCCCCCTCGGCGCTGAACTTGTGGACCCGGTGTCCGCCGTATCCGTCGGACACGAAAAGCTCGCCGTTGGGCGCGATGGCCAGCCCCGACGGCATGTTGAAGGGTTTGCCCTGGAACGACGGTGACGGCTCCAGCTTGTTGCCAAGGGTCCTCAGGGGGTCGCCCGCGGGAGAGTACTCGGTGGCTATGTGGTAGTCGCGGTCCACCAGCCAGACGTTCTCGTTGGGCGCGATGTAGATGCCGTGGGGGTTGGCCGAGAACGTCCCCTCGCCCCAGGAGGATATGAAGTTGCCGTCGGTGTCCCAAATCGTCAATGGGTGAGCGCCGCGGCTGAAAATATGGACCTCGTCTCGGCCGTTGACTGCGCCGTCAGACGCCGCGCCAAACGACCAGTACCGGGGCATGCTGGGCCACACCGGCACCCGCTCGTATCTGTGGTCTCCCGATCCAACAACGGCCATGGCTCGTTACCTCCGGTTTCAGGCTTGGGCACCGTGATTGTACGGTCGCCGAGAACCACCGTCAATGACCCGGATTGCCCGCTCGGACTGATGGGACCCTGGCCTCTAACCGCAAGACCCCAACCCCTGGTAGAATGTCGGAAACGCGCCGACTCAAGGAGCGGAACAGACCATGATCGAGATGAGGGACGCCATGCGGGCGGTGCTGAGCCACCGCGAAGGGGACGTTGTCCTGGCCACGGAAACCTCCATTGGGGCGTGGCAGGACGTTTCCGCCGACGACAATCTACACCTCCCGATACCCGCCATGAGCAAGGGTTCGTCCATGGCGCTGGGCGTCGCGCTGGCCCGGCCCGACAGGCGCGTCATCGTCTGGGATGGCGACGGTTGCCTACTGATGAACCTGGGAAGCCTGGTGACGATCGCCGGCGCTGCCCCGGCCAATCTCTACCACATCGTCTTGGACAACGGGATGTATGCCATGACCGGCGGCCAGCCGTTACCGGGTGAAGGAAAGGCCGACGTCGCGGAACTGGCCAAGGCGGCGGGCTATGCAAGGACATTCGAGTTCGACGACCTGGAGGAGTGGACGGTACGCATCGGCGACGTGCTCAACGAGGAGGGGCCGGTGCTGATCGTCATGAAGACGGTGCCGGAGATCTCCGACATGGTGAACGCCCCGCCCAAGAGCCGGCGTCGAATGCCTGAGGCCGCGCCCGACACCCGCGCCGTCCTGGCGGCCGGCGACTAGGCCCACGGCCGGTCACGGGAGCTGACAATGCCCCGGATCTCTATAGAGCAAGTGCACCAGGCAGCCCGTTTCGCCGGTTTCGACATGGACGGACCCAGGGCCGAGACAGTGGCGGCCAGACTAAGCCTGCTGCTGGACGAGCTAGACGCCATCCCGCCTGAGACCGTAGCCGACGTGGAGCCCCTTCCCCGGTTCGACGTCGCAGGTCGACCCGAGGCGGCCTCGGATTAGGCATGGCTGTTTTCGACTTGCACTTCCGCGACATCGCCGAGATGGCGTCGATGGTCCGGCGCAAAGAGGTGTCGCCGGTCGAGCTCACCCAGGCCCATCTGGACCGCGTCGATGCCCTGAATCCGCGCCTGGCGGCTTTCATCACCGTGACGTCGGAGAAGGCGCTGGCCAGCGCTCGGAAGGCGGAGCGCGAACTGCGGTCCGGCGACGACAAAGGACCGCTTCATGGGATCCCCATCGGCGTCAAGGACCTGGTGTTCACTAAGGGCATACGGACGACGGGGGGCTCCAGGGCAACGGCCGATTACGTGCCCAATGAGGACGCCACAGTGGTCCGGCGTCTGGCTGGCGCGGGGGCCGTCCCACTGGGCAAGCTCAACCTGAGCGAGTTCGGCATGGGTGGGACCATCGACCACCCCTTCGGCACGCCGTGCAATCCATGGAACACCGACCACTCGCCCGGCAGCTCTAGTAGCGGGTCAGGTGCGGCGGTGGCCGCGGGATTGTGTGCCGGCGCCCTGGGCTCGGACACCGGCGGCTCGGTCCGGGGGCCGGCGTCCTTCTGCGGCATCGTCGGCATCAGGCCCACGTTCGGGCGGGTTAGCCGCCACGGGGCGTTCCCGATGTCCTGGACGATGGACACCATCGGCCCCATGACCCGCACCGTCGAGGGCTGCGCCATCATGCTGCGGGCCATCGCGGGACGGGACCCTCGCGACCCGGCCACGAGCGACGCTCCGGTGCCCGACTACGTTGCGTCCATCGACGATGGGTTGAACGGTCTTCGAATTGGACTTCCTAGAGAGATGTTCGATTTCGAGGGCTTGGACGGCGAGATGCGCGACGCCGTGACGGCTGCGGCCGGCGTCCTGGAGGCACAGGGCGCGTCGGTCGAGGAGGTCTCGCTGCCGACCTCGGCATACAGCGGCGCGGTGCTCGTGGCCATCGTGGACGTCGACGCGGCGTCCGTCCACGCAGAGCGGCTGCGGGCGAGGCCCGAAGAGTACGACTGGAACTCTCGGACCCGCCTCGAGATGGGTTCCCTGGTCCCGGCCACGGCGTACCTCAGGGCGCAGAAGGCCAGGGCAGTCATACGCCGAGAGCTTCTGGACGCGCTGGAAGCACTGGACGTTATCATCATGCCGACGATATCGGGCCCGGCGCCCCCCAACACGATAGCGACCGGCAAGCCGGAAGGATACTACCAGGGCAAGCTGGACATAGGGAGAAGGCGTTACATCAGCCCGGCCTCTCTTGGCGGGCTGCCGTCCCTCGCGGTTCCGTGCGGGTTCTCGGAGTCCGGGCTACCGCTGGGGATGCAGATAATGGGCAGGCCCTTTGACGAGGCTCTGCTATTCAGAGTCGGCCGCGCCTACGAGCGGTCCACCCAGTGGCACGACATGCACCCGCCATTGTGAAGCTGGTGCTGCCGGCGGTGATCCTCTGCCGGCACAGGTCTAGGAAGGCCTTCTTCGCGTTGTCCCGCCGAGAGCCTGGTCCACTGGCTGGGCATCGTAGCCGCTCAATCTGAGAGTGACCGTGGACGGGTCATTCGCCAGCTCGATCGCACAGTTCGTGGAGGCGGGAGGACGGACTTTCTCACCTTCGGAGAGCGGGCGCCAAGATCCTGCCTCTACCACGCGCTGTGCCCTTTCTGGAACCGTATTTTGAAGCGGACCTGGGCTGTCGTGTCCACCCGCGGCGGCAACCAGCCTACTGGCCTGCGGCGGCAAAAGCGTTCTCGCGAGTACACCAGCCTCGCGACAAGGGCCGAAAGTCCCATGTGCCCTGCGCCTTCCGGGCCTTCGGTTTCTTGCTCACTTGGTCTTAACTGGTCTAGACCGTAGTCAGGAGTTCTCCGCGGCTTGAAAGTGGGTCACTTCTATCTGATGACATGGCCCGTGCGATCCTGACCCGGAAATGCGGTCCCGGCCAAGGGAGATCTGAGCGAAATCCGTATGATTAGCCCGAACGCGTGTCCGAGATGTAGCGGAGCCATCCGGTATTGGACTCATGCAGATCGGGACGATCCGGTGTGCGTCAACTGCGGCTGGCGACACCGAGTGCTTCCCGTGGACGTACTGACGGTGGTCTGGGCCAGTATAGGCAAGACCGAAGTGGCGGAGGGTAAGGCTTACAGCCGCAGGGGAACCGGGAAACCACCCATCAGTGGATGGGAGAGACGCAAACGCGGCAGAGACCGGGAGCAGGCTCAGTTCAATCGCGCCTAGATTAGACATTTGACGAGCGGCGGTTTGGCCGAGACGCCGTCCTCATATCGGGCCACAAGACTGGCCGCCGAAGTCTACCTCGCCTACCACCTCCTCTGCCAAGACTTCGGCGGCCGGTCCTGCACGACTACTGGAACGAGTCCCTCAAGATGACCTGCAAGGTCCCCGGTGCTGGCGGTGCCCCGTGGTGCTGGCGGCCGAGGAGAATCCGAAACCGCCTTGCTCGGAGTGTGTGAAACTTCGGCGGTTGCGCTCGGCCTGTCCAGGCCGTATCATCGCTATGCGTCGGGGTGTAGCGCAGCGGGAGCGCGCCTGCTTTGGGAGCAGGAGGTCGCCGGTTCAATCCCGGCCACCCCGACCAGTCTACAGACTGCTCCATTTGGTGTCTCAACTGACCGCTACGTTGATCTGACAGCAACCTTGACAGCAACCGGGGTCAAGTTTTGCGTCGCACGCTTAACTCTCACAGCCAATTCCGTCCTGGTCACCGTCGAACCTGTGAGGGTCAGGTGGCAGGACTGTGAACCTGCGATGCGGTATCTCGCCACAGTCCAAGTCAGGCGGTGGGATACAGACATCGGGATACGCATGGTCACAGCCGCCGGCACCGGCCGCACTGGAACCGGCATCGGATAGACCCCACATTCCTGCGCCGTCTTCCTGTGCCTGGCGCTGCAATTCTAG
>CAZGRI010000020.1:0-20996 GCA_964528205.1 uncultured Dehalococcoidia bacterium | reverse complement strand
TGGCCGAGGAACATAGGCGGGTTATCTCGCCCACCCTGGTCGCGAAGCAGACCGATCATGGCCTGCGCCAGCGGGTCGAGCCCGGGCCGACGTTCGTACGGTCCGTCCCATCCGAACGCGGTTATTCGCGACTCGACGATCGAGGGATTCAGGCTCTTCAGATCTTCGGAGCTCAGCCCCATGCGTTCGAGGGCGCCCTGGCGGAGATTCGAGACCAGTACATCCGCCTCCGAAGCCAGCCGGAGCACGGCCGTCGCCCCGTCCTCCTTGTGCGTGTCAATGACCACCGATCGCTTGTTGGCGTTGTTGGACAGGAAGAACGACAGCCCGACGGGTCGTGAGATCTCGCCGCCGGGTGGCTCCAGCTTGACAACGTCGGCTCCGAGGTCGGCAAGGAGCTTTCCCAATGCCGGTCCTGCGATGACGTTGGAGGCCTCCAGCACCCGTATGCCGTCAAGCGGCGGTTCCAGTTTCGAGATGTTGGGCGGCCCCGGCCTTTCCGCTGGAGCGGCGCCCGCATGCACCGTCGACAGGACGGCATCTGTGTCGGAGCCGGGAACGGGCCTTGGTCCCCTTATCCGCCCCGGCGTGAGGGACATCCGGATCGGCAGTCCCATCTGGAGGCTCTTGCCGAGCACGGGGTCGTCTATCTCGGCTACGCTCTTGTTGAACCTGATCTGCGGATCGTCCAGCGCCTCCTCGATGGCTCCGATGCGGGCGCATGGCACGCCGGCGGCCAGCAACATGTCGAGCCACTCGTCCGACGTCTTCGTCTTGAAGGCAGCGGCGATGACGTCGCGGACCTCGCTGGACATCTCCTCGGTCATGGGGGTCGTGCCGTCTCCGAACCGGGGCTGCACCAGCGTCTCCACGATTCCCATTACGGCTATGGCTATGTCGACGAATCCGCCGTGAATGCACGCCAGTTGGACCCACTCACCGTCGGCGCACTCGTAGTTCGTGTAGAAGGCGCCTCCGTAGTTGGCGAATCTGGACGCGGGCCGAAAACTCTCGCCAACCGCCTTGGGCAGGAAGAGCAGAGCGCCGCCCATCAGGGAGGTCTCGACCTTCCGGCCTATGCCGGTCCGCTCCCGATCGAACAGGGCCGCAGCGATGCCCAGGGCCGCCAGGAGGCCCGCGCCGACGCTCGGCACCGGATGGATGACGTGGACGGGGTCGCGCCGGCCCGCGGGGACCCGGGTCATGATACCGAAGCGGGCCATGACCATGTCGTCGTGGGCTGGCTCGTCTTTCAGAGGGCCGCACTTCCCGTAGGCTGTGATCGAGCAGTTCACGAGACGAGGGTTGCTCTCCGCCAGCCGTCCATAATCGACCAGCCGCTGATAAGGCGATGAGGGCGCGAACGACTCCAGCAGTACGTCAGCGTTGCCGGCGAGAGCTTCGAATGCTTCCAGCGCCCGACGGCCGGCTGTCGATGACCCGTCTTCGCCCCCGGCCAGGGCGCCCAGTGCCTCGGGCAGGTCGAGGAAAACGCTCTCCTTACCCCTGTCCCAGGCGGCGTAGGCCGGCACTTGCCGTTCGGCCTCCGATTCCGGCGTGCCGATGCGCACCACCCTGGCACCGTTGTCGCAGAGGAACATGCCGGCTAGAGCACCGGCCATCCCGGCGCTAAGATCGAGGACCGTGATTCCATCTAGCGCGGCGGCCACGTTTTCGGCGATGCCTCCTTCTCACGTCGAGGACTTCGGCCACCACATTCTTGTCGTCCCATCCAGAGGTGTCAAGGGCAAAACAAAGACCCTGGGCCGGCGTGGCCCAGGGCCTTTTGCTTCCTCGAAAGACGCGGAGAGGTTAGTCGTCGGCCCCCGCTGGGACGGCCAAGAGCCTCTCCTTGAGCGCGGTTCTTATCTCCTTGACCCTGTTCAGATGAGGTGTCTGGTTGTCTTCCTCTTTCTTATCGTAGACCTTCTCGCCGTCCAGGAAGACCTGCAAGACACCGCCGACGCCCGGCGTCAGATTGATGGCTACGCCTTTGCCTCCCTCGGCGAACAACTCGGTGGCAATCCATGCCGCCGTACCGTGGTACGCTCAAGGAACGCAGTAGATGATCTCCGCACTTACCGGTGCTTCACCAGCCATTCAAAGCCTCCCTTCGCTTTTCTGTATGACCAAGTTAGACCCTGGCTTATATTAAAGCCGGGATCTATGGGCGGAATTTATCACAGCATAGAAAGCAAGTCAATCATGTTATGTGCGGCTGGACGGCTCCAGGATGTCTCGCAGGATGGTCTCGGCGACAGCCTTATCTAGCGGCTTGTTGTTGCTTCCGCACTTGGGCGACTGGATGCATCCTGGACATCCCGTCTCGCAGGGACAGCCGGCTACAACGGACAGCGTGGCTTGCCAGAGCTCCTCCACAACTTCGAAGCCGTGCTCGGCGATGCCGACCCCACCGGGATGGCCGTCGTGGATGAAGACCTGCGGACGGCCGGTGTCCGGATGGAGCGGCGTCGAGATGCCGCCGATGTCGTTCCGGTCGCACAGCGCGAACAGCGGCAGAACGCCGATGGCGGCGTGTTCCACGGCGTGCAGCCCGCCGGCCAGGTCCAAACGCTCCGCCCGTATATACTCCAGGGTGTCCCTGGGCACGTCGAACCACAGGGCGACTGTGTCGAAGTCCCTGGGGGGAAGGCTGACGTACTCCTCGCCCAGCACCTCCTCCGACAGGTGTGCTATCCGTTTGAACCCCACGACGGTTGTGGTTACGTTGACCCGGCCGAGATAGACGGCTGTGCCGGCCGCAGGCCGCTCCCGGAAGACATCGAGCACTCGGGTCTCCGTGTAGTCCAGCACCTGGGTGAAGTAGGGCGCCTCGGTAACGGCCCCGTAGGCGGTGTGCGACTCCAGGTCCAGGTCCGCGATCAGGTACGGCTCTCCTCCGTGCAGGTACACGGCGCCCGGATGGAGCTGCAGGAAGGCGGACATCTCCTCGACCGTCTCCAGTATGACCCCACTATCCTGCTCGACCAGAGTGTAAAAGTGGCTCGAGGCGGACCGGACGTTGACGTCCTGCGCCGGATACGATACGTCGGGCCGGAGGTGCCAGCGTCCGTCCCTGGCCAACAATAGCTCGCCGTCCACCAGCTCGCCGGCCGCCAGCAGCAGGTCGGGACCGAAGTAATCGGTGTCCGACATCGTGAGCGGGGCCTCGTAGGCCGCGCAGAGCAGATGAGGCTTGAGCACGTAGGGGTTGGCCGGCGAAATACGAGCGCTCTCGGTCGACTTGCCGAAAAAGGCGTCCGGATGCCTCATCAGGTACTGGTCCAGCGGGTTGTCCAGGGCCACTAGCACGCTCAGCGATCGCTCCCCGCTCCGGCCGCTCCTCCCCGCCTGCTGCCATGTGCTGGCGATGCTTCCCGGATACCCGGTCAGGACCGTGGCGTCCAGATCTCCTATGTCTATGCCCAGCTCCATGGCGTTCGTGGTCGTCAGTCCCAGCAGCCGACCCTCGAACAGGTCCCGTTCGGTCTTGCGTCGGTCCTCGGGCAAGTAGCTGGCCCGATAGGGTGCCACCCTTGCGGCCATGGAGGGCGCCAGCTCGCGCAGCCGATCACGGACGTAGACGTAGAGGACCTCGGCCATCCGCCGGGAGCGCACGAAGGCCAGGGACCGGATGCTTCGCTGTATCAGCTCTGAGAAGATCAGCGCCGACTCCCGGTTGGTGCTTTGGCGGCTCCCCTTCACCAAGTCGATCATCGGAGGGTTCCAGAACAGAAAGTCCTTTCCCCCGTAGGGAGCGCCCTCCTCTTCGACGGTCTCGAAAGGCAGACCGACGAGCCGTTCGGCGTGCTCTCCGGGATTGGCGATCGTCGCCGAGCAGAGGATGAACTGTGGGTTGCTGCCGAAGCGTTTGCAGAGCCGGCGCAGCCGCCGGATGACGTTGGCGACGTGAGACCCGAACACCCCGCGGTAGATGTGGGCCTCGTCGATCACGACATACCGGAGGCCGCGCAGCAACTGGTACCACGATCTGTGATTGGGCAGGATGCCCAGATGGAGCATGTCCGGGTTCGTGATCAGCACCTGGGATGTCCGCCTGATCCCGGCCCGGTCCTGGGCCGGCGTGTCGCCGTCGAAGAGCCCGTGCCGGATGCGTTTCCCCCTCGGCGTGAGCCGTTCGAGGAACCTGGACTGGTCCTGGGCCAGCGCCTTCGTGGGAAACAGGTACAAAGCGCGATCGGTGCGATCCTCCAGCAACGCCTCCAGCACGGGGATGTGGTAGCAGAGGCTTTTGCCGCTGGCCGCCGACGTGGACACGATGACGTTCTTACCCTGCCTCAACAGTCCTACCGCTTCGGCCTGGTGCGAGTAGAGGGACTCTATGCCGAGCGACGCCAGCGACGACCGCAGCTCTGGGCGAAGAGGGGTTTCGAGAGTGCCGGTGACGGCCGGTCGGGCCGGGACGTCACCGACGTGGACGATCTGGTCGTTGTACCAGGGCAGGCTGGTAAGGTGACGGAGAAAGGCGGAGACGTCCATGCAGCGCTAGAAGCCGGCCATGGTCTCGCGGTCGCAGCCGATCAACTCCAGGTCATCCCGGCTCGACTCGATATAAGAGAGGACCCGGTCGATGACCTCGTCGGCGTGCCGGGAGCTGTTGCTCACGCAGCCAATGCCCAGGGTGGCGAGCTGCCACGATTCGTTGTCGTCGACCTCGCTGACGGCCACGTTGAACCGGTTCCTGATGCGGGAGCTTATGGAGGAGATGACCCGGCGTTTGCCCTTCAGGTCCTGGTTCTCGGGCAACCGCAGAGTGACTTTGCAGACGCTGACATGCATGTGTGAGCACCCCTACGATGCGAACGTATGTGCATTATAGCAGGGGGTCTGCGATTGGGGGTTTAGGGTCCAGGGTCTGGGGTCTGGGGACGGATACGAGAGCCGGAGGAAGCGATTGAGGTGAAAAAGAAATGCCGCAAGTAACCTCGGTCCCCGCTCTCGGCTGCCCGGCCCCCGACGGTTGCCCGCCCGACGCCCGACCGCTTCACGCGGCTCCCTCAATTACTTGGGACTTTTTCATAATATCATCACTAGGGCATGGATGTCAAGCTTGTCGGCTCTCAATTTGAGCCCCTGTTTGTGTTACAGGTCGAAGATCAGCCCGATTTCTCCCGCTACCTGATCGTCGAGCGGCTTAGCAGGGACTGGAAGAGCCGCTCCGGTACCAGTCGCGCACCCAGGATTCCGAGTCTGGCCTCGATGCCGACGGGATATCGGAAGGCCGGACGCCTGGAGCGGATGATGCGGTGCACGACCTTTGCGACTTTGACCGGATCGCCGGTAAGGCGGTCGTACCTTGCTCGCCGGGACCGGTACCTCTCGACATACGGGCCGTAGACCTTGTCCTGGTCGTCGATCTCCTCGCCGAAGACCGTGTTGTTGCCGAAATTCGTGCGGAACAGCCCCGGCTCGACGAGGCAGACGTGAACGCCCAGCGGCCACAGCTCGACCCGCATGGCCTCGCTCAGTCCCTCGAGCGCGAACTTGCTGGCGGCGTACGCGCCGCTGAAGGGCGTGGCCAGCCGTCCCTCGACGGAGCTGATGTTTATGATCTTCCCGGAACCGCGATCGACCATTCCCGGCAGCACGTGTTTGATCAGCTTGAAGGGGCCGAAGAAGTTCGTCTCGAACTGCGCCCTCAACTGGTCGACGGACACCCGCTGCCCCGGCCCCCACAGACTGTACCCGGCGTTGTTGACGAGTACGTCTATGCCTCCGAAGCGCTCTATGAGCCGGGGCATCTCCCGGTCGACCGCATCGTCGCGGTTGATATCCAGCTCGACCGTCGCCATCTGCACGCCGTGATCGCCCGCGTCACGTGTCAGGGAGTCAAGACGTGTAGGTGAGCGTCCGGCCCCGATCACGGAGTAGCCGTTCCGGGCCAGGTGCAACGCCGATGCCCTGCCAATTCCCGAGGACGCTCCAGTGATGAGGACGGTCGTCTTGTCGCTATCGGCCATCGAAGCCTCCAGGTCACTGGGAACGGTTGCAGGGCCAATTATATGACATCGAGGAGAACCATCATCGGAGCTATCGCCCGCTGGCTGGTGCACTGCTCTCGGGCCGCTCCCCTGGACAGGCCGATCTTACCGCCTTGAGTCCCGGATTCCGGGCGACCGGGGTGCTATAATCGGGCCACTTTCCTGTCGGAGCTTTTTCGGTTGATCATATCGGTGATAGGTGCCGGCGCAGCAACGCGTGAGACCGTTGGTCTGGCCGAGCACGTAGGCCGGGAGCTGGCCGAAAGAGGCGCCGTGGTCGTATGCGGCGGCCTCGGAGGTGTGATGGAAGCGGCCTGCCGGGGCGCCAAGTCCGCCGGAGGCACGACGATCGGGATTCTCCCGGGCAACGATCCCGCCGACGCGAACCAGTGGGTGGACTTCCCTATTTGCACCGGCCTCGGATACGCTCGAAACGTTATCGTGGTCAAGAGCGGTCGGGCCGTGATCGCGGTCGATGGGGCCTTCGGCACCCTGTCGGAGCTGGGACACGCGCTGGGAGATGGGATACCGGTGGTGGGCCTCGAAACGTGGGTCCTGACTCGCGCTGGCCAGGTCGACCGGAGCATCATCGTGGCGGACGGCCCCGCGGACGCCGTCGACAAGGCACTCGCCGCGGCGGTGACGCGGGACGGACATCGGACAGCCGGCGGGCCGGCAAGTCGGGCGCGATGACCGCGATATCCGAGGTCCTCGCTCGGGAGGTCCTGGACTCTCGGGGCAACCCGACGGTCGAAGTCGATGTCGTGCTTTCCGACGGATCGGCGGGAAGCTCGACCGTGCCCTCGGGCGCCAGCACCGGCGCCAATGAGGCGCTGGAGCTCCGGGACGGCGATCCCGCGCGCTTTCGGGGCCTCGGGGTCTTGGACGCTATCGCAAACGTGCGCGACCCGATAGCTCCGGCGATAATCGGCCACCAGCCGCTGGATCAGCGGGCGATAGACGGCCTCTTAAACGAACTGGACGGCACTCCGGACAAGAGCCATCTCGGCGCCAACGCGATCCTGGCGGTGTCCCTGGCCGTCGCTCGTGCCCTGGCCGAAAGCGAGGGCCGACCCCTCTATGGGTCCCTCAACGACGGGTCCCCGATGACTCTGCCCGTGCCGATGTTCAACGTCATCAACGGGGGCCGTCACGCGGAAAACTCCACGGACTTCCAGGAGTTCATGGTTGTGCCCATCGGGTTCGACACGTTCAGGGAGGCGCTCCGTGCAGGGGTCGAAGTGTACCGTGCGCTGGAGGACCTGTTGAGGACGAGGAAGGCCAGCACGACCCTGGGCGACGAGGGCGGCTTCGCTCCGCCTCTGTCCTCCAACAGGGAGGCGGTGGACCTCACGCTGGCGGCCATCGAAGGCGCGGGGTATCTGCCCGGCGTTCAGTGTTTCCTGGCTCTGGACGTCGCCGCCTCGGAACTGGTCCTCGAGGACGGACGATACTCCCTGCTGAGAGAGGGTACGATTCTGCAACCGGGGCAGCTAATCGAGCGGTACGAGCAGTGGATCGCCGACTATCCGATCATCAGCATCGAAGATGGCATGGCGGAGGAGGACTGGGATGGATGGAGACGAATGACCCAAAGCCTTGGAGACCGGGTTCAGCTTGTCGGCGACGACCTTTACGCGACCAACACCGAGCTCATTCGAAAGGGCACCGAATCCAGCGCCAGTAACGCGGTGCTAATCAAGACCAATCAGATCGGCACGCTGACCGAGACATTAAACGCCGTACGGCTCTCGAGAGAGGCCGGTTGGAACGTCGTAATCAGCCACCGGTCCGGGGAGACCACCGACGACTTCATCAGCGACCTGGCGGTGGCAACGGCGGCCGGACAGATAAAGGCGGGCGCGCCGGCCCGTGGTGAACGAACGGCCAAATACAACCGGCTGCTCAGGATCGAGGAGGAGCTGGGAGGCGCAGCCGTGTACGCCGGCAGGGACGCATATAGGCGATTCATCGACCGCCGGTAGTTCTCGAGACGTAGGAGAGTGGCGATGGCAGACGAGCGAGCGGACGCAGCACCCAGCTTTCCGGTGACCTGCTTCCCGAATAGATCGGCGGCCGAGATTCCCAAGGCGATTCAGAACGCGGAGAGGTCCATCGACATCTTGCAGATGAACCTGGACTCGGTCAGAGGCGAGTTGATCGGGCCCATCAGGGATGCCCTTGAGCGCCACCGGCAGATGAGCGTCCGTGTCCTGACTCTGGACCCCAGCAGCTCCCACATCGTCGGCAGAGGCCAGCAGCTCGGCATCCGGCTGAACGAGCACAGAGACGAACTACACCGGAACGTCAGGGAGGTCGCCAGTGCCTTCTCCGAGTTCCCGTCGCAATTCTCCCTGCGCATATACAACGAGTACCCTACGCAGATCACCTTTCGAATCGACGACGTCGTATACGTCGGGACCATCGCCAAGAACCACAGAAGCAGAGAGCTATCCACCTTCAAACTGGACGTCGGGGCCCCCGGCGTCGAAAGGTCCTTCGTCAACCAGTTCGACGCGATCTGGGAGATCTCAACGGAGTACCGGTAGCCAGCGTCCTGTTCAAGCACATGAGACTGACGTCACAGGTCCCCTCTATCGATGCTATTCGTGAGGCATTCGAGCCGGTCCTGATGAAGACCGGGGCTGCGAAGGCCATAGTATTCGGGTCGTACGCACGGGGCCAGGCCGACGAGTATAGCGATCTCGATCTGATCATCGTCGCCGATACCGATTTGCCTTTTTTCAAGAGACATACGGAGTATTCCGGCGTCTACGAGGTCTGGCACAAGGGCCTTGACATGTTGATCTACACCCCCGGCGAGTTCTCGCAGATGGTCTCGGAGCACAACCGGTTCGTCGAGAGAGCGTTGGAGGAGGGCGTAGTCATATATGAAAGATAGCGAGGCGGACGCGCGGCGCTGGCTCAGCCAGGCGGAGAACGACCTGGAGTTCGGGCGACTAGCCCTCCGGGAACGTTTCTACGCTCAGGCATGCTTCGTATCACACCAGTTCATGGAGAAGTCACTGAAGGCGCTGGCCTACTACCGTGGCGACAGGATCGTCGTCGGACACTCATTGGTAGAGCTTGTAAGAAAGTTAGAACCGACCTACCCGAACGTCTCGGGGTTGACCGGCATCGCCCGGACTCTCGAGCAGTACTACGTTCCCACTCGCTGCCCCAATGCTCTGCCGGGCAGTGCGCCGTTCGAGGTGTTCGGCCAGCAGCAGGCCGAAGACGCGGTGGCAGACGCCGGGAAGGCCGTACAGCTAGTCAGAGACCATATCGGCTAGACCGGTCCGGCCTCATCGCAGCGGGTTTGCGCAACGGCTAAAGTCGCTCGTACCCTGTCGAGCGAATGCCTTGTGAAAGCATGCGGGACGGTTATAATGGAGCGGCTCTGTCGACGCGGTTTCCAACCAGACGGGTCAGTAAGTTAGGGGGTCCGGCGATGGCGACTCGGATCGGGATTAACGGCTTCGGACGCATCGGGCGCCAGGTGACGCGGGCGATCATCGAACGGCATCCCGACAAGTTGCAGGTAGTCGCGGTCAACGACCTTGCCGACCCTCAGACCAACGCCCACATGTTCAAGTACGACACCAACTACGGCGTCTACCCTGGTTCGGTGGAAGCCGGTGACGGCAGCATCGTCATAGACGGTTCGCCCATCAAAGTCCTGTCGGAACGTGACCCAGCCCAGCTACCATGGGGCGATAACGGAGTCGACGTGGTCGTCGAGTCCACCGGCTTCTTTACCGACGCCGGCAAGGCGGCCGGCCACCTGGAGGGCGGCGCCAAGAAGGTCATCATCTCGGCCCCCGCCAAGGGCGAGGACCTCACAGTCGTCCTGGGGGTCAACGAGGACAAGTACGAGCCCGGCAGGCACAACGTCATATCCAACGCTTCCTGCACCACTAACTGCATCGCGACCATGGTCAAGGTCCTTCACGACGCCTTCACGGTCGAACGGGGCCTGATGAGCACCATCCACTCCTACACCAACGACCAGAAGATCCTCGACCAGGTCCATGAAGACCTCCGCCGGGCCAGGGCCGCGGCCATGAACATCATCCCGACGAGCACCGGCGCCGCCAGCGCCGTCGGACTTGTGCTGCCCGATCTGAACGGCAAGATCCATGGCATGGCCTTCAGGGTGCCCACGTCGACTGTCTCGGTAACGGACTTCGTGGCGACCCTGGGACGGGACGCGTCGGTCGAGGACATCAACGCCGCCTATCAAGACGCTTCGGCCAACAGCCTGAAAGGCATCGTCCAGTACACCGACGAGCCGCTGGTGAGCATCGACTTCAAGCAGAACCCCCATAGCTCGATCATCGATGGTCTGTCTACCATGTCGATGGGCGGCAACATGGTCAAGGTGGTCGGCTGGTACGACAACGAGTGGGGCTACAGCTGCCGCACCGCGGACCTGGCGGTCTTTCTCGCCGATAAAGGCGGCCTCTAGAGGCACCCGGCCCTCTGCAACCACTCCGAGGAAACGCAGCTGCCGGACGCGGCCCTCAGTTCCCCGAACCACGGAACCAAGACCCCCTCACGCAGATTGCTAACCCATCTACCCAGCGGTATAATGCGGTTAGTACAGCTCCGATGTAAACTTTGTTTGGAGGGCTACCCATGGCAGTCGAGGCGAAGACCGAGACCGGTACATGGAGAGTAAAGGCTGGGCTTGCTCAGATGCTGAAGGGCGGCGTCATCATGGACGTGGTCACGGCCGAGCAGGCGAAGATCGCCGAGGACGCAGGCGCGGTAGCGGTCATGGCGCTGGAGAGAGTGCCGGCCGACATACGCGCGGCGGGCGGCGTGGCCCGGATGTCTGACCCCACGAAGATCATGGAGATCATCGAGGCCGTGACGATACCCGTCATGGCCAAGGCCCGGATCGGCCACTTCGTGGAGGCCCAGGTGCTGGAGGCCCTCGGCGTGGACTACATCGACGAGTCCGAGGTCCTGACTCCAGCCGACGAGGAGAACCACATAAACAAGAACGATTTCAACGTCCCGTTCGTATGCGGCTGCCGCGACCTGGGCGAGGCACTCCGAAGGATAGGCGAGGGCGCCGCCATGATACGGACCAAGGGCGAGGCGGGCACCGGCAATATAGTGGAGGCGGTCCGGCATGCCAGGCGGGTGCTCGGCGAGATCCGCCGGATACAGAACATGTCGGGAGACGAGCTGATGGCGACGGCCCGGGACCTCAAGGCTCCGTTCGAGCTAGTCAAGGAGATCCGTGAGACGGGCAGGTTCCCCGTAGTGAACTTCTCCGCGGGAGGGATAGCATCGCCCGCCGACGCCGCCCTCATGATGCAGCTAGGCGTCGACGGCAACTTCGTCGGCTCGGGCATCTTCAAGTCGGAGAACCCGCAGCGAATGGCCGAGGCGATAGTCAAGGCCACGACCCACTTCAACGATGCCGATATCATCGCCGACGTCTCCAAGGGCCTCGGGGACGCGATGCGCGGCCTGGACGTCCGGAACATGCCCGTCGAGGAGCAGCTGGCCGTCAGGGGATGGTAGATTGACAAAGGTTGGCATCCTGGCGATTCAAGGAGACTTCCTTGAGCACCGCCAGATGCTGGGGAGCATCGGGGTAGAGGCGGTGGAGATACGCCTGCCCCAACAGCTAGACGGTATCGGCGGCCTCATCATTCCGGGGGGCGAGAGCACGACGATCACCCAGCTCATCGACATTTACGGGTTCAGGCCTGTTCTCAAGGACAGGGCGTGCAAGGGAATGCCGGTCTGGGGGACGTGCGCGGGGATGATCGTGATGGCCGACCGCCTTGTGGACAGACGGCCCGAGCCTCTCGGCCTGATGGACATCGAGGTGAGTCGAAACGCTTTCGGGCGTCAGCTCGACAGCTTCGAGACCGATGTGCAAGTAAAAAGCGTGGATGGAGCACCGTTCCGAGGCGTGTTCATTCGCGCTCCAGTGGTCACGGACATTGGGAACGAGGTTGAGGTGCTGGCCAGGCTGGATGACGGCCGGCCCGTGGCCGTGAGGCAGGACAGGCTGCTGGCGACGGCCTTTCATCCTGAGTTGACACCAGACAGTCGAGTCCACGAGCTGTTTGTGAGGATTGTCGAAGGATCCGCGTAAACATACCGCCGTCGTAAGGCCATTCGACCCATTGGACTTCGTGCGTTGCGTGCCTCTGGGCAGGAACGCGGTGTCCAACAGGGCCCAGCCCCAGCGCCTGCTGGGACGGGGTCGGCCTGTGCGACTCTCTCCCGTGGCACTGTCCAAGGCCGGCATGTCATCTCTGCGCCGCACGGGCAGCGCATGGGTCTGGCGTAGGGGTGGCCGCGTCCTCGGCCTGGCGGTGGGGCGGAGGCGCTCCGGTCCACGGAGCTGGGAGGTTTCAGGCCTATTCCTCCGGGACGACGATCCGAGCGGCCTGCAGGAGCTACTCGATCGGGTGTCCCAGACAGCGGCGTCATTCGGCGCCGAGAGGGTGTTCCTCCGGCTCCACGCCAGCGATCCTCTGATCGATTCCGTCCACGCCGCCGGCTACTATCCTCGCTTCGGAGAAGTCCTCTGCAGAGACGGTTTCCCATTCCTCGCCATGGGAGCCGACGCCGCACTCGATGCCGTCAGACGCAAAGTGCGTCCCGCCACACCTGCGGACCAGATGGACCTGTTCCGTCTCTACTGTGCTTCGACCCCGTCCGAAGTCCGCCAGGTCGTCGGCATGTCTTTCGACCAGTGGAGAGCATCCCGCGAAGAGTGCGGCGGCCGTCGAACCGAGCTGGTTCTGGAAGGGGATAACGGGTTGGAGGCATGGCTGATGGCCGCGAAACGGGGCCGAGTCGGCCTGATGGAGGCCATGGCCCTGCCAGGCGACGACTCGGCTCTGGCGCAGCTGGTGAACACAGGGGTTAAGACGCTTGCAAACGTCGCCTCGCGTTGCTTCCTGATCACGGAATACCAGGAACATCTTGGCGCGGTGCTGGAGCGCATGGGGTTCCGGCCTCACGACGAGTACGTGACCTTCGTGCGGTCGCTGGCCATACCGGTCAAAGACAAAGCGCCTGCGCGGGCCATGACGGCATCATGCTAAGGGCGGAGCATCAAAGCGCACGTGGGAATCGGAGACGCCATGCCACCGTGACCGTGGTGGCCAAGAGCGTCGGGAGGTCCATTTAGTGTCCGTACAGGAGCGGATTGATACCGATCTTGAGGCCCTGATCGATACGTTGCCTTCGCGCGTAAAGGCATCGCTTGAGGAGCGAGGCGAGATGTCCGAGCTACTGGAGGTCGTCCTCGATCTCGGCAGAGAACCGGAGGCCCGGTTCGTGTCCGAGAGCCTCCTGCTGGGACAGGACGAGGTGACCAGAGAAGACCTCCAGTACGTCATCGAGCGCATTGCGCCGTTTGGGGACGACAATCGCGCCGGAATCGAGCGCACGCTCCACCGCATCTCCGCCGTTCGCAACCGGTACGGCAAGATCGTGGGGCTGACTCTCAGGGTCGGACGGGCCGTGTACGGCACCATCAGGGTCATAGAGGACCTGATATTCACCGGCAAGAGCGTCCTGCTGCTTGGGAAGCCGGGAGTCGGCAAGACAACGATGCTGCGAGAGGTGGCAAGGGTCCTGGCCGACGACGCTCGCAAGCGTGTGATCGTCGTCGACACGTCCAACGAGATCGCCGGCGACGGCGACATTCCCCACCGCGGCATCGGACGCGCCCGACGGATGCAGGTGTCGACCCCCGCACTTCAACACTCGGTCATGATCGAGGCGGTCGAGAACCACATGCCCGAGGTGATCATAATTGATGAGATCGGCACCGAGCTCGATGCGAACGCGGCGCGGACGATAGCGGAGCGCGGCGTGCAGCTCATCGCCACCGCCCACGGCAATACCCTCGATAACCTGCTGGTCAACCCCACACTGGCAGACCTCGTGGGCGGAATCCAGTCGGTGACCCTCGGCGACGACGAGGCGAGAAGACGGCGGAGTCAGAAGACGGTGCTGGAGCGCCGGGCTCCCCCGACCTTCGACGTACTGGTGGAGATCCAGAGCTGGACCCGCTTGGCGATCCACGCCGACGTGGCGGAGGTGGTCGACCGGATGCTCCGCGGCTACCCGGCCAAGGCGCAGACGCGGTCCGTCTCAGAAGACGGCGTCGTCACTGTCGTCGGTGAGCGCCGCGTCGACCCCACACCCTCACGGAACGGCGCCCCCATGGCGCCGCCGGATAGTCCGGTCGACGTCCTTGAGCCGGACATCCCCACGACGGTCACCCGCATACTGCCCTATGGCGTCAACAAGGGCCGGCTTCAGCAGGTGGTCACCGGAGTCGGAGCCTCGGTCGAGCTGGCGGACGATATCGACGACGCAGACCTGCTCCTCACGACCAAGAACTTCTACCGGCGCAGGACTCAGGCTCTACGCGCCGCCGAACAGAGGGGTAAGCCCGTCTACGTCCTGAGAAGGAACACCATGCCCCAGATCGAGCAGTTCATAAAGGCGATCGCCCGAAAGCAGGGAGACCCACGGAGCAGCCACGGCGTGGCGGCGGCGATACGGGAGGCGGAGCACGCCGCCTCCAGGGTCGACCGTGGCCAGGGGCACGTCGATCTCAACCCACAGGGCGCGTTTGTCCGGAGGCTACAGCACCAGATCGCCGAAAGGTACGGACTCGCGTCGTCCAGCGCGGGCCGGGAGCCGCGCCGCCACGTCGTCATCACAAGTCGCTGACCGGGCCCCGGGAGCCCCCACCCCATGGGACTGTTCGTCGTTTTCGAAGGCATAGAGGGCAGCGGAAAGAGCACCCAGAGTAGAGAGCTTAACCGCAGGCTCATCCGATTGGGATACACCGTCACGATTGCGCGGGAGCCCGGGGGGACCCCGACCGGGGACCGTATCAGAGATGAGCTCCTCGGCTCGAATCACCACATCACCCCGGTTGCGGAGCTCTTCCTCTTCTCCGCCTCCCGGGCGTTGCTCGTCGATGCGACCATCAGGCCTGCGCTGTCCAGGAACGAAGTTGTGGTCTGCGATCGGTACGCTGCTTCGACGCTGGCATATCAGGGATACGCGCGCGGTGTCGACCTGGGGACCGTCGAGCGGACCAATGACACGGCCACCGGGGGCCTTTACCCAGACCTCTCTGTCCTGCTGGACATCGAGCCCGAGGTGGGACTGGCTCGGAAGTCAGAAGGGCCTCTGGACAGGATCGAGCGGGAACGTATCGAATTCCACCGGCGCGCCCGGGACGGCTTTCTACAACTGGCCCGCAACGAGCCCGGACGATGGCTGGTCCTCGACGGGTCGGACCCGGAGGAGACGATCTCCCGTGCCGTATGGCAACGGGTGTCCGAGAACCTGGGCGAGGCGAATAGCTGACGCTGGCCGGACTTGCCTGGCAGGACCGACGAACCATCGAGCTTCTTCTCCCTGCCCCTATCGAGCACAGGCACCGCAGACTATGCAGGACCGCTCCGATGTCGGCCCTCGTACCGTCCGACTTTTGCCGTTGTCTGCTCCAGCCTATCCCCAGGGCCACCACCAGCGTCTCGTCCCACCGGCTTCGACTGGGGGCTCAACGTCGACAGGTTGGTCGTCCAAAATAGCCTTTGGCGTGTCGAAGACCATCGCCCGTGCTCGCTCCTCGCCAACGATTCGGGCCGCCGCAGCCACGCCGCGCAACAGGTCCGGAGACCTGGGGCCCCTGGGGAAGTGGGTGTCCGACGCTATCACGTGAACCAGCCGTCTCTTTAGCAGCGTATTGGTGAACCGGCGCGCCCGACGCCCGAAGTGGCCGACGACGCTTCCTGCCGTAATCTGGCTGAGCATACCCCGCTCCACGAAGCTCGCGAGCAGGTCCGGGGCCCTCTGGAACGCCTCGATTCGCTCAGGGTGCGCCAGGACGGGCACCGTCCCCTGGAGCTGGACCTTGAACAGCACGTCCTCGATGTAGTTAGGCCTGCCGAAGAACGGCATCTCCACCAGGCTGTACCGAGACCCGTTCATGGGCAGCGCTCGCCCGCTGGAGACCTCGTCGGGAAGGTCCATGTCCAGATGGTTCTCCATTCCCAGCACCAGAGTCAGGTCGGTGCCCTCTTCGCCTATCCGGCGGTTCACGTCGTCCAGAAGGTCGCGGACATGCTGTACGGACCAGTTCTCCGTAACGTCCTTACGGTGGGGCGTAGCCAGCATCACGGTGGTCCCTCCCTTGGCGGCAACCCGGGCCATATCCAGCGTGGCTTCGACCGTCTTGGGCCCATCGTCAACACCGGGAAGGATATGCGAGTGTAGGTCAAACAGAAGCGTTACTCCATCGATGCCGGGGACCAGAGCCAGGCTCGGCACCGTCGTCCTGTATCATAGGCTCTGTGGACGGGCCAATCAACGACGTCGCGGCCCGCCCTCATCGGAAACGCCTCGCGGCCGCTTGCCATTCTGATAAAATCCCATCGGCGCGGCGCGGCTGCGACACTTGACTCGGAGACGCTATTGGCGACACCTGTCACCATTCGACGCTTTGTCTGGGCCGACGTGGCAAAGTTCGCGGCCATGTTCAACGAAGTCAATCAGCTGTCCGGAACGGAGAGGGAGAATGACGTTGAGTTCATGCGCCAATACCTGTCGCAGCCGTCGTGCCGGGCGGAGGAGAACGCCTTCGTAGCCGAATCGGGGGACCACCTGGCCGGCTTTACGGTGGTGTCCCCAGAACTACCCATAGGCCGCAGCGTGGCCAGCGGAGGCGTCCCAGTATCTGACCGCAACCGAGGCATCGGCCGCATGCTGGTGAGGAAATCGGTCGAGCACTCCCGGTCGCTCGGCGCGGGCATCCTCCACGTCCAGACCTCATCTGACGATGCAGTCGCTCAGCGATTGTTCAGGTCTGAAGGGTTTCACAAGGTCCGTAGCTACTGGAGCATGAGGCGCGACGCGGACAACTTCGAAGCCGCGCCCATGGCGTCCGGATACAGCATCAGGCCTTTCGTGTTGGACCGGGACGAAGAGAGCCTCACCCGGCTCCAGAACGCGTCGTTCGCCGATAGCTGGGGATTCTGTCCCAACACGACCGAGGAGATCCGTGCCAGGGTACGTCTGAGATGGAGCTTCCCCGATGGGATCCTGATGGTCAACGACGGGGAGCGTCCGGCTGCGTACAACTGGACCCTAAGGCCGCGCAAGGACGGCGCCTCGGTTGGCTGGATCGCGATGACGGGCGTGCACCCGGACTATCGCGGGCAAGGCCTGGGTGAGGCCGTTATCGGAGCGGGGATGGCCCTGCTAAAGAACAGAGGGGTCAGGCACATCGACCTCGAGGTCGACTCTGCCAACAGCGCCGCTCGGGGGCTCTACTTGAAACTGGGATTCAAGAAGGTCGGGGAGACCACCTGGTTCGAGAAGGACCTCACAGGCGCTTAGCTTAGAGCGCCCGACATACCCAGTCTGTCACTCCTGTCCGACTCCTCGGAGGGCGAAGCGAAGAATCTGCGCGTGACGCTGGAACTCTTCGTCGTTCCGCTCTTTTGGAATGACATAATGCTGATTCTGATAGATAGCTCTCAGTCGGACGAGGACTCGGTGACGCGGACCTGAGACTCTATCTGCACTACGTCGGGCAGCACAATGCCGCCGGAGAAGACCACCTTCATCCCCTCCTCAAGCGTCATGTCCGAGTCAAAGACACTGTCCTCCGACAGGAAGGCCATGTTTCCCGACGTGGGGTTCGGCGCCGTCGGTATGTAGACGCAGAGCAGTGTGCGGTCGTCGGAGTGCGAGTAGAACTGCCCGGTAACGAATCCCATTGCCATGAAGCCAGTTCGCGGCCACTCCACGAACACCACGCGTTTGAACTGCTGGCTCATCGGAGACGACAGTGTGTCCGCCGCTTGCTTTACCACCCCGTAGATCGTCCTGACCGTAGGGATGCGGTCTATGATGGCGTTGGGCCAATCAATGACCCGTTTTCCGGACCTGCTCGCGACAAGCGACCCAACGATATACAGCACGACGATCACGACCGCCACGCCGATTCCGGGGACGTCCAGGACGTCTAGCCGGGGTGTCGTCCTGAAAAGGCGACGGACTAACGTGTCAAAGGGACCGAGGATCAGATAGAAGATCCACACGGTCACTACCAGAGGCATCAGCACGAAGAATCCGGAGACTATCCTCCGCCTGACATGGCTTTCCAGGTACTGCGCTCGGGTGCGAGGTTCCTGAGCGGGACCCCGTGTGTGTCTATGGGGGCGCCGTGCCTCGTTGCTCCCTTCCATCGTCAGACTCCGGCGACCCGCTGGCGGGAGTTCTCCGTCAGGCGACCGTACAGCTCTACGATCCGCTCCGCCATCTCACCCCAGGTCATTTTGAGCGACCTGTCCCTGGCCACTGTACCCATGGCCTCCCGCAGATCCGAGTTGCACAGCAACGTACGGATGCGCTCCGCGAAGGGCTCGGGGCAGCGCCACGGGATGAGGTAGCCCGTCCTCCCTTCGTCCACGAAAGAGCTTAGCCCGCCGACCCTGGATACGACGACGGGTGTGCCGCAAGCCATCGCTTCCAGAGCCGCAAGCCCGAAGCTCTCATAGTAGGAAGGCAGCACGAAGACATCGGAGGCGCTGTAGTACTTGCGCAGGTCCTTCTGCGCCACGGTGCCCGTGAAGGTGGTCGAATCCCCGATTCCCAGGCTCTCCGCCAGGGCCTCAAGCCGTTGGAGCTCGATGTCCTCCGCCGGCTTTCCCCCCACGATGATCAGCCTGGTGTCGGCCATGTCGTCGAGAAGCGCGGCCGCGTTGAGCAGGAGCTCCAGTCCTTTTAGAGGCTCGATCCGCCCTACATACAGGACGACGTTGGCCTCGGCGACGTCCAGAAGCCGCCGTGCCTCGGACTTGGGCATCGGCCGGAACAGCTCGGTATCGACGCCGGCCGGCACGACGTGGACCTTGTGCAGGGGGGCACCGTACAACCTAGCCAGAGCCTCCCGCTCATGCTGGGTAGAGACAACTATGGCATCCGCATCCCGAAGCGCGTTGTGCTCGACCGAGATCCGGAGGTCTGTCTCTTCCTCGCCGGCCCGAGCTTGAAGTTTGGTTCTGGCGGTCGTGTGCAACGTGGTAACGTGGGGGACGCCCCATTTTTCGCTCAGAACAGTGCCTATCCTGGCCGACAGCCAGTAGTGGCTGTGGACCAGGTCATAGTCGAGTCCTTCGGACCTTTGGTAAGAGCACAAGTCGTCAATGAACCTGGGGATATGGTTATAGAGAGTGCTCTTGGCGTTGTCGTAAGGACCGCCGTCCAGATGGATCACCCTCGCGCCTTCGGCCAGGTCGACCACCTGGGGATCACGAGGGTCGTGGCTGCGGGTATAGACGTCAACTCGATGGCCGAGCCGGGCGAGGTCACGAGCGAGCTGCAGGACGTAGACGTTCATTCCCCCGGTGTCCTTTTCGCCTAGGCGAGCTACGGGACACCCGTGGAAACTCAGCAGCGCCAGTCTATGCATTCACCTCTCCAACGACGCATCTACTTGGGACAACCGGTCCCGGATGTTCAACGCGACCTGATTGACCGGGCCCAGGGCTTCTTTCGCCGGGCGCACAACATCGCGGGTCGGCCGAGGGAGCTACTGCCCGTGGTTGCCCAACCGGACTCGGCGACAATCCGCACCGCAGGTCGTGATCTGGCCTATCTGGTTAGATGTACGTTACGCACGCCCCGGTCCAGGCCACCGAGGTCATACTTGTAACGTTCGTTGCCCTTGAGAAAGTTGAAGGATCTCTTCCCCTGCTCGATCGCATCCCTGATGGTCAAGGCCTTGTTCAGCAGACCGACGCTTAGGGCCGAGAACTCCGGATCGTAGCCGCTATTATAGAGCAAATAGGAATCGCCGTAATCTATGCATATACAGGCGGCGACGGGACGGCCTCCATAGTCCAGAAAATACAGCCTGAACTCGTCTCTTTCGGAAAGTTCAGCGGCCAGGTCCTGAAAGAAACCCACGCGCTCCGGGCCGAGGAACGCATCCTTGTCCGGGCTGCTGGACCGCATGAGATGGAAGAACTGCTCCATGCAGTCGGCGATCTCGTTTTCGCCGCAGAGATACTGCCTGGATCCGTCGGCGTTCTCAAGCCGCCGTAGCTTTCGACGGAGCTCGTGTCGGGCCTTCTTGCTCAAGTCCGAGACGTACTGCTCCCAGGAGGACGGCAGGAGCGCGACCGGCGTGACCTGACCCGATGTCAGCTCGACCTTCATCCCCCTGGCCTTCGCCGCCTCGGGCAGATGCGCCAGAGTCGGCGAGCACGCCGGGACCGACGAGAGATCGACCGAGTCCCAGTCAAGGTCCGCCAGATAGTCGCAGAGAAGCCCAAAGAACTGCGACTCACTTCCCCGCTGGACTGGGAAATCGTGGTAGTCGAACAGATCGTCCCCCCCGATGAAGCTCAGGGACCCCTCACGGGACATCAGCGGGACGAATCCAAATGTACCGGAACCGTTGGAGGCGGACAGCATGTGCAGATCGAAGCTCGATCCGAAGCGACGCCACCAGATACGCTGTATGTGTGGGGCGACGAAAGCATTGTCGACCGAGCTGTCGGGCATCAGTGCCTGCCAGCGTTCGTAGACAGAGTCGAACTCTTCCGGTCGCAGGGTCCCGTTCAAGGCGACCGGTCCCGGAGCAGGCTCAGGAACTCCTGTCTGGCGGCTTGCTGAGTCTTGAGAGCGCCGCGGCTTGCCGACGTCACCAACTTGCTGTCCCGTTTGTTGGCTCCTCGGAGCGAGATGCAAAGGTGCTCCGCCTCGAGCACTGCGGCTACCCCCTGGGGCTGTACTGCGGACGATATCGCATCCACCAGCTCAGACGTAAGTCGCTCCTGAAGCTGGGGTCTGCGCCCCAGGATGTCCAGCGCCCTGGCCAGCTTGCTGGCGCCTACGAGCCTGCCGGACGGTATGTAGCCGACGTGGGCGACGCCAAAAAAGGGCAGCAAATGGTGCTCGCAGATCGAGAAG
>CAZGRI010000019.1:0-21200 GCA_964528205.1 uncultured Dehalococcoidia bacterium | reverse complement strand
TCTTCGAGCTCGACTCTTAGATCGGACACGTAGTCGTCTCTGCCGATGAAGTCCCTCTCCACGGGCTTCAGGGCGTAGATGCCACGAAAGATGGAAACCCTCGAGCCGATCGAGTCCATCGTCTCGGCAGCCACGTCCTTCTGTGTCGGGGTCGCGGTGCGGGTGGGTATGGCAACAGTGGGCAGGATTGCCCGGCCGGGGTCAAACGTGGGCGTCGGTACAGGTGTGTCCGTGGGGGGAGGTGTCGCCGACGGTTGCGGGCTGGGTGTCGAGGTCGGGATGGGAGAGGACGTGGGACCTGGGGGAACGGCGGTCGGGGTGGTTTCGCCGGAGCATGCGGCCAGCGCCACTATCGCGAATAAGACAGCTGCCGATATCCTCACTATCACCCCTTGCGTCCTGGTTAGCGAACCGGTTTCCGGTCCGCTAAGTATGGATAAACGCCCCCAAGGGTGTCAACCTATCTGAGTTGGGCCGCGGCCGTTGCGCCGGACGCCGGCGAGTTCCAACCGCCTAACGCCGGGATCACCCTTGATTTCTCTCTATGTACGCTTTTCGCCGGGTTGCGGATGCTCCGTACCAGGCATAGGTTCCGGGGCACCGTCGCGCGCCGGAGGGCTCTCGTCCTTGACACATTATCCGGCCCGCCCTTACCATAGAACCAGGCGCCTACCGAAAAAAGGCGTCACAACCAACCATAGGAGGGTGTGTCGCGTGGAAGTGCTAATCGCGATAATCGCCGTCCTGGGTGGCCTTATAGTAGGGGCAATCAGCGGCTACGTTGGCCGACAAGTTATATCTGGAAGGCGTGGAGAAGCGGCCCGACGGGAAGCGTCCCGGATTCTGGAGGACGCGGCAGAAGAGAAGAGGGCCATCCTCTTAGAGGCCAAGGAAGAAAGCCTCGGGACCCGGTCCGCCGTGGAGGCGGACCTCAGGGAACGGCACTCCGAACTACAACGGACGGAGCGCAGGCTTTCGAACAGAGAGGAAAACTCAGAACGCCGAGCCACCAATGTGGAGCGCAGAGAAAGGAGTCTCGCTCAGCAAGAACGGGCCGTCCAGCAAGCTCAAGATGAGCTAGTGGAGCTCAAGCAGAAAGAGCTCGAACAGTTGGAGGCCATCAGCAATCTATCAGCCAACGATGCCAAAGACCTACTGATGCGAAGGGCGGAAGAGGATGTCCAGCACGAGCTGGCCCGCCGCTACAGGGATTTGGAGGAACAGGCCAAGGAGGAGGCGGACAGCAAGTCCCGGAACATCCTCTCAATCGCCATCCAGCGCCTGGCAGCTGAAGTAGTGTCTGAGGTGACGGTTACGACCGTCCCCCTACCAAGCGACGACATGAAGGGTCGTCTCATAGGCCGCGAAGGGCGGAACATACGAGCAATAGAGAAGACCACCGGGGTCGACCTCATCGTAGACGATACCCCGGAAGCGGTGACCATATCCTGCTTCGACCCCATTCGGAGGGAAATAGCCAGAGTAGCCCTTACCAAGCTGATCGTCGATGGGAGGATTCATCCCGCCCGAATCGAGGAGATGGTCGCACGCTCCGAAAAAGAGGTCGACGACTCGATACGGAAGGCCGGTCAGGAAGCTGTCTTCGAGACTGGAACTCGAGGCCTCCACAGCGAGGTAGTCAACCTGCTGGGGCGGCTCAAGTACCGCTACAGCTACGGTGAGAACGTACTCCAGCACAGCCTCGAGGTCTCACATCTAGCAAGCCTTATGGCCTCCGAGATCGGCGCCGACGTCAAGACCGCGAAGATGGGCGGCCTGCTCCACGACATCGGTAAGGCCTTGACCCACGAGGTCGAGGGACCCCACGCCGAGATCGGCGCCGACGTCGCCGGTAAGTACCAGGTAATCGGACCCGTCGTGACGTGCATCGGCGAGCACCACAACGACGTAATGAGCTCCACGGAGGCGTTCCTCGTGGCCGCTGCCGACGCCATCAGCGCGGCCAGACCCGGTGCTCGCAAAGACACCGTGGAGAACTACATCAAGCGCCTGGAGGCCTTGGAAGAGGTCGGTCGCGCGTTCGACGGCGTGGAGAAGTGTTTCGCCATCCAGGCGGGCCGCGAAGTCCGCATCATGGTACAACCGCAAAACATCGACGATGTCGCGGCCTCGAAGATGGCCAGGGACATCGTCAAGAAGATTGAAGAGACCCTGGTGTATCCGGGCCAGATCAAAGTGACGGTGATAAGGGAGAGCCGGGTAGTAGAGTACGCCCGTTAGAAGCCTGGTAACGCTTCCTATTCGCCGGTTTCGAGACCAATCACCGCTCCTCGTAGGGAATCCACGAGGAGCGGTGACGCGAATGGCGCCTACACGTCCCGGGATGCTTTGGGCGGCGCCGGCCGTTCACAATAACAAACGACGAGACGGGGGAACAGGCCTGTCTCATACAGAGAGCAGGCCTGCAACTGGACTGAAATGGCACAGGTCGACCTTCATCTCCACACCACCCACTCTGACGGCACTCTGACGCCGTCGCAGCTCGTGCGGCTGTGCGCGGAGCGCGGGCTTAAGGTCATTTCGATCAGCGATCACGACTCGACTGAGGGTATTCCTGAAGCGCTCGAAACCGCCGGAGAGCATCCGGACGTGACCCTTATACCAGGGGTGGAGCTGAGCACCGACGTGCCCGGCTCCGAGATACACATCCTCGGATACTTCGTCGACCCACTTGATGAGGAGCTTCAGGCGACTCTTCGAGGGTTCCGGAAAGGCCGACAAGAGCGGGCGCGAGGTATGGTCGACGCTTTGCGAGAGCAGGGAGTCGTGGTCTCGTGGGAGCGGGTAGAGGAGCTTTCGGACGGCGGTTCCATCGGCCGGCCCCACATTGCCCAGGCCCTGGTGGAAGCGGGTTACGTTCGGTACCCCCGGGAGGCGTTCGACAAATACCTGGGCCGGACCGGGTCAGCGTACGTGGGACGCGTGAAACTGACGCCCGTCGACGCGGTCCGAATTCTCGTCCATGCGGGAGCCCTTCCCGTGATGGCCCACCCCACCTACTCGGTGTCCAAGTCAGACCGTGACGAGGTCGCCTCGATTCGTCAGACCCTGGTAGGCCTGAAGGAGGCCGGCCTGGCCGGCATGGAGGTGTACTACTCGGACTACACGCCCGAACAGGTCCGCTGGCTTGCGGGACTGGCCGACGAGCTTGGGCTGGTGCCGTGCGGCGGCAGCGACTACCATGCGTCCGGGAACCCTGACGAGCCTGAACCCGGATCAGTAGGGCCGCCGATGTCCACCATCGAGGCCCTGACAGCCCTGCGATCCGGCGGCGAATAGCCCTCCGATGTACCGGGGTGGGCGCTGCTTCGAGGATAGATGCTGACCTCAACCTTGCTCATAGCCGGCGCGTACCTGTGGGGTGCGATACCTTCGGCGTACCTGGTGGCCCGTTACCTTAGAGGCATCGACATTCGCCGGCATGGCTCGGGTAACATGGGGGCCACCAACGTGATGAACCACGTGGGCAAGCTGTCGGGTTGGCTGCTGGGCACGTTCGACTGTCTGGCAAAGGGGTCGTTACCCGTGTTCGTCGGCGGCCTGCTAGACGTGGGCATGGACGTCCGCGTGGGCGCCGGCCTGGCCGCAATCGCCGGCCACAACTGGTCTCCCTACATACGGTTCACCGGAGGCAGGGGCGTCGCCACCGCCGTCGGTGTCGTGTTCGGACTTTTCATGTGGCAGGAGTTCCTTATCCTGACGGTGGTGATGGGGGCCATCGGTCGCCTGTTGTTCCGTGATACGGGATTCTGGACCCTGGTGGCCATGATCGCCCTGCCCCCTCTGGCGTTTCTGTTCAACCGACCCGCCGAAGTCGTCTACATGGCTATCGGCATAGCCGCACTGCTGATGCTCAAGCGGCTCACCGGCAACTGGGACATGCCCCCTCCCGGCCACCGAATCCTGGGTGTGCTGGTCAACAGGGCGCTTTGGGACCGGGACATACGGCAGAAGGCGTCACCGCCGGAACGAATGGGCGGGTCAGTGCCCAAGGCAAAACTTGATGTCCAGCCCTAGCCACTGCGCCAGACACCCAGACACCGAGACGAACCTGCGATGCGGCAGATGCGATGCCCTCATATGCCCGCGGTGCCTCGTGCACGCCCCCGTTGGCGTCCGCTGTCCGGATTGCGCCGGCGAGACGAGACTTCCCACCTTCGACGTTACCGGACCCTTCCTGGCAAGGGCCGTGGCGGCGGGCCTTGGGCTGTCCATCGCGGGAGGGATCATAGCCGGGCTCGTGAGACAGTCGTTCCGGCTCGGACTGATTGAAGCGCTCCTGATCGTTGGACTGGCCTACGTGATCGGAGAAGGGATCAGCATTGCGGTCAACCGGAAGAGGGGCAGGACCCTCAAGTACGTCGCGGCGGGCGCCGTTCTCGTTTCGTTCTTCATCGTGATGATAGCCGGCTCCGGTTTCCTGGACCTCTTCGACATCATGGCTCTCGCCGCAGCCATATACGTCGCCACGAACCGGTTCTAGACCCCTAGTCGGGAGTCGCTGCATGCCACAGTTCCTTAATCCTCTGCATCCCGCTTTGGCCGTAGTTTCGACAGCAACCGAAACTCCTCCCCTTGAAGTCGTTGACAGGATTCGTAGGGACGGCTATCATGCACGCCGAAACACCTACCATTAGGATGGTAACGACATGGATGAGTTGGACACAAAGATCATATCGTTGCTGCAGGAGGACGGCAGGGCCTCCAACGCTGGTATCGCGCGGGAGGTGGGGGTCAGCGAAGGCACGGTCCGCCGGCGGCTCAAGCAGCTTATTCAAGAAGAGTTCATTCGAGTTGTCGCACTACTCGATCCCGGCAAGATGGGATATGCGTCCGAAGCGCTTGTCGGAGTGCGTGTCGACCCGGACAAGATCGACCAGGTCGCCGAGAGGCTGGCCGCCCTGGAAGAGGTCAACTGGGTGGCCGAGACGACCGGCAGCTTCGATATCTTCGCCTGGGCCACTCTAGAGTCCTCCGCTACCTTGAGCATCTTTCTCCGGACAAAGGTCGGGACCATTCCCGGGGTCAGGCGCACCGAGACTTTCGTAAACTTGGTCGTCAAGAAACGCTGGTATGGAGCGGCAGTCCAGTCCTAGCCGTCCCACAGCCCGCCCCGAGGGCGATCCCACGTCCGGTGAGGGCTCCTCCGTCCCGTGCTCGATTCGTGAGCTCCGCTACTCAGGCCGGAACGGACTGTCGGCGCCGGCCATATCATTCGGTGGGAGAGAGTAGTTGCTCAATACCATTAGCTGTGGAGCGCTCCGCCCGGACCACGTAGGCGCTACCGTTACGCTGGCGGGCTGGGTCCATCGTAGGCGCGACCACGGTAGCCTGGTCTTCATCGACCTGCGTAACCGGGACGGCATTGTGCAGGTCGTGTTCAACCCGGAGCAGGCCGCGGACGCCCACAAGACGGCCGAGATGCTGAGGAACGAGTGGGTCGTCCAGGTATCCGGCACTGTCACGCGCAGGCTCGAGGGCACCGAGAACTCCAACCTGCCCACGGGTGAAGTGGAGGTCATGGCCGAGCAGGCCCTGGTCCTCAACGAGTCCCGGACGCCGCCGTTCTACGTCAACGAGGAGACCGACGTCGACGAGCTTCTCCGCCTCAAGTACAGGTACGTGGACCTGCGACGGGCGGGGATGCGCGACACATTGATCGCTCGCCACCGAGTGGTCAACTTCATACGACGATTCCTCGACGAGCGCGACTTCCTGGAGATCGAGACCCCAATCCTCATCAAGAGCACGCCGGAAGGCGCCCGTGACTACCTGGTGCCCAGCCGCTTGTATCCAGGCAGCTTCTACGCACTGCCCCAGTCGCCACAACAGTTAAAGCAGCTCCTGATGGTGTCTGGTGTCGAGAGGTACTTTCAGATCGCGCGGTGCTTCCGCGACGAGGACCCCCGCGCCGACCGGCAGCCGGAGCACACTCAGCTCGACCTGGAGATGAGCTTCGTCGAGGAGGACGACGTCCTGGGACTCATCGAGGAGTTGTACTCCGATCTGGTGGAGTCGCTGTTCCCGGATAAGTGGGTGATGAAACCCTTCCCCAGGATGACCTACTCAGAGTCGATGGAGCTGTACGGCACGGACAAGCCGGACCTCCGGTTCGAGCTCCACTTGGCCGATCTGTCGGACATAGCGGCGGAGACCGAGTTCCGCGTTTTCCAGTCGGTGATAGCCAACGGCGGCATAGTGAAGGGCTTCAGGGCGCCGGGATGCGCCTCCTACTCCCGCCGCCAGGTCGACGAGCTCACCGAGTTCGTCAAGGCCAGAGGCGCACAGGGACTCGTGTCCATAGCCCTGACCGGCGAGAAGGGGCCCCTCTCCTCGCTGACCCAGGATATGGTCAGGTCGTCGGCGGCACGCTTCCTGACGCTGGACCAGGTAAGGGCCATCGCCGATAGGATGGAGGCCGAGATCGGCGACATCGTCTTCATCATCGCCGGGCCTCCCAAGCCCACCAATACCGCGTTGAGCTATCTGCGTAACGAGATGGGCCGGCGGCTGGGCCTCGCCGATCCCACACTCCTGGCCTTCGCATTTGTCGTCGACTTCCCGCTGTTCGAGTGGAGCGAGGACGACGAACGTTGGGACGCGATGCACCACGCCTTTACCACGCCCAAGGCTGGGTACGAACAGTATATCGAGAGCGATCCGGCAAAGGTCCTGGCCCACTGCTACGACCTGGTCTGCAACGGTGAGGAGCTGGCCAGCGGCAGCATCCGGGTGCACACACGGGACCTCCAGGAGAGGATCCTCAAGGTGCTGGGGTATACCGACGAGCAGATGGAGCAGCGCTTTGGGCAGCTACTGACAGCCCTGGAGTACGGAGCGCCGCCCCACGGCGGAATAGCCCCCGGCATCGACCGCCTGCTCATGGTGCTGACCGGCAGGGACAACATACGCGACGTCATCGCCTTCCCCAAGACGCAGAGCGCCGTCGACCCCCTGTTCGAGGCCCCCGGCCCGGTGGAGCAGGACCAGCTAGAAGAGCTCCGCATCAAGATCGTCGATGAAGGCCCGGAATCACCGCGCGGGACGTAGGCGTCACGTGTTAGTCAGCCTCGCCTCCCTTCTGATATAATCCGCGTCGAAGCCCCCAGGCGCACACGACCCCGCAGCGCGGGCCCTACGGCATGAGGAGGCCAACGGTGGCAACAGCCAGCACAGCTCTCGACAACAAGACCCTGCTGTGGATGTACGACACGATGGTGACCATCCGGCGCTTCGAGGAGCAGTCCCGCAGGGAGGCCGACGCGGGTAAGCTCCGAGGGATGCACTCATCGATAGGTCAGGAGGCGGTGCCCACCGGTGTCTGCGCGCACCTGACCGACGCCGACTATGTGCTGGGCACCCACAGGAGCCACCATCACTGCATCGCCAAGGGCGTCGACCTCAGCGAGATGATGGCGGAGCTGCTTGGCAAGGCCACCGGGACCAACAAGGGCAAGGGCGGCACGATGCACATCGCCGACATAAACAAGGGGATGCTTGGCGCCAACGGCGTGGTGGGGTCCAACATACCGGTCGCGACCGGCGTTGCCCTGAGCGCAAAGGTCCGTGGCACCGATCAGGTTAGCGTCGTCTTCTTCGGCGACGGCGCTTCCAGCCAGGGCAGTCTCCACGAGTCGATGAACCTGGCAGGGATCTGGAAGCTGCCGGTGATCTTCGTCTGCGAGAACAACCGGTACGCCGAGTCGACTCCCTTCGAGTACGTCGTCGCGGGCGGGTCGGTCTCCAACCGGGCCGCCGGATACGGCATGCCGGGCGTCAGCGTGGACGGACAGTCCGTGCTTGACATGTATGAGGTGTCCGGTGAGGCGGTACGGAGGGCCAGGGCCGGCGAAGGCCCGACGCTGATCGAGGCCCAGACGTACCGCTACGGGGGCCACTTCGGGGCCGACAACCCGCTGGGATACAGGACCGAGGAGGAGGAGGCCTACTACCGGGACCGCGACTGCATCGCAGCGCTAAAGGCTCACATGGTGGACGCCGCGATCGCGACCGAGGATGAGCTCGCCGCGATCGACCAGAAGGCGCTCGCCAGCGTGGCGGCCGCCACCAAGTTCGCCAACGAGAGCCCTTTTCCCGAGCCGGACGAGCTGTATACGGACGTATACGTGTCCTACAAGTAGGCCACACTCCTCCCCACCGGCCGGTGCCACGACCTGGGATGCCACAATCTGACGGCCCTTCCTGTCAGGGCGGATACGGGATGTTGACGACGAAACCTGAAACCGACCGGAGCGACGCATTTCCCGTCAGTTGGGACCACCCGGCAGACGCCGGACGGTCGTGGAACTACGACCCAATGCACGCGCCCGACGTCATGACCCCTCTCGGGTTCGACCTGTTCTTCCGCCCCTTCTTCGAAGGGTTCGGGGCCGGCGGCGAAGCCGTCTATCGGGCGCATCTGGCCAACTACTACGTCTATCACTACGTCGGTGCCGCTAACCACACCGAGCAGCCGCCGAAGACGGCCTCGGCTGGCGCCCCGCTCGGCGATCTCGCTTCCGCCGGCGCGCGCTGGCGCGACGAGATACTTCCCGAGGTCCAGCGGCTTACCGACTACTACCTCGACACGGACTTCGCCGCTATGCCGGACGCTGAGCTGGCCGGCGAGATCGAAAAGCTGCGGGACGTACGTATCCGGCAGGGTACGCTCCACACCATGGCCATGCGGCCCTGGGGCCTGGCCATGAACATGCTGGTTGACACCTATTGCCAGCTCACCGGTGGGGACGAGCTGGGCGCGGTGCGGCTGGTACAGGGGTACGGCAACAAGAGCGTGGAGGCGGGCAGGGAGCTGTCGCGGCTCGCTCGGCTCGCGAGCTCGATACCCGCCGTTGGGAGCCGCCTCGCCGATATCACCGCCGACACGGCCCTGAAGGCCCTGGATGAGATACAGCAGCAGCCCGACGCCACCCCGTTCCTCGAACACCTGTCGATCTTTCTGGACGGCTACGGCTGGCGTTCTGACCTGTTCGAGCTGGCGGCGCCCACGTGGCGTGAGGACCCCACGATTCCGCTATGCCAGATCAGGGCGTACCTTGAGATGGAGGACTACGACCCAGACCAGGAGCGGGAGCGGCTGGTCCGGGAGCGCGATGAGGCCCTGACCGAGGCCCTTTCGAGCCTCACGCCCCGGCTCGGCACGGCACTTCAACGCGCCGTCGATACGGCGGCCGAGCTCGCGCCGGTGCTGGAGGACCACAACTTCTTCATCGACCAGCGGCTGGGGCTGGCCCCCCGGAGATTGCTCCTGGCCGTCGGTCGACGGCTCGTGTCGCGTGACCTGCTGGACGGCGCCGGTGACGTCTTCTACCTGTATCAGTCGGAGGTCGAAGAGGCCCTGAGATCGCAGAACGGTGACTACCGCACGCTGGTCGAGGCACGGGCCGGGGAGATGGAGCGCTGGTCCCAGAGGACCCCGCCCGCGACCATAGGGGCTCCCGGAGAATCGAGCTCGGGCTTCGGGGGCAGGTTCTTCGGCTACCGTCACGCAGGCTCGGACGGTCCGAACACGCTCACCGGCAACGGGGCCTCCGCGGGCCTCGGCCGGGGTCCGGCCCGGGTGATACCGAGCCTGGCCCAGGCCGACAGGCTGAAGCATGGCGACGTCCTGGTGGCGCGGACCACGATGCCGGCCTGGACACCGCTGTTCGCCGTGGCCAGCGCCATCGTGACCGAGACGGGCGGCATCCTGAGCCACGCCGCGGTCACGGCAAGGGAGTACGGCACGCCGGCGGTCCTGGGAGTCGAGAACGCGACCCGGACCATCCGCGACGGCCAGATCCTGGAAGTGGATGGCAACCGAGGGACGGTGAAGATTCTGATGTGATCCGTAGGGGCAGGCCCCCGCGCCTGCCCATTCGCGGCCGATGCACCGGCCCAGAAATCCCTGGGACAGCGAGGAGGACAGAAAATGCTCCAGGCACAAGAGGTGAGGCAGCTTACCTTCATCCAGGCGGTCAACGAGGCCCTAAGGCAGGAGATGGAGCGCGACGAGAACGTAATCGTGATGGGCGAGGACATCGCGGGAGGCGGAGAGCGTCCCGGCAAAGAGGACGCCTGGGGCGGGCCGATGCGGCTCACGAAAGGCCTGATAGGCGACTTCGGCCCGCGGCGGGTGCGCGACACGCCCATATCGGAAGCCGGATTCATCGGGGCCGGCGTCGGCGCCGCGGCTTCGGGCCTTCGGCCGGTGGTGGACCTCATGTACATCAGCTTCATGGGCGTCTGCGCCGACCAGATTACGAACAACGCCGCAAAGATACACTACATGTTCGGCGGCAAGGTCAAGATACCCCTGACCATCATCACCGGCATAGGCGCCGGGACCAACTCCGCAGCGCAGCACTCCGAGACGGTCTACTCGGTCTTCACTCACTACCCGGGCCTGAAGGTCGTGTGTCCGTCCAATCCCTACAACGCAAAGGGCCTGCTCATATCGGCCATCCGGGACGACGACCCGGTCATCGTCTGCAACAACCGCCAGCTCATGGGGTTCCGCGGCGAGCCGCACGTCCCCGAGGAGGCGTACACGGTCCCCATAGGCGAGGCAAACGTTGCAAGAGAGGGTACAGACCTGACCCTGGTGGGAATCGGCTATACGACGCATCTGTGCCTCCAGGCGGCCCAGGAGCTGGAGACACAGGGCTACTCGGCCGAGGTCGTGGACCTGCTGTCGCTGTCTCCCATGGACGACGAAGCGATCATCGGCTCGGTGAAGAAGACCCGAAAGATTGTAATCGTGGACGAGGACTACCCTCGATGTAGCATCGCCGGCGACATCTCGGCGCTGGTCGCCGAGGAGGCCTTCGACTATCTGGACGCCCCGCCCAGGCGCGTGACGGCCCCTCATACTTCGGTGCCCTATAGCCGACCGTTGGAGGCCCTGTACCTGCCAACCAAAGAGAAGATAGTCGCCGCCGCCCAAGAAGTCCTGGAGTAGGAGCTGTTCGAATGGCCACGTCGATCGTAATGCCCAGGCTCGGCGACTTCATGATGGAAGGTATCGTCGTGAGCTGGGCGAAGTCCCAGGGCGAGGCCGTCAGCCAGGGCGAGGTCATCGCGGAGATCGAGACCGAGAAGCTGAACTACGACCTCGAGGCCACCGATGGCGGCTTTCTCCATCCAGTGGTGCCCGAGGGGGCGACGGTGGCGGTGGACGGTCTGCTGGGATACGTGCTGGCCGTAGGCGAGGCACCCCCGGCGGTCGAGGCCCCAGAGCCCGCACAGGCGGTGGCGCCCCCCGCGACCGGCGTTGCGCCGCGTGCCGCACCGCGCCGCGAGGCGGGCGCTCAGGTCGCCTCGACTCCCGGGGCCCGGCGTCTTGCGGCCAAGCTTGGGGTCGAGCTCGCCGACGTCACGCCCACGGGTCCCCGCGGCAGGGTCACGGACGCCGACGTCCGAGCCCACGCAGAGCAGCGGACGACCGCCGATGCGCCGGTAATCCCCTCCGGGCTTCCCGAGCCGTCCCGGACCGAGCCGATGAAGGGCATGCGCAAGAGCATCGCGGACCACATGAAGGGCAGCCTGTCCGCAACCGCCCAGCTTTCCTACTTCCTGGAGGTCGACGTCACGGAGGCCCAGAGATTGAGACGCGAATCGTCCGGGAAAGGCGAGACCACCCTGGGGATGCCCCACGTTCTCATCATGGCTTCGGCCCAGGCGTTGAGGCGCGTACCTGCCCTCAACTCGGTGTTAGCCGGTGACAGCGTGCTGTACTTCGACCGGGTCGACATCGGCCTGGCCGTCGGTCTGGCGGACGGGCTTGTGGTCCCGGTGGTGAGGGACGTGGGCGCCAAGGACATATACACGGTAGCGGAGGAGGTCCGGGAGCTCGTCGACAAGGCGAAGAGCGGCAAGCTGCTGCCCGACGACATGGCGGGCGGGACCTTCACGATAAGCGTGCTGGGCACCGTCGACGGCTTCACCCCCATACTCAACCGGGGCCAGAGCGGTATCCTGGGCGCGGGCCGGACCAGCGAGAAGCCGGTGGTCCGTGACGGCGAGGTCGTCTCCCGCGAGACCATGACCCTGAGCCTGACCGCCGACCACCAAGTGATCGACGGCGAGGTAGCTGCGTCGTTCATGCGCCGGCTCCAGCAGGCCATCGAGCGCCCCGCCCCGCTGTTCAAACGCCTCGATACGTAAAGCGCGTCCGCCGTGACAGAATGACACGCGCTGTAGATGCAGCGGGCTTCCGGTCGCATGGCTCCCGCCGCCGAAATTGGCGGTTATGAGCGGGTTAGTTCGCCTAGACAACCCCCGGCGTATGTGTGAAATTCTCCATAGCTTGCTAAACAGCCGGGCGCAACTCTCGTGAGATCGACGGGCTGCACCCACAACGCGAAAGAGGAGGCGACATGGAAGCAGTATTCTTCGTGCTCATCGGATTGGCTCTCTTCTCCCACTCGTGGAATCTCCTCGGGCTCTATCCCGACGGACGTACGATGGGCCTGTTTACGGGCGCCCTGGGGCTCGGTAGCCTGATAGCCATCACCTTCGCTCCGATGGTGCTTGTCGGTGGCGACCCGGACGCCAACGTACTGGCCGAAACGAACATCATCAAGATGCTGATCGTGGCATGGGCCGGATACGCGGTTGGCGTTGGCGCTCAGGGGCTGTGGGACTTCGACGACCGAGCAATCGGCTTCTACAGCGCGATTCTGACAGCCATCAGCGCCGTCGCTCTATTCTACTTCGCCGCGAACCTGGCCGACGCCTATGGCAACGACGTGACGATCGCCATGTCGGCGGCAACGCTGCTTCTGTCGATTCTGGCTGGGATGTTGTTCTTCTACCTGGCCGTTCCGTTCAACGCCCTCAGGCAGGTGGCCGGCTGGTTCCTCTTGGTGGGCTCTGTCGTCATTGCCGGCATCGGGCTCGCGATCGTCTCCACGGTCATCGAGGTAAAGTAGGCGGAGTTCTCTGCTGCCGGGGCGCAACTCCCCGGTTGGTCAGCGACACGCCGCGGATCCGCGGTGAGGTGTGACGTGACGAATAAGCCCGCAATCGAAGACCTGCTCTCCGACTCCGACCGGGAGATGGGACGGTACGCCTGGGAGGGCACCTTCGCAGACTACCTGCGGATGGTGACCAATGACCCATCGGTGTCCCGCCTGTCACATAGGTTCGTTTACGACGCCATAGCCGCCAAGGGGATAGAGGAGTCACGCGCCGGAGACCCCGTCTACACGCTGTTCGACGACGAGATATTCGGACTGGACATGGCGCTGGAGAACGTAGTCCACTACTTCGCGTCGTCAGCCCGAAGGCTTGAGATAAGAAAACGGATCCTTCTTCTGGTAGGACCGCCCGCCAGCGGCAAGTCCTCAGTCGTGTCCCTCATCAAGCGGGCCATGGAGGACTTCACCCGCACCGACCAGGGCGCTGTCTACGCCATCAAAGGCTGTCCCATGCAGGAGGATCCGCTCCATCTGGTGCCCGAGGACCTGCGTCCCGGGTTGATGGAGCACTACGGTGTCTACATCGAGGGCGACCTTTGCCCGCGCTGCCGGTATGAGCTGAGGGCGAAATACGGCGGCAAGGTATCTGACATGCCTGTCACCAGGGTGACCTTCTCGGAGTACGAGGCCGTGGGCATCGGGTACTATCTGGCGACCAACCCGAATCCGTCCGACGCTTCCCTCCTCGTGGGAAGCGTGGACTCCAGCCGGCTCGATGGTGACCGCCTTGAGGTCGCCGGAAAAGCCTTCCGGCTGGATGGCGAGCTCAACGTCGCCAACCGTGGCATCATGGAGCTCGTGGAGATATTCAAAGCCGACGCCCACCTGCTGACGACGCTATTGAGCCTGGCGCAGGAGCAGCTGATTAAGATGGAGCGGTTCGGCTCGGTGTACGCAGACGAGGTGATCGTCGGACACTCCAACGAGGGCGACTTCGACCAGTTCAAGGCCGACGAGCGATCGGAGGCTCTCAAAGACCGCATCATAGAGATACAGATCCCATACAACCTGACGGTCGGCGACGAGGTCAAAATATACGACAAGATGGTGAGGGACACGGAGCTCGAGAACGTCCATATGGCCCCACTGACCCTCCCGACAATGAGCATATTCGCGGTCCTGTCCCGGCTCGACCCTCCCGACCGACAGGGCATGTCTCTTCTGGACAAGCTCCGCCTCTACGACGGAATCAAAGTCCCCCGTTACTCGCTGGACGACGTGCCGGCCATGCGTCGCCACAGCCAGGACGAGGGCATGTCCGGCATCTCGCCACGATATGTGATGAACAGACTGAGCGCGGTGGCCAGCATGCCCGACATCCACTGCATAACGCCGCTGAACGCCCTCAACAGCCTGTGGGAGGGCCTGCGGGAGAACATCAGCCTCGACGGCGTAGACCTGGTCAAGTACATCGAGCTCCTCAGGGACGCCGTCGAGGAGTACGGCAACCGGGCGGTCGAGGACGTTCAGAGAGCGTTCAAGGAGGGGTTCGATGAGAGCGCCACCGACCTGCTCTCGGAGTACCTGTCGCAGCTAGGCAGGTACGTGGACGGGGGCGACGCCAGTGAGCGAGAGATGCGGGAGATGGAGAAGCAGGTGGGCGTGGTCGAAAGGGGCAGGGAGGAGTTCCGTCGCCAGGTACACGGCTTTTTCAGCAATCTGAAGGCCAGGGGCATAGAGTACGACCATAAGACCGAGCCACGTCTCAAGGCCGCCATCGAGGCCCGCCTGTTCCCGACACGCCGCACTGTTGAGCGCACCCTCACCAGGCCCAGGTTTGCCCGTCAGCGCGTCGAGTGGCGTCGTGAGCGCACCGCGATCTTCAGCCGCCTGGCCGAGTCCTACGGCTACTGCTCCACCTGCGCCGAGGACGTCATCGAGTTCGCGCTGCACGTCCTCAAGAGTCGGGCCGTGGTCAAGTCCCTCAAGAACGAGGGCATCACCTGGGAGTGGGAGCTGAGGCCGTCCGAACCCGGGGACGAGGACCACTCCGACCAGTAGTCGTCCCTAACGAGCGAGCACGGTCCCGCAGGGGAAGACGGCGTCGCTGGACGCCGGAGCCGCCAGGATATCGGCTAGTCCGTAGTCCTCGCGCTGGTCAGGCCCGTCCCGTTCGACGGGCTGCAGCTTCCAGGACAGCTTCCAACGGCATGTCAGTCAGCGCTTCGAGCCGGAGGTCCGCGTGTCCCAGGTCCATGTCCGCCGTCATGGGGTTGGGCACAACGACGCAGAAGATGCCGGCCCCCTTGGCCGCAGTGACCCCGTTGGCCGAGTCCTCGATGGCCAGCGTCGCCCCGGGGCGGGCGCCAAGCCCGGCGGCGCACCTGACGTATACCTCAGGGTCGGGCTTTACGCTGGTAACGTCGTCGCGGCACACTACGCGGTCGAAGTACGCGAGAAGTCCCCGACGGTTCAGGTGGTCTTCAACCCAGTCACGCGAGGAGCTGGACGCGACGCCCAGCTTCAGCCCCAGCCTCCGGGTTTCCTCAAGGTACTCTTCGACGCCGGGTCGGACCGGATTGGCTTCAACCAGGTCAAGGTATCTCTTACGTCGGATAGCCTGCACGGAATCCCTGTCCACAGGCGCGCCCACAAGGTCCTCCAGGTGTTGGTAGACGTCGAAGGTGCCCAAGGCTCCGCCGATGAACCCGGCCCACAGGGTGCGGTCCAGCGTAACCTGATAGGAAGAAAACGTCTCCTGCCAGCTTGAGTAGTCCGGCGTCTCGGTGTCTATGATCAAGCCGTCGAAATCGAAGATCAGCGCCTCTGTCACGTGTTACCAGCCTTCTTGGGTGTCTCGTCGGGCACGGGTCACGAGCCGTACGTCGATGCCTACGGTGCTCGCAGGGTCTCGTTGAAACCCTTTATGGCCCGCCGGTCGTACACATCACGAAAGGCTACCAGTCTCCCACAGCTCGCCGCTTGGAGGTCTGCCGATTGCCCCCTTTCGTCCGTGTCCCCATAATACCCCGCATGCTGAGGCCTCCGCTCGCACTTGTCGCGTTCACGATGGTCCTGTTTGTTGCAGCGGCGTGCGGCAGTGGGGAGCCGGCGCCAACCCCTACGCCCACGAGGGTTCCAGCCTTCGGGCCGGGAACACCCTCCCTGGCGGCCCTGCTGGAGCAGAACGCGGCCGCGATGCGGTCCGTCGACCCGACGCCACGTCCCTCACCGACGCCCACTGCCACCCCGACCCCTTCCCCAACTCCCACGCCCACGCCTACCCCGGACCCCGCCGCCGCTGACCTCCCGTCCCCGGCCGAGCTCGTCCAGAGCGCCGTCGCGGCCATGGAGGCCGCTGGATCGCTCCACTTCGAACTGGAGGGCGACATCAAGGTGCCGACGGGCAGCACAGAGACATCTATCCCCGTAAGCTTCGTCGGCGACATGCAGATGCCTGACCGCCTCAGGGGGAAGGTGACATTGTCCGTCGCGTTCTTCAACCTGGAGGTGGAGTCTATCGTTATCGGCGACACCAGCTACACCACCGACCCGCTGACCCAGGAGTGGAAGGTTGCGCCGGGACTGGCCTCCGCCCTGCCGAGCCCCCTCGAGCTGCTCAGCGAGAACCTCTCGGTGCTGGAGGGTATCGAGTTCGTCGGGGTCGAGAGTTTGGACGGCCGGCAGGTCTTCCACATTCGGGGAACGCCCCCGGAGGGCTCCATGGGCGACACGGAGCTAACTTTCGACGTGTGGATAGACCTCGACGACATGCTGGTCCGCCAGGCGGCCGTGGGGGGGCAGGTCTCTCTAGAGGGTCTGGGAGACGAGTTGGAGTCGGTCGGCATCTCAGGCACAGCCAATGTGGCGGTCACGATTTTGTTCTCCGGTCACGGAGAGCCTGTAGAGATCACCGCGCCAGAGCTCCCTACGGGACTGAACATCGGCGTACCGGGACGTCAGGTGCCCGAGATGAACAGGCTCCACGTACAGCCGGGCCAAGCTCATCCCCCGTACAACTCGGTCCCCGCCACCTCCGGCTGGCACTACGGTCAGCCCGATGCGCCTGTCGCGTGGGGCGTGTATGCCGTGGCACTGGTCGACGAAGTGCTGGTCCATAACCTGGAGCACGGGGGCATCGGCGTCCACTACAACTGACCGGATGGGTGCGCCGGGCTCGTCGAGCAGCTGGCCGACCTGGTGGATCGCGCCGTCAACAGGGGCCAGGAGTTCGTAATGTCGCCTTATCCCGGCATGGACACCCGGTTCGCTTTGACGGCCTGGACCTACATAGACCAGTTCGACGAGCTCGATCTCGACCGGTTGGTCGCCTTCGTCGACGCCCACATGAACTCGCCTAACTCCCCCGAGCCGCTGGCTCGCTGACTGTCCCCGCTCGGTCACACGGTTCCTGATCGGATCTTCACAGGCGGAAGGGGCTGGCCTTACGCAAGCCAACATAAGCCGAGCTGCATGCTGAAGACGCGCCGAGACTCCCCTATTGGACTCCCGAGTGAGAGATTGTGCTGAGGACCCCGACGGCGAGGGACGACAGTCAGGCACGCCGAGGGGGGCAGAACAGGGACGGCGGGGACTACTCTCGGGCCGACCAGATGGTGTGGTAGCTGTCGCCTCTGACGGCTGCTACGAGCTCCGCCTTTTCGAGGCGTTTAAGCTCGACCAGCACCTCCTCGCAGGCCGCCACGGCCCCCGGCTGGCCGGCGTCTCGGAACCGCTTGACGATCCGGTCCCAAACGCCCACTCCCACGAGGCTCTCGACACCCCTAGGCCAGGGTATCAGCGTCAGGCTCCTCAGTCGGGGGAACTCGGGCCTGAGCCGCCGTATCCCTCTGAGCCGCTCCTGAGGTGAGCCGGCCATCGGCGAGATCATGATCATCGGCCCCTTCTTCTCGTTGGAGCGCGTGTCGATCACTATGGCCTTGCGTAGGATGGGAAAGTACACCGACATCGCCTCGGCGTCCTCGATGCTGTTCATGGCCTCGGCGAGGTCGTCGATCATGTCGTCGTCCATCATCGACCGGCAAGCCTCATGACCGGAGCTCTCGGACGGTCGCGACAAAGGACGGCAAAACGGTCTGCCACTCGCCGACCACGCCGAAGTGCGCGGCCTTGAAGATGTTAGTGTCGCCGTCCCTGTTGATGGCGACGATGTGCTTTGCCCCGGAGCATCCGGCCATATGCTGGCTGGCGCCCGAGATCCCTACAGTAATGTACAGGTCCGGGGTGATGGTCTTGCCGGTCAGGCCCACCTGGTAGCTGTGATCGAGCCACCCGGCGTCGCAGACTGCGCGTGACGCACCGACCGCGCCGCCCAGCAGCTTGGCCAGCTCCTGGATAATGTCGAAGTTGTCGGCGCCGCCCATTCCCCTGCCGCCGCTGACGACGATGGCCGCGTCTTCGAGCCTCACGCCCTCCGACTGGCTGCGCACCGTCTCGACCACCTGTGACCGCATCACTGAGGGGTCGAGGTCAGGCCGGACGGTGACCACTTCGCCTGTCCGCGACGTGTCCGGCTTCGGTTGCTCGAACACCTTGGGCCTGATGATGACGATCTGGGGGTCCACGTCGGGGAAGGTGAGTTTCGCCAACGCGTTGCCGCCGTACACCGCTCGGGTGGCGAGGACTCGTCCCGTCTCCGGGGCGACATCGACCTCCAGACAGTCCTGGGCGACTCCGACCCCGAGCCTGAATCCCAGTCGGGGACCGACATCCGCACCCAGTGGAGTCTTGCCGATCAGCACCACGGTCGGCTCGACCTCTTTGCATAGGTGCTCAAGGGCTCCCAGGAAAGTGTCGGGCACCGGGGTTTCGAGCAGAGGGTCCTGCACCAGATAGACTGTGTCCGCGCCAAGGGAGACCGCGTCGTCAGACGCGCCTTCGGGCTCCGAGCCCAGTAGGGCCGCCGCAACTCTGTCTCCCGACGCGTTCGCAAGCTGGCGCCCAACCGCCAGGAGCTCCCCCGTGATGGGATGCGGGCTCTTGCCGACCAGCTCACCGACGACCAGTATTCCACCCATTTCAGCCCGCCTCCCGAGGAGAAAGCCGCGCGCCGTGGGCACCTGCGAGCTGTTCGGTCAAAGCAGCCGCTCCTCTCGGAGTCTGAGCGCGAGCTTCCTGCCGGCGTCCGCGCCGTCCTCTCCTTCGATGATCTCGCATGTCTGATCATGCACGGGCATGAACATCTCGGCGATCTCTATCCTGGGGGCCAGGAGGCCCGGGTCGAGTCCGACGTCCGGGGCGGACCAGACCGTTGGGGTCTTGCGGCTCGCCGTCATGATGCCTCGAAGGGTGGGGTACCGGGGCTCACCCAGCTCGCTGGTGACCGTGACGACTGCAGGGGTCGGGCAGGAGACAACCTGGTAGCCGTCGTCGATGCTCCGCTGGAGCGAAAGGCCCCCGTTCGAGACCTCGATCTTCCTGGCGCCCGTAACACAGGGGAGTTCTAGCATCTCGGCCACGCCCATAGGCACCTGGGCGTTGTCATAGTCGGAGGCCTGGAGACCGCAGAGAACGAGGTCGTACTCCCCGATCTTCTTGATCGTCTCGCTCAGAGCGTAGGCCGTGGTGTAGGCGTCGAGGTTGTCGACAGTCGCGTCATCCACAAGGACGAGGCGGTCGGCGCCCATCGAGAGGGGCTTCTTCATCACGTCGAGGGCGAATTCGTGTCCGACCGAGACGATGGTGACAGTGGCGCCCACCGAGTCCTTGATTAGAAGCGCCGCCTCAACTGCGTTCTCGTCGAAGCCGTTGACGACGGGTGGTATGCCCGGTGGAGGGACCGCGCGCTTCTCGTCAGAGTCGATCTTGAACGCGGAAATAGGGGTCTCGGGATCAATGACCTGCTTGGCACATACGACTATGTCCACGACGCCACAGTCTCCCTGCTATCCGGTGAGCGCAGCAGCCAGGCATGCCCCCGGCCCCGGCGGTTACGGGCCGTTGGGAATATAGCACCGGCCCGTCACAGGTGTCAATACGAGCGTCTAAGTGTCCTCACGGACCGCTTGTCGGTCCCACCGCTCTGTCCCCAGAGTCTCAAAAGCGGGGCAGGGGGCCCGAAAAGAGTGGCAGACGTTCGTGCTGTCGGCGCGCAGTATGTCAGCGCCTCATCTGCCAGAGGGACTCGCAGGCCACCCATTAATTAGGAAAGTTCCCAACTTTCTTTGATAATCTCCATGCCTGGTTGACGGAATCCGCTACACCCCATAGGTATGACGGCTAACCAGTTTGGCTAAGACGGAACCGGCATCGGCTCTATGTTTTTCGGAAGAGTATAATATTTAGTATTGACAAAGGCCCATTGATGGAGTATAGTAGCTCACTATGTGCAGGCACGGTCGATAATAGCACTCCGGGACATCGGAGCCGGCACGGACCCGTAATTCGATTAAACGTTCCCTGGCTCAATCATCAGCCTGCGGCTGACCTGCCGCAGGCTGATGACGATCTTTTTGGAACTGCCCGCTATCGATAGCCGGCTCGAAGCCGGCAGACGATGCACAGAAGGGGGGACAATTATGGTATTCGCGATAGCAAGGCCGATAACCGTACCCGCCCCAGTGGGGCCCCCGGCGTCGACCGAGGCGCCAAGTGGCCCGCGGCAGCTTTGCCCAAGGTGTGCCGGAGCTCTGGCCACCACCTACTACGAGCCCGAGTGCCTTCAGTGCGGTTACGCCGACTACGAGTCCACGCCGGTCGGAGCCAACGGGGGCAACAAAAGTCTAATAGCCACGGCAACCAAGTTCGTGTTGCGCTACGTCGGCGACTCTCCCATGTTGGCGGACACCCTGACTTACGTGCAGCTAAAGCGCCTCAGGAACCGCGTTGTGTACGGAGTCCGATGCCCGTTCTGCTCAGGCTCCATGGAGCAGTCGGCCCTGTCGGGCAAGCGCAAGGAAGTCCGCGAGGAGCGCTATAAGTGTGATGACGGACACAGGGTGTCCCTGATGCCTGACAGGAGCGGAGCCCTCGGCTGGAAGTAGAGTTCCGCACTGGATCCAAATAGCCTTTCTCTGTCCTTCTACCTCCATACAACCCTCTGCGCGAGCGAGTCTGCGCAGAGGGTTGTATTATGTGTCCATCCACCTGCTCCTGTGACTGTCTGATGGCTAAGATCGTAGAGCGTTACGCCGAATCCACTGAGAGGGTCCTGTTCGTCTGCGACTTCTCGCCTCCCCGTGGAAGCGACCCGGGGCTGCTGGCCGCCGCCGGACGGCTCGATGCCGACTTTGTCTCCCT
>CAZGRI010000018.1:0-22085 GCA_964528205.1 uncultured Dehalococcoidia bacterium | reverse complement strand
GAGGTCGCAAGGACTCTTGCCACCTGCGATGACCCTGACGTTTCGCTGACCTCACAGAGCGATCCGGGATAGACGACGTCGAGAAGCTGGGTCATCAGCCAGAGCTGTAGGTCGTCGGAGCTGGAGAGACCGGGTACCGTGGCGGCCTCGAGTCTCTGAGATGACTGAATCCGGAGGAACTCCTCGAAATCCATATAGGTGATATCCAGGACCCTGCCGACCAGTTGCAACGTCTCGTCCTCGAGTGAGACGGACACCGGAGCCATGGTGCCCAACATCAGCTCGTAGACCTCGCGGTCGGTCCGCACCTGGAGTCCCCGGAAGTGGCGGGCCGTGACCTCCGCTCTCGTGGGAAGCTGGTCTCTGTCCAGAAAAAGGACCTCGCGGAAAGGCGAGAGGACCCAACATGAAGGGGAGGGGCGTTCTAGGATCGTCCGGTATGCATACTCCGGGGTGACAGGCTTGATGTCGCTGGCCGGACGCACATCCGCGTTGTCGCCATGACGCTTCACGATGATCAGACAGTTTGGGTGGTCTTTCTGGTCTCGGAGGAGCGAGAACACGGCGGCCCCGAGTAGTCGGGCCGTCAAACGCCGGCGCAGGCGCTTCAAGGCAATGTCAATCAGCCGGTTCCACACCCCACCGTATCGGGGTTCAGGTCTTCTTTCGGCGTCGCTCCTCCCCACAATCGCATCCACCGCATCTCGGAACCTCACTCCCCTGGACCGGAGAAACATCACGGCCAGCGCCTCGGCCGCCGCCTCCATCCCGAACAGCTCTTCGTTCCCGATGCCCCTAGCCCGCAGCCTGGCGATCAACCATCGACGGCCCGTCTCACCGGCCATCCGTAGCACCTCGCCGGTCGTGAAGGAGGATGCACCCGGGTAGTGAGTGTCGAGCCAGTCAAAGGCCTCTTCACGAATCAGCGGTGCGTGCTCGATGTCTGCCGGGACATCTGGGGCGAAGAGTCGTGTATCGGCTATCTGCATCTCTGTCTACGCTCCCGTCGACAGCCGTAGCACTTTCGACAATCTGCGTATCTCCAATTGCTACGCACTCTCGATTCTGGCGTCAGTTCTACGCTGAAACTCCTTGTGCGTCGCAGAACTCGTCGCCATGATATGGCAAATGTCAGTGTCAGTCAACATCAAGGGTGCGCGGATGGCTGTGCAGAAGGGAGGTAAGAAGCGATGGAAAGGATCGCGGGTGGTATCAGCGGAGGCGTTATCGGCGGCATCAAGGGGGGCATCATCGGAGGCGGCGACGGCGCCATCGTCGGAATCATTGCGGGCGGCATCATGGGTGGTGACGCGGGCGGCGAGATCGGTGGCGACGGGGGCGGTGGTTGGGAGTAACGGGTGGCCGAGTGGAAAGGAGGTGATGCCCGCGTAAAGAGATGGCGCTCTGGAAAGGACCGAAGCATTGCAGGCTTGGCGGCCGAAAGGAGTAGGACATGAACTCGAACCGAACCGCACTGAACGTCCTGGCCCAGGAGGGGATCAACATCACAGAGGAGCAGATGCTGAGCGAGACGCAGAAGACGCGATACAACGGCAACGGTGCAATGGCGGCGTCTGAGACGCCTTTGTGGGACCTGCCTTCCCTTGACGCAGAGTCCCGGATCACTACGGACCTGAACGGTGGGAGGGAGGAAACGGCGACACTCGAGACGGCACCGGCCGACGAGGATCGCGCTGACGGCCGAGCCCCTCGAATCATCAGAGCTTTAGGGAACGTCTGGAGCTTAATTTCCTCCGCGCTTCACGAGACCTACTGGCTGCTTGACCCGGATGCCAAGTGCAGAAGCGTAGGGTCGCAAACGGTGGGCCGCGTTGACGGGATGGAGTCGGAGGAACATACCGACTATGAGACGGGACGTACGTCCTACACACATTACGTGAGGTACGCATATAAGGTCGATGACCGGAGTCATACCGCCCGGAAGAAGGTCGGCAGTCTGGCAAACGTGCTGAAACGTGATGCACTCCGGGTCTACTACCTGCCCGACACGTACCCGCTTAAGAGCGCCATCGACTGGAATCCCCGAGCGGTATAGCGAGAACGAGGGAGGAGGCTGCGGATGTTGGACCAAGCACTGGCCGCAAATGGAATCGTGCTCCTCTCTGTCAGTGGGTTGGCCGGGGCCAACTTCCTGTACGACAGGGGAGCGTCCGACTCGCTGCCGCGCCGCGCCGCCCACGTGCTCGGCGGCGCGGCGTTCCTCATCGCCGCGCTCTGGCTCGACGCGTGGACGGCCGTTGCACTGTCAGGCGCACTCGCCCTATCAGTCCTCGCTCTTCGACTGGGATATCGTCGAGCTCTGCGCGGGCTCAGCAGAAGCGTCGAAACCCGAGACTGGGGTGAGACCGCCTACCCCATGGCCGCGACGCTCAGCGTCACCATCGGTTGGGGCGTGTTGGGGGACAAGTGGCTTGCCTTCGTACCGATCGCTTTCATGGCCTGGGGAGACAGCGTAGCGGGGCTCGCTAGGTCCGCCATCCGGCGCGGTACTATGCCTTGGTTGTTGAGAGCCAGAATCTGGCGCTTCGACCTGGCTATGATCTGGTCATCGATTGCGATGCTCGGCGTGTGCCTCGCAGCGGCCTTGCTATTCCAACCCTACTGGATAGCCGCCATCGGGGCTACTGTCGCGACCGCCGCCGAGCGCTTCAGGCTGATAGCTCACCGGATTTGGGACGATAACTGGTTGCCTGACGACCCGGTTATCGTGGCTACGTCGCTCTCCGTCATGGCTGTCCTGGCCAGCATTGGCACGTGAGGACCTGGACCGTCCGACGGGTGCAGCCAAGCTGGCAGGCCTCACAAGTATTCCCGCATTGACCGCCCCGGCTCCTCTCAAAAAGACGATGTCCGACGGCCTAACGACCAGGTTGCCTGCCGCTGCCATCGGGCGATCAAGCCCACGGCTCCAGCGAGTCGTTGCGGCCCAGGTGGACCAGCCGGTCGAAACGAATGCCGCTCACCCCTCCCCCATCGTCGCGCACTAGCGCCACCAGAGGCGGCTCCAGGTCTCCTGTGTCCAGCATGAACAGGCCGGGGTCCACGTCGCTGGCCGGCAGCATCCTCACCCCTTCCCTCCATGCACCCCGCCGCGAGCGTAGAGACAGCTCACCGTCCTCAGCCGTGATCTGGACCCGCCCGGTGGCCCTCACGGTCCGGAAGTTGGTGAGATGCCCGGGGGCCGGCTCGAAGACTCCGGCCGCCGACACCAGAACTGTGGGGGCGAGACCGTAAGCAGGCAGGACCGTGTCCGGAGCGTCCAACACCGCCTGAACAATCCGGCCGGCGACCCGGGAGAAGAGACCATCGCTGAGATTCATGTGCAAGAGCACGGCCAGTTGCTCATCGGGGAATACGCCCAGATGTGTGTTCCATCCGCCCGCAATTCCCCCACCGTGTCCGAAGCTCTCAGAACCGAACCGGCTCTGGCGGAAGAAAGTCAGACCAATGCTCGTAAGCCGGTCGTCGGGGCAATACTGCGAGTCCGTCATCGCGTCGAAGGTGGACGGCCGGACGATGCCTCCCCCTTTTCGCAGTAGCGCGGCGGCGTATTTGGCCATGTCGAGGATCGTCGACTCGACTCCGCCTGCCGCGCGAGGCGCGACGTACACGTGCCGTCCCCGAATGTTATGCCCGTCCACCGGTGTCTCGTCGGGAACGTCCTTACCAAGTAGCCCCAGCGTGTCCATCTCGTCGTGTCCCGGAGGGCGATGGTATCCGGTCGTGAGGCGTTCGTGTGGCTGGTCCAGGCAATCGGTGTCGGTCATGCCCAGAGGGCCGAATACACGGTCGTAAAGGACTTCCTCTATGGGCTTCCTCTCGATGCGGGCCACGATCTCGCCAAGCAGCGCGAAGCCGTGGTTGGCATAGGCCCATTTCGTCCCCGGAGCCGCCTCGATGACAATCCCGTCCGGGTACGCCTCCCCTACCGGTGGAACGTCCGACGTATCGGACCACAGGACGTCGAACGGTTTGGTGACGTGGTCCATTGTAGGTGCCTCGCCGATGCTCCCGGTATGGGTCATAAGATGCCGGACGGCCAGCGTGTCGGCCGGTCCGTGGAAGGTCAAGTCGGGTAGTCGCTCCACGACCAGGTCATCCAGCGACAGCTTTCCTTCGTCCACCAGGGCCATCGCGCACAGCGCCACCATCGTCTTGGTGATGGAGCCGATGCGCTGCCTCAGCCCGGGGTCCTGGGGACGCCGGCTCTCGATGTCGGCGAAGCCGAACCCCTCGGCGAAGACCAGGTCCTGGCCCGACACCACACCGACCGAGATGCCGGGCAGGTGGTGTTCGTCCACAAGGCCGGACACGGTCGACCTGATCCGCTCGATATCCGATTGTCCCATTGGCTTCGCTGGCATCTGTTCGCTCCTCGCGACAGGGCTTCGACGTCGGGATTGCCACGAATCCTATCAGCGGTCCGCCGGCCTATCAACCGGGCTGCCTGCAGGTTGTAAACCCACTGGTCGGCTGGTACCATCGGCCCGGTAAACAGGCGAAATACGGTGCTGGGATCAGACTAACGGAAGGATAATATGACAGAGCAAACCAATAAGAGAGATTGGGAATTTGACTTACCCGTGGATAGAGAGGTCGCGACCCATACCGGGCCTGTAGTTTTGGGTGACGGCGACCTTGCCTACGAGGTCTCCGGGGACAACTGGGGGAACATACCCGACGGTTGGACCTACAAGGAGGGCACGGCTGTCTCCGTGGACTCCAAGGACAACGTCTTCCTGTTCAACCGCGGGACCCACTTCATGATCGTCTTCGATCCCCAGGGCAACGTGCTCCGGACCTGGGGCAACGATATATTCACCAACCCTCACGGCGTGTACATCGACCCCGAGGACAACGTCTGGTGTGTCGACAACGGCGACCACACCGTCCGCAAGCTCACCCCCGAAGGCAAGCTGCTGATGACCCTGGGCAAAGCGGGCCACCCCACACCGGTCATGAGCGGCCAGCCCTTCAGCACCCCTGCTCACCTGGCCATGGACCGCAGGACCGGCGAGTTCTACGTTGCAGACGGGTACGGCAACGCCAAGGTCCACAAGTACAGCCCCGACGGCAAGCTGCTGTTCTCCTGGGGCGAGTCAGGCACGAGCGCGGGCCAGTTCAACATCGTACACAACCTGGCGACCGACAATGACGGCTGGGTCTACGTCGCCGACCGGGAAAACCATCGGGTCCAGATATTCGACTCCAACGGCAAGTTCGAGACCCAGTGGAACGACCTGTCCAGGGCCGCCTGCATCTGGATCGATCCCCGCGGGCAGGACCTGGTCTACGTCGGCGAGTACTTTGCCGGCATCGCCAGTAACTCCATCGGCACCGACCTGGGCCCTCGGGTCAGCATCTTCAACCGGGAGGGCAAGCTGTTGAAGAGGCTCGGGCACGAGTCCTACGGCGACGAGCCCGGCAGGTTCTACTCGCCTCACGGCCTTGCCGTCGACTCCAGGGGGGACATCTACCTGGCCGACGTCGCCTGGAGCGACTACGGCAGCAAGATGGACCCTCCCCGGGAGCCCCACTCCTTCCAGAAGCTCATCAAGAAAGGCTGACGGCGCCATCATGGCAGACCGGCACGTAGGCTTCATCGGCCTGGGTATCATGGGGACGCCCATGGCCAAAAACCTGCTCAAGGCCGGCTACGAGGTCACCGTGTGGAACCGGACGGCCAGCCGGATGGACGAGCTCGTGGCCGCCGGCGCGGAGACGGCCGAGTCAGCCGCCGACGCTGCCCGGCACGACGTCACCATCACCATGCTCACCGACTCTCAGGCCGTCGAGGAGGTGACACTCGGGCCTGGCGGAGTGATCGACGGCGCGCGCTCCGGCTCGGTGGTCATAGACATGAGCACCATTTCGCCCTCCGTCACGCGCCGCTGTGCGGCGAGCCTGCGCGAAAAGGGCGTTGACATGCTGGACGCTCCCGTCAGCGGCAGCCTGCCCGGCGCCATCGCCCGCACCCTGTCCGTCATGGTCGGTGGCGAAGAGGACGTCTTCAATCGGTGCGTGCCGATTCTGGACGCCATGGGCGGCACGTTGACCCACTGCGGCGGCAACGGCATGGGACAGGTGACGAAGCTGGCCAACGCGATACTGGTCATGGGCAACATGGCGGCCATGTGCGAGGGGATGGTCTTCGCCGTGAGGGCCGGAGGCGACCCCGCGGCCCTCATGAAGGCGTTCAAAGCCGGCGCCGCCAACTCCTGGATGGTCGAGAACCTGGGCGCCAAGATGTTCGACGGCGACTTCGCACCGGGGTTCATGGTGGACCTGGCCCAGAAGGACCTCGGGTTGGTACATGAAGCGGCGGCCGAGCTATCGGTCCCGCTGCTCACCACGCCCATCGTGAGCCAGATGTACAGGGCCGCACAGCAGGCCGGACTCGGACGCGAGGGCATCCAGGCCTACGTCAAGGTACTCGAAACATTGGCGGGAGTCGAAGCCGGTCAGCGCTAGCCCGGGCTGCATAGGCGCCCGTAGGGGCGGTTCGCGAACCGCCCGCGTGTCGAGCTCAGTGCCGTACCGCCGAGGCGTGTGAGTCTGCAACGATATGAACGCCAGGTACTAGGAGCATCGACCATGGCCGTAGAACCTACAGCACAAGAGCTCGCCCGGTTGGAAGAGTTCCTGCGGCCCTCCATGATCGCGGTTGTCGCTACCGTGGGACGGACGGGGATGCCCCATCTCACACCCAACTGGTACCGCTTCACCAACGGGCGGCTGACCATGTCCACGACCAAGGAGCGAATCAAGCACCGCAACCTGTCCCGCGACCCGCAGATGGCCGTCTGCATATACTCGGGAACGGATGCGGGGCGGTACGCCGCCATTACCGGTAAGGCCGAGATAAGCGACGACGAGTCTATCTGGCCCGAGACCCGGGCCATCATCGAGCGCTACGTGAAGCCCGAGGGCGTGGAGGACCGGATGCGGCTGCTGAGAACCCAGGACCGGGTCATCATCAGCCTCACGCCGGACCGCGTGGTCTTCAGGACGTAGAATGGTGTCTCACATACGGCTTGATACCAGCCGGGCATCCATCGGCTCGCCTGCCTATCCTCGTCTTTCCGGCGGAAGCCGGAATCCAGAGACGCCCCGACTGGATCCCGGACTTCGCCGGGATGACGAGTTCTGTGGCAAGCTGCTCACGGACCACTACACTAGACTTCGAGCCTCATGACAAGGGTCCCCGGTTTCGCCCTCATAACCGGAGCGGACCTCATCGTCCGATCCGCCTACCAGATGGGGAAGACGCCGCTGCTTCCTATCTTCGCGGCGGCCCTTGGGGCCAGCGACATACTTCTCGGCTTCATCGTCTCGGTCTCGACTCTGACGGGCATGGTGCTGAAGCCGCTGGTAGGCGTGCTGTCGGACCGGTGGGGTCGCCGCGTCTGGCTGCTCCTGGGCACGGCGTTTTTCGCGGGGATGCCATTCCTCTACCGGTTCGTCCACACCCCCGAGCAGCTCTTTGCTCTGCGTCTCGTCCACGGCATGGCCACGGCCATCTACGGGCCCGTCACCCTGGCCTACGTGAGCGAGCTGTCGGGAAAGCGGCGGGCCGAGCGGCTGGGATGGTTCTCAATGGCCCGAAACGGAGGCTACGTCGTCGGGCCGGCCGCGGCCGGCCTGATGCTTCTGACTCTCGATCCCGTCTCGGTCTTCACCGTTGTGGGCGTCCTCAGCAGCGCGGCGTTTGTCCCCGTGCTGCTCCTCAAAGAGAAGGCGCTGGACCGAGGGACTAGGCAGCCGCTCCTCGGCCATGCCGTATCGGCCCTCTCAGCCGGCGCCAGGACACCCGCGGTGTGGCTCGCCGGCGGCCTGGAGTCGACGCGGACAATGGGCCTCTACGCGGCCAAGGCCTTTCTGCCCGTACACGCCTACGCCATGGGGATCAGCCCTGGTCTGGTAGGGGCGTTCTTCGCGGTTCAGGAGTCGGTCCACATGCTCCTGAACCCACTGGGAGGCAGGATCAGCGATCGGCTGGGCCACGTTCGGACGATCGGACTGGGCATGCTGGTCCTTGGGCTGGCGATGGCGGCGCTGACAGTCGCGAGGACCGGCCCGGCGCTGATGGTGCCCGCGGTGCTGGTAGGCGTTGCGCAGGCACTGGTCTCCCCTTCTTCACTCGCCCTGGTCTCCATCCGTGTTGCGGAGGGCCACGTCGGCCTGGGGATGGGACTGGTGGGGGCCATGAGGAACGCCGGAAAGGTCGCGGGACCGGTGCTGGCGGGCCTGCTCATTCATTGGATGGACTTCGAATCGACGTTCCGCCTGATAGGGCTGGCGTCGGCGACGGGGGGATTGCTGGTGTGGCTTCGAGTCTTCCGCTGGAGGAGCCCGACGACCCGTGACCGGGTCGCACCGGCTGTCCCCGCGGACAGGGTCTAATCCATACAGGGGCAAATTCACTGTCAGGTCAGCCCGGCCAGACTCGGATCGGATGCATCTTCGTTAGCGTGGATTGCTAGTTCGATAGTATGTCGAATATGTTGCCAAGCGTCCCGCCGGCATCCATGCGATAGATCTCTGTGTAGCCACAGCTCGTGCATGACACGGTAGCGAATTTCTTGTTCTGGTAGTTGAGAAGTCGAGATAGGCCTGAACCCGTCGTCCTTATCTCCCCGGACTCGTAGCGAGTCCCTGCACACTTATCGCAGACATATTTCCGCTTTTTCACAGGTCTAATCCTTTCCGCTCAAAAGGTGCACTAACTGTCATTCTACTACCGATCGCGAAAACCATTCTCGTTCAACCTAAGCTTCCTCCAGACCCCCGGCCAACTTCAGCGCACCTGTTCGCCCTCCCGGGTACGTGCTCCATCCGGTAATGGCAACCTACCGGCCTCCCGTAACGAGGTGCGGAGTAAGAACTCAATCTGCGCGTTGGCACTACGAATATCGTCCGCCGCCCATCTTTGCAGGGCATCGAACAGGGAAGCGTCCAACCTGAGCAGAAAGGCCTTCTTCTCGACCATGGCCGGCTACTGGTACAGCGAGCCGGTATTAACGACGGGCTGTGGGTCCCTGTCTCCACACAGGACGACCATCAGGTTGCTTACCATAGTCGCCTTGCGTTCCTCGTCCAGACGCACGATCTCCTTCTTTGACAGCGCCTCCAGGGCCATCTCCACCATCCCAACGGCGCCTTCCACTATCTGCGTTCTAGCCGCCACTACGGCCCCGGCCTGCTGTCGCCGCAGCATGGCGCCGGCTATCTCGGGAGCGTACGCCAGATGGCTTATTCTCGCCTCGATCACCTGGATACCAGTTTTCGCCAGCCGGTCCTGAATCTCTGTCCTTAGCTTGTCGGTAATCTCCATGTTGTTGCGCCTCAGCGCAAGCCCTCCCTCCACATGCGTGTCGTATGGATAGGTCGTCGCCAGATTTCTGAGGGCAGCTTCACTCTGGACCTCCAGGAAGTTCTCGTAGTCGTCCACCTGGAACACCGCCTCCGCGGTCTCCTCCACCCTCCAGACAACCACCGACGCTATCTCGATCGGGTTCCCGTCGTGGTCGTTGACCTTGAGCTGGCTGCTCTCGAAATTCCGCACCCGCTGCGACAGCTTCCGTCTCGGCCAACAGAATGGGTTGGTCCACCACAGCCCCGGAGCCTTGGCCGTCCCGGCGTAGTTCCCGAAGAGCTGGAAGACCTTCGCCTCGTTGGGATTCACGATGAAGAGTCCTTGTGCGAGGGCGCCGCCGACTGCCAGGACGATCGTTGAGATAATGGACCGCACGAGATGCTCGTTCATCGCTGAAAACACCAGTGCGGCGATGCTTCCGAGAATGACGATCAGCAGGATTAGAGCGACCAGCCAACCGTTTACGGTTAAGACCTGCTTCTCCTGGATCATGTGCTCCTCCTCGGGCTAAATTACTATCGTAATGATATCATATTAATAGTTTTTTCTCAAGTTCGGCTAAACGGAAAGTCCGTGCATGGCCTATCATAGTTACCATCCGAATTGACGGCCGGCTGAGTCCGTGCGTACGACGCCCCTGGAATAGGAGGTTGCCATGGTGGAAACCAGAAGCCCTGCGCCGGTCGGAAGGTCTGGCCCGCAGCAGAGTCCCCTGAGTGACGGTCTGAGATGGAGGTGCATCGGGCCGTTCCGAGGTGGACGCGTCGTAGCGGTGGCCGGCCATCCCCACGACCAGAACGTCTTCTACTTCGGCGCGTGCGCGGGAGGAGTCTGGAAGACGGCCGACCGCGGGACCTACTGGGAGAATGTCTCCGACGGGTTTTTCAACACCGCTGCCGTAGGCGCCATCGCAGTCTCAGACTCGGACCCCAACGTCGTCTACGCCGGGACCGGCGAGTCGTGCATACGAATCGACGTATCGCACGGCGACGGTGTCTACCGGTCGACCGACAGCGGAGACTCTTGGAGACACATGGGCCTGCACGACACCCGCCACATCGCACGCATCCGGGTCCATCCCAGGGACCCGGACCTGGTCTACGTGGCCGCTCTTGGCCACGCTTTCGGTCCCAACACCGAGCGAGGAATATTCCGCTCCAGGGACGGCGGCGAGACGTGGGAGAGAGTCCTGTTCATCAGTGAGCGGGCCGGGGCCGCTGACCTGTCCATGGACCCAGGGAACCCCGACGTGCTCTACGCGTCTGTATGGCAGGTCCAGCGGAGCTTCTGGGACATCGCCAGCGGCGGGCCGGACTCGGGCCTGTACAGGTCCACCGACGGAGGCGACACATGGGAGGACCTCACCGAGAGGCCGGGCATGCCCGAGGGTGTGAAGGGGCGTATGGGCGTCGCAGTCTCGCCCGCCAGGCCTGGCCGGGTCTGGGCCATCGTCGAAGCCGAGGAGGGGGGCCTTTTCCGGTCCGACGACGCGGGCGAGACGTGGGAGCGGTTGAACCCGAGCCGGGACCTCCGGGCCCGTCCCTGGTACTACAGCCACGTGTTCGCAGACCCTCAGGACGCCGACACGGTCTGGGTCCTGGCCCTGTTCGTCTGGAAGTCCACCGACGGCGGCCGGACCTTCACCCAGGTCACCACTCCCCACGGCGACGACCACGACCTGTGGATCGACCCTCGGGACCCCCGGCGAATGATCGAGGGCAACGACGGCGGCGCCTGTGTCACTTTTGATGGAGGAGGCACCTGGTCCACGATCTACAACCAGCCCACCGGCGAGTTCTACCGCATGGACGTGGACAACCAGTTCCCGTACAGGGTCTACGGCACTCAGCAGGACAACAGCGCGGTCAGCGTCCCCAGCCACTCTGTTAGAGGCGCGATTCCGTGGACCGAATGCCAGATCGTCGGCAGCTCTGAGAGCGGTCACATCGCCGTAAAGCCCGACGACCCCGACATCGTGTACTCCGGCGCTATCGGCAGCGCCTCCGGAGGAGGCGGAATACTGCTACGCTACGACCACCGGACCCAGCAGGTCCGAATGGTCACGGTCTGGCCGGAATACGCCGATGGTTGGTCGTCCAAGGACCAGCGGTACCGCTTTCCCTGGACCTTCCCGATCACCTTCTCACCTCACGATTCGGGGACCGTGTACACGGCTGGCAATGTGGTGTTCCGCTCTGTCGACGAGGGGACAAGCTGGGAAGCAATAAGTCCCGATCTGACCACAAACGACGAGAGCAAGCAGCAGCTTCCGGGCGGACCCATCACCAAGGAGGGCCGCGCCGAGGTCTACACCACAGTCTTCGCATTCGCCGAATCGCCCCTGGAGGCCGGGGTCCTATGGGCCGGATCCGACGATGGCCTGGTCCACGTGTCCAGGGACGGCGGTGCATCGTGGGAAAACGTGACGCCCGATGGCCTGCCCGAGTGGACGATGGTGTGCGCTGTCGAGCCCTCCAGGCACGACCCGGCTACCGTGTACATTGCGGCCACCCGCTACAAGCTCGACGACAACCGTCCGTTCCTTTTCAAGACGACGGACTATGGCGCGACCTGGGTCAGCATCACTAGAGGTATCCCCAACGACGACTTCACTCGTGTCATCCGAGAAGACCCCGGGAAGCGCGGCGTACTGCACGCCGGAACGGAGTCCGGGGTGTACGTGTCCACCGACGGCGGCGGCTCATGGCAGTCGCTGCGCTGCAACCTGCCGGTGGTCCCTGTCTATGACCTGGCGGTGAAGGACGGCGACCTGGTGGCCGCAACACACGGCCGTGGTTTCTGGATACTGGACGACGTGACACCGCTTCACCAGGGCGCGCCGGCCGGTGCGACAACGCTTTTCGAGCCCAGGCCCACCTACAGGCGGCTTGCACAGTCCGGTAGCATCCCGACCCTGGGGCCCGGCAAGAGCTACATGTACCAGACGCTGGGCGCGGGTATCGCGTCCAGGTCGGGGCCCGGCGCCGGCGATTCCTCTCTGACGTTCCTGGACGCCGGTGAGAACCCGCCCCGGGGGGTTGTCATCGTCTACCACCTGGCTCAGGAGCCAACTAACGACGTGGCCCTCACCTTTTGCGATGACGACGGGCGGGAGATCGTGTCCTTCTCCGGCGGTCAAGGCTCGGACCTCGAAGCCAGCAAAGGAATGAACAGGTTCGTCTGGGACATGCGACATCCCGAGGCCGCCCAGCTTGCCGAGGCGGACCCGGGCAGCCGAAAGGGCGCCCCACCCCCCACCGGACCGATCGCTCTGCCAGGAGAGTACCGCGTAGAGCTTAGAGCTGGGGATGAGGTCCTTTCCAAAAAGTTCTCGGTCCTGAAGGACCCCCGCAGCGATGCCACACAGCATGACCTGGAGGAGCAGTTCAATCTGCTGATCGACATTCGAGACAAGCTGACCGAGACGCGGCAGGCGGTCGACCGGGCGCGCAGCGTCCGCCGGCAGGTCGCCGAATGGACGCAGCGTGCTGGCAACGAGCGCATCGCCGCCGAGGCCCAGGGCATTCTGGAAAAGCTATCGTCGATCGAGGACGAGCTGGTCCGGAACGCGCCCGAGAACGAGCAAACGAGTAACTACCCTACCCGGCTCAATGAAAAGCTGGCCGAGCTGCCCGCCGTCGTAGCCTCCACGGATGCGAGACCCACCCGCCAGTCCCGCGAGGTGTTCGATACGCTGTCGGCACAGGCCGACGTCCAGTTCGACAGGCTGAGCGAGGTCCTTGACAAGGATGTCCGGGAGTTCGTTGGGCTACTGGTCGAGCTCAACGTCCCGCACATAGTCCCTTAGCCACGGCGCACGGCGGATGGGCGGGAACGCCTATGGCATCGGTTTCTCTCCGCCTGCCAGGGACTGGTGTCGGGGTGGAAGTTAACCTAACTTAACGGTTAAGAATCGTCACCAGGCCACGAGGCGCGGGCAACTACGGATTGCCCCTACGGTCGGGTCCGAGTGCGCTCAGGCGTAGGGGTAGGCCCCCGTGCCTACGCGGTTGGCGGATGCCGATTGCCCCTGCCTATCCCTCCGAGCCGCCCAGTATCTCCAGCGCGCGCTCCTCGTTCTCCTTCTTGATCAGCAGACGCACGCCCAGGGCGAATGCCAGCTCGGGGCGGATGCCGCCGCCGTCGTCCGCGGACACCATCGAGTCTATTCCGTTCGCCTCCAGGTTGCCCCTGGCGATCTCGGCTTCGAGTCTGCTGTTGAAGGTCTTGACGCAGATCACTTCCGGCATGTTAGAGGGTCGCTCCGTCAGTCTACCAGAACACTCACGTCGCGCTGGACCCTAACGTTGCGGGCGAGGACCACGTCGATGAACATCCGGAGCTTCCAACTGGCCGTGTGTTCACCCAGGTCGGCCCTGTAGTCGGACAGCTTCCGGCTGGGGTTCCTTCGGTCCCTCATCTCATCCATCGACAGCAGCATTCGCTGGGGTTCGAGCCTGCCCTCGAACCGCTGAGGGCGGCCCGAGGGCAACGTCCTACTCACAAGGAACGTCTCGGCCGTGTGGACGTATGTCTTGGCGAACTTCTTGACAGCCATGCCGGGAACGTCGGCTCGGGCGACGGGCAGGCGGCCGACGTGCATCCCGCTGACCCCGGTACGGTGGGGCAGCGACGCGCCCTGCACCTTGAAGGAGTGTATCTCCGTCCAGCGCTCGTGACATAGAAGCTCGACGCGACCCTCTCTCAGTTCGACGTCGGAGCTCGGCGTGACCTCCACCGCGACCGCGACCTGGTCGCCGAGCCTGTATTGCCTATCATCGAAGATCAGGTCCGCCTTCAGCGGGAACAGTCGGTTGATCAACACTCACCACCGTCGTCTCGCGAGCTGCCGGCCAGGCGCCGGTCCAGCCAGCGACGCAGTACGGAGAAGAACTCGTCTCGAACGGCCTTCTCCAACCACGGGTAATGCCCGCAGCGCTCCCACTCGTGATACTCGAGCTGCGGGAGATGGGGCTGGAGGCTCGCCCGGATCATCCGTCCGGGATGTGGGTCATGGGCGCCGTGAAGCATGAGAACGGGTGAGTCGATGGCTGAGAAGGCCGCGGGGTACATGCCTTCCTCCTGCAGTCGCAGCATGTCGTCCCACGTCTCCTGGTGTGCGCGGCCGTCGACCTCGACTGTTTCGTCCCGGTCCGGCACGAGCCCATAGGAACTGAACCGCCGGTAGAGCGGCATGATGAGTTTCGCCATTTCCTCTAGCCGCCGGTCGGGATCCGGGTAGTCCCGCTCCAGGCTCTCCATTCGCCGTCGTGTGCCGTCGTCCATGCGCTCGTCCAGGGTGGCGCGCAATCGCTCGCGCGACGCCGTATCGAAGGTGCCACAGGCGATCAGGGCCAGCGGGCCGGCGCTATCCGGATGCGCCGCGGCATAGGCCAGGGCCAGCATCGCGCCCCAGGAGTGGCCGACGAGGGCCGGAGGCTCGCCCGAGCATCGGGTTTCGATCAGCTCATGCAGGTCCGCGACGTGACGTGCTACGGTCAGCGGTTCGGAACCGCTGCCCCGTTGGAGCGGCTCCAGTACGCGGAACGAGTCCGCCAGTTCCCGGGCCACGGGCGCAACCTCCCCCATGGCGCCAGGTCCGCCGTGCAGCACGACGATCGTAGGCCCCGAGGTCCCGTATGTGCGAGTCCGAATTGACACTTCCATTCCGATAGCGTGGGATGCCTCCCCACCTTCCTGAGAATGCGGGGCCGGACGGCGATGCAGGCCATTGTAGTGGCGGCGGCGCCGTTCGGTCAAACCGCAAGGCACCGCAAGAGGGCCGTTGACTGGCCGCTGGCGTGGGTCTAGAATCGCTGACAGGTCGGCTCACGGAGACCAACAGCTTGAGCGAGAACGCTACCCAACAAGGCACAGAGCTCCCGATACCCTCTGACTTTCCAGTCATATGGGAGAGCGACGAGGAAAGGGCCCTATTATGGCGGTGGGACAACATTCACAGTCCCCTGCCCTCGTCGTCGATGACGGACTCGGTGTGGGACGCCGACGTGTGGGCAGGCGCCGCGAAGGCCGCGAAAGAGTTGGGACGCTCGGGCCGCAATCTGAGGCGTCGCATCAACGGGTTCTCCTACTCCGCGACTCTCCCCGATTCCCAGGGTGACACGCAGAGGGCGGCGGAGCCGGCCGCCATGGACAGGGCGATCGAAGGGACCCGCGAGCGGTGGGATCGGGAGTTTCTGCCGGCCATCGAAAGAGACCTCGATTGGATCCGTGGGATCGACCTGGACTCGACCGACGACGCCGGCCTTATGCGGCACCTGGAAGAATTCGTCAAGCTCCACACGACGCACTGGTACTACCACTTCCTGGTCGTGAGCCCGCTGTCGGTGGCCGTGGAGAGGATGGCGGGCCTCTACAGGGAGGCCATGGGCTCGGTACCGGACGAGGAGCCGTACCTGCTGCTGCAGGGCATAGACAACAAGAGCCTGGAGACGGACCGTCAGATACAAAGGCTCGCCGGTGTGGCCCGCGACAATCCATCGGTGAGGAGGCTGTTCTCCGAGTGGCCCGCGGACGATAGCGTGATGGACTCCCTGTCCAGCGAACCGGAATGCTCCGGTTTCCTGAGAGAGTTGGAATCCTTCCTGGCCGTCTACGGCTACCGTCCGACCGGCTTCGACTGTGTCTATCCCTCGTGGATCGAGGACCCGTCTTTCGTGCTGTTGATGATCAAAAGCTACCTTGACTCATCCCCCACCGACCTGGAGGGCAAGCGGGCCACCGGCGCGACGGAGGCCGCGAAGCTCCTAGATAAGGCGCGGGCGAAGCTCAAGGGCGACGACGAGAAACGTCGGGAGCTCCTGGCGGCTTACGAGCTGGCACGGGACCTCTGGCCCTTGAAGGAGGACCACGCCTTCTACATCGACCAGGGCTCAACGGCGTCGCTGCGCATCATCATCGCCGAAATGGGGAGGCGTCTGGCCAGGCTTGGGCTGCTGGAGGACGCCGAGCGTGTGTTCTTCCTGACCCTGGACGAGGTCAAGACGGCGCTGGCCGGGAGTCCTGCAGAGGACCTGGCCGGTCTGGCACGGCGACGCTCTGACCAACGGCAGAGGTTCATGTCGGTGGCGCCGCCGCAGTTCATCGGCACAATGCCCTCCGACGGGTCGTCAGCCGCCGCACCCGAGTTTCGGCGTATGTTTGGCCCGATGCCGGACGACCGGTCGGATGAGCGGTCGACGGTCCTGAGGGGAGTCCCCGGATCGAAGGGGCAGGCGACTGGACCCGCGAAGATAGTGCGTGGGCCGGACGAGTTTCACACCGTGCGCCCCGGCGACATCCTGGTGTGCACCAGTACCAACCCCACGTGGACGGCCCTTTTCGGATCTGTCGCCGGGCTTGTATCGGACTCGGGCGGGGTGTTGTCGCACACGGCCATCGTCGCTCGAGAGTACGGCCTGCCGGCCGTCGTCGGCGTCGGGCACGGAACTTCGGCTATCGACAACGGGCACGTCGTCACCGTCGACGGCAACTCAGGCGTGGTCCTACTACGCTAGGGCCTGCTCACAGCATACTCAAGGAGGGATTCGGCAATGGAAATAGTCAGCGTTGAGGCGACCAGGGTTGAGTATCCGAAGATCGAGCAGCGGACAAAGCCCCGACCGGGGCCAAGCAGAACGTCGCTCAACGCTCAGCCGACGCCCATGGCCCGATACAGCGCCAGCGGCGACGTCCGCCGCGGGCGGATGTCCACCGGCACGAGAGACGTGGGATGCGTGGTGACGGCGGAGGACGGCACCTGGGGATTCGGGTTCACCGACCACGGCAGGGCCACCGCGTCGATAATTGAGGACCAGCTCGGGCCCACCATCGTCGGAGAAGACTCTTTCGCCACCGAGAAGCTCTACGACATGATGTATCGTGCTTGCGCGTCTTTCGGGCCCAACTCCCTGACCGCGCGAGCTACCAGTGCGGTGGACCTAGCCCTGTGGGACTTGAAAGGAAAGCTCCTGGGAAGACCGGTCTACGAGCTGCTGGGCGGACCGACGTCCGACGACATACCTCTGTATTCCACGGGCAACGACACCGAGTGGCAGGTGGAGTTAGGATTCAAGAACTTCAAGCGGTTTTCCCTCTACGGCCCCACTCATGGCATCGAAGGCATCAATCGTTTAGAACAGGACATCGCCGCAACGCGTGAGCTGGTCGGCCCGGATGCGGAGCTGATGCTGGACTTCTGGCTGGGAATGGACGTCGAGACCATCGTCCGGGCCGCGGAGAGGCTACGACCCTACAACCTCAAGTGGATCGAGGACCCGCTGCTGTCCGAGACTATAGACGAGTACCCGAGGCTGCGGGAGAGAGTGCCGTGGCAGACGCTGGCGACAGGCGAGCACTGGTACACCGTCTATCCTTTCTTCCACGCGGCGGCAACCGGACTGGTGGACATCTTTCAGCCCGACGTCCTGTGGGTGGGTGGGCTGACGCCGCTGGTCAAGATCTGCCACATCGCCGAAGCGGCAGGCATGTCAGTAATCCCTCACGGCAGCGGTGGGACCGCCTTCGGCCAGCACGCCTGTTACGGCCTGACTGCCATCCCGAGGATAGAATGCTCAGGGCCGGTCATGACCGAAGCGGGTGTTCCTCTGGAGGAGAAGGACCGGTTCCCCGGTACACCGGTACCCCACGACGGGCACCTGAACCCGAGCGACGCCCCGGGGTTCGGCCTGGAGCTCAAACGCGAGTGGTTCCCCGGCTTCTTCTCATAAGATCAGCACAAGAGGAGTATGGACCGTAATGAAGATCACCCATCTGGAGACGATTGCGCTACGGGACGACCACCGGCGAAACCTAACCGTCATACGCGTCCACACGGACGAGGGTTTGACAGGCATCGGGCAGGCCGAATCGCCCTCGTTGGTGATCGACGCCATCTTCCGCAACTCCAACGGCCTCCAGGTGCTCCTGGAGGGTGAGGACCCGACACAGGTCCAGCGATTGTGGCAGAAGATGTACGACTCCACGGGCCTGTACGGCCGTCGAGGCGTGACCATAGCCGCCATCGGGGCGGTCGAAACGGCGCTGTGGGACATCGCGGGCAAAGCCGCCGGGCGTCCCGTTCACGAGCTCATCTGGCGATCGTTTGCCTCCACCAAGGCCAGCGCCGAGCCACGCGAGCGCGTGACCCCCTACGCGACGGTGTACTCTTCCGGAGAGACTCTGGATCTGCTCCGCGAGCGGCTCGGCCTAGCGGTCGAGCGAGGGTTCAAGGCGATCAAGATCGAAGAGGGCCCGGGCATGTTCGGCAACGTGGACATGGCGACGGACATCGCTGTTGTCCGCACCGCCAGAGAGGCCCTTGGGGACGAGCGTGAGCTGCTGATCGACGTTCAGAACAAGTGGCCGGAGGTCGGGCGGGCCGTTGCGACGATTCGCGCGATCGAGCAGTACCGGCCGTTCTTCATCGAGGCCCCCCTTCCGGCCGACAACCTGGATGGGTACGCTCGCCTGGCCGACACGGTGGACACGCGAATCGCGGTCGGCGACTGGGGATTCTCCACCCGACACGAGTTCCGAGAGATCATGGAGAGGGGTCGTGTGGACGTTGTGCAGCCCAGCTCGGTCCGTGCCGGGGGGATGCACGAGATACTGAACATCGCCGAGGAGGCCTACCGCAGAGGGCTACTGTGCGTGCCCCATGCCTGGTGCCACATGGTCGGCGTGGCGGCTGAGCTGCACCTGGCGGCGGTGGCCCCCAACATGCCCTATTTCGAGTTTCCTATGGCCTTTCCCGACTCCCCGACCATCTCGGACCTGTTGACGCCGAAGCTCGACGTCGGTCCCGACGGCACGATCGAGGTGCCGCAGCGTCCGGGCCTCGGATTCGAGCTCAACGAGGACGTCGTGCAACGCTTCCGGGTCGATCCGTGCTAGGCACGTCGTCCCAACAGATGTTTGACGGGAGCCGAGTGCGAGGCTAAACTCGCGAATACAGATAGCCCTCGTCGTCGTATACGAAAGCATGGCACCCCGGGAAAAGGAGCGTTTCCAGTGAAGGCGTTAGCGATCGTGACCATCGCGTTGATACTGGCCATCGTTGCCGGCTGCGGCGGCGACGGGAAGCCCGAAGCCAGCCTGAGGTTCCTGGGCCACGACTTGAGCGAGGACGGTGATGGCAACCATGTCATCCGCCTGGGCATCCGCAACGATGGAGAGACCGCCTTCACGGGCGAGGAGTTCGAAGGTGCGTTCGAGCTCCGCTACACCAGCAAATACGGGGACCTGATAGCTTCCGACACCGCGGCACTGGAAGGGCCAATCCAGCCCGGTGAGGACGTGTTTCCTTTCGTGTGGAAAGGCGATCTGCCTCAGAGTGGGTACTACCTCTGGTGGGGCGCCGACGGATACGGAGGGGTCGAGGTCGAGTTCCTCGTCCAGCTCGGGGGAGGCAGCGGCAGAGCCGGAATCGGCGGCATCATGGAGATGACCTACAGAGAGGTAGACGCATCCGGGAAACCCACGGCCCAATACTAGCCCGTTATCTAACGACGTACAGTCCCGAATACCACACCGTCGTCGTCACGACCAGGTCCCCGTAGAGCGCCAGGTCCAACAGCCAGGGCGTCTCCTTCTGCGGGCTATCGAAACGACCCACCTCCACTGGCATTGTAGGGTCGGAGATATCGATCACCCGCAGTCCGCCAGCCAGCCACGTGGAGTAGACCAGGTCTCCCCTCACCACGATGTCCTTAGCCTGAAATGCGCGCGTCTTGCCTCTCAGGTCGCACACGTCTGTCTCTTCGATGGCGAAGCTGGAGACTTCGTGGATGGACTCCAGGTCCGAGACGTCCAGGACGTGCAGTATCCCATGAGGGAGATCACACTCCACGGGTGTGATCCCCCAGCCGCCGTCGGCCAGAATCACCAGCGAGTCGTCCTCGTTGGGGACCGCGTAGGGCGCCGCTCGGCGCGAATCGAACAGGTACCTTCCTATCTCCACTGGATTTGCAGGGTCCTGGACGTCTAGGACATACAAGACCCCCATCTCAGTCGATTCGCCGTAAGGGTGGGGAGTCACGCCCACCGCGTACGCCCTGGTTGCCCGGTGGTTGAAGGACAGTCCTACCAGCAGCACCTCATCGCCGTTGCTCCAGTTCCCAGCGACCATGGGATGTCTCGGATCCGAGAGGTCCACGATGCCCAGCTTGACGCCGGACTCGCCCTCGCTGTACAGCGTATAAAAGTGGTGTCTGCCGACAGCCTTCGAGTCGTCAGGCCGGTCTCCGAGGTCGCCCTCACCCGTCGCCAGGAGGCGTTCCCAGTAGCTCGACGCCGAAGGACGACCACCTACGTTTACGGCACTGAGAAACCTGGGCTCCCTGGCGTCGGTTACGTCCCAGACCCCGTACGCCTGGGGATAGTCCTCGGGTGACAGGTCGTCGGGCAGGTCGTTTAATACCACCGCAACGTCACCGTGAAAGGCGGCGGTGTCGATGGAGGTCACCACGGCGTCGCCGTGGGCGTGTCCGTACTCAGCCGGTTTGAACGGCAGTGGGTGGCTGAAGGCCGTTCTACGCAGTGGTATGTTGCCTACCAGCTCCGGAGCCATCGGGTCGGACAGGTCCAGTATGCGAATCCCCGTTCTGCCGAGCCGGGCGTAGTCCGTCCTCAAGCCCCCGACGTAGGCGTGGTGCCCGTGGACGAAGACCCCTCCCAGAGGAGCATGAGCCTGGCTGTCGAGAGCGACACCGACGAGGTCCAGGGTACGCACGGAGGTCGAGGGCGCCGGCACCAGGGATTCCGGGGGGGAAGGAGGGGCCGGTACCTCGTTTTTGGCCGGACCGAGAGACAGGGGCGCTCCAGGCCCGCCGCAGGCGGCCAGTCCCAGTACCCCCGTCGCCACGGCCCCCGTTGTCACGATCCAGGTAGCGTACGCTGCAACTCGCATGTGTCGCATCATAACGGAGGCGTTTGGGAAGCCGTTGGCCTTGTCAGAGGGCCAGAACTTCGGTTGAGAGCTCCTGGGGGCTTGTCTTGCCGCAACTGGCCATTGCAAGATCAAACTCGTTCCTGAGGATATCGAGCACCGACCGAACGCCTTTCTCCCCGTCCACGACCAGCCCCCAGAACACCGGACGGCCTATAAGCACGGCACGAGCGCCCAGCGCCAGGGCTCGGACCACGTCGATGCCACGCCGGACTCCCGAGTCCAGGAAGAGCTCGATGTGGTCGCCGGATGCATCTGCGATTGTGGGCAGAGCCTCGATAGTCGACAGAGTGCCGTCTCTGGACCGCGCTCCATGGTTCGACACGACGATTCCAGCCGCCCCATGCTCAGCCGCGAGGACCGCGTCCGCCGGAGACATGATCCCTTTGACGACTACCGGTAAGCCTGTCCGCGAACAGAGCTTACCAAGGTCGTCCCACGTGAGGACGTCGGGACGGCGCGCCGTGAAGACGTGGACCTCGGGCCTGCCTTCAAGGCTGGCGAAGGCCTTGTCACGGTTCGCGACATAGCGATTGTGTAGGTCCCGGTCCTTTGGACTGCCCGCCACGGTGTCGACGGCGACACAGACGGCAGCGTAACCCGCCGCCTCGGCCCGCGCTACGAGCTCGTTGGTGATCTCGTTGCCGTAGTGGAATAGCTGGAACCACAACGGACCCGACGCGATCTCCGCCATCTGCTCCAGCGAGTACTCTGCGGCAACGGACACGACGGCGATGGTGC
>CAZGRI010000017.1:0-22418 GCA_964528205.1 uncultured Dehalococcoidia bacterium | reverse complement strand
ATAGAGCGCAGCCCTGCGGAGGCTGAGGCCGTGGGTTCGAGTCCCGCCAAGCGCGCTTACTAACGACGGAGCCTGCCCACCTCAATTGACACGGGCGATTAGCTCAGTTGGTTAGAGCGTCTGTTTTACGCACAGAAGGCCAGAGGTTCGAGTCCTCTATCGCCCACGTGTCCGGCCGCATGCCCACCCCACATCCCGATCCGGCCGTTTGACGTAGATGGACATAGGCCGTCTACGAGGTTACACTTCGTCGCTCGGGGTGAGTCTGCTGGATTGACGGCCCACAAAAGGAGGTCCACTTGCAGAATCTCGATGGGGCCAGAGACACGGCCCAACGCATTGTTGAGAACGTAGAGCGCGTAATCGTTGGGAAGAAGGAGGCCGTCGAGCTGGGGGTGATAGCCCTTATCTGCCGCGGCCACACGCTGATCGAGGACGTGCCCGGCGTCGGCAAGACGATGCTGGCCAGGAGCATATCCCGGTCCGCCGGCTGTACGTTCAAGCGCATCCAGTTCACGCCCGACCTGCTGCCCACGGATATCACCGGGGTATCGATATATAACCAAAAGACGGGCGAGTTCGAATTCAGGGCCGGACCCATCATCTCCCAGCTGGTCCTGGCCGACGAGATCAACCGCGCCACCCCTAAGACCCAGTCGGCACTGCTGGAGTCGATGGACGAGCGCCAGGTGACCGTCGAAGGCGTCACCCACAAGCTGCCGCGCCCTTTCATGGTGATGGCCACACAGAACCCTGTGGAGTATGAGGGCACGTTCCCTCTTCCGGAGGCGCAGCTCGACCGCTTCTTGCTGATGATCACGCTTGGGTACCCGACGACCGATGAGGAGATCAAGATCGTCGACGACCAGCGCGTGACCCATCCCATAGATACGCTGCAGCCGGTTACCGGTGCCGACCAAATCAACGAGGTCCAGGACGCCGCGCGAGAGGTGTATGTGGATGACCTGATCAAGCAGTACGTTGTGGCAATCACGGCTCAGACGCGGGACCACTCTGACATATCGCTCGGTTGCTCCCCCAGGGGGTCGCTGGGCCTCTTCCGCGGAGCGCAGGCGCTCGCCCTCATCCGTGGAAGGGACTACGTGCTGCCCGACGACGTCAAAGAGCTGGCTGTGGCGACAATCAGCCATAGGGTGGTGCTTTCCGGGGCCGCCCGGATGCGGGGCATCACGAACAGGGACGTCGTCGGCCAGATAGTAGAGGAGACCCCGGTACCGGGCGCGCAGGCCGCGGGCTGGTTCCGAAAGTAGAGTCGGCCAGTGCGAAGTACCCTGCTCCAAAAAAGGTTCTTCCTCGTCCTACTGGTCATGGCCGTAACGGTCTACACGGGCCTGTCGACAGGCTTCGTCATGTTCCACCGACTCGTCTACGTCCTTGTTGTGACGACGGTCCTCAGCTTCATATGGAGTTGGACAAGCCTGAATGGGCTCAATGTCTTGGCTGAACGACGGTCCCGTAAGGTGAACGTTGGCGACGACGTCGAGGAGCGCATCACGGTCCGCAACCTCGGCCTCCTCCCGAAGCCTGTACTCGAGGTCGAGGACATGACGGACCTCCCCGGATACACGACCGGTATGGCGGTAGCGCCCCCGTCCAAAGGGTTCCGCTCGTGGAAGACCTCGATTCCGGCCAGGAAGCGAGGGCTGTACACGTTGGGGCCGGTGCGCGTGTCCAACACCGACGTCTTCGGGATGTTCCGCAGAGAGCAGACCTTCGGCGGCACCGACTCACTGATTGTCTATCCTAGGACGTTCGACGTCGACGGGTTCGACATCCCGGCGGCGTACCTTTCGGGAGACGGCTCCAGGAGACAAAGATCACACGACCTTACCCCCCACGCCGCCAGCGTCAGAGAGTACGCGTTCGGCGACAGCATAAGCCGTATCCACTGGAACAGCACGGCCAAGCTCGGCAAGCTGATGTCGAAGCAGTTCGACCTGAGCATGTCCAGCGACGTCTGGCTTTTCGTAGACCTGTTCAAGGACATACAGGCCGGTGAGATGGAGGAGAGTACCGACGAGTACGCGGTCTCCATTGCAGCGTCCCTGGCCAAGAAGTACCTGCAGGCCCAGCTACCCCTGGGACTGATAGCCTACGGCGACAAACGCTACTTCCTCTCCCCGGACACGGGCGCGGGCCAGCTCGACCGTGTAATGGAGACCCTGGCGAGCAGCAAGGCCGAGGGTGATGTCCCCCTCGAGGCGGCGCTGGCCAGAGAGGAGGCGCTCTGGGGCTACCAGAGCTCGCTGATCGTCATCACGTCGTCGCATAGGCGGCAGTGGGTAACGGCATTGGAGGAGCTGACAAAGCGGAGGGTCCGCATCGCAGTGGTCCTTGTGGACGGCCGCTCGTTCGGCAGCGTATTCCACACTCTCGATGTCGTCCCGCACCTTTACGACGCGGGAGTCACCCCATACGCAGTTAGTATGAGGGATGACATGGCAGAGGCGATGCGCAGGCCCCATACGGCCGCGGTGCCAGGCGTCTCTGAGGAGTCAGTCAAGGCGGCTGCAAGGCGATGAGCGCCCAAGGAATCGCACTGACACCCTCATCCTGGCAGGACCCGACGTCCCAGGTCCGCCGGCTGATCGCCCGGCTCAGTCCCAGTCAGGGCTGGGTCACGTTCCTGATACTCCTGGCCACTCTGCTGGTAGTGGGAGACTCGGTGCAGTCCTCCAAATGGGTGGAGACCCCGGGGCTAATGGCGACGATAATCTGGGGCGCCTTCGCCGGACTGCTCTTGGCGAAGGTGAGGCTCCCTTTCATACTGCTGCATCCGATCGGGCTGGGCCTTGGGTTCGTGGTCGTGATCTGGCAGACCTCTTCCCTGATAGCCGACGTGCCCCTGGCCGAGCAGGTCGAGGAGCTGTTCAGGCGACTGGGGGACTGGCGTGAGGCCGCAACGACCGGCGGGATCAGCACAGACCTCATCCCATTCACCTTGATCCTGATCTCCGCGGCATGGCTTCTGGGTTACATAAGCGCGTGGTTCATCTTCAGGCGGAACAACGTCTGGATACCGGTGTTGCTTACCGGAATCGCGCTCCTGACCAACCTAAGCTTCCTGCCCAACACGTTCAACATAAGATTCTTCCTCTTCGTGTTCCTTGCCATGCTCCTGGTGGCGCGCATGAGCATCGTCCAGAACGAGGAGACGTGGCGCAAGCTTGGCGTCGGCTACACGTCATCAAGTGGGTGGTCGTCGATCCACGTGGCCTTCTGGTTCAGCGCCGTCGTGCTGCTGGTGGCCGCCGCGTTGCCGATGAAGAGGGTGGTATCCACCGAACTTGCGCTGCTGTGGCGGTCGGGCCGCGCTCCAATCGCAAACATGGAAGAGGAGTTCGCCCGTCTATTCTCGGGGATCACGGCCCAGAAGAACCTTCCCGGCCGGTACTTCGGCAAGACGCTTCCGTTCCTCGGGGAGATATCCATGGACGGCGAGGTGGTAGCCTACGCCGTCAGCGACTACCCATCCTACTGGACGTCGCAGACGTACAGCGAGTACACGCCCCGCGGATGGATCGCCGGTGACACGAAACCATTGAAGTTCGGCCCCGACTCGCTGGCGCCGCCTCTGGCCGACTCCCTGGGCCGCGCCGAGATCAGTCAGGGCGTACGCCTGACGTTCGACTCTAAGCCTCTCTTTTCCGGGGGTGACCTCGCGTGGATGAGTCATGACACTCTGGTCGAGACGCTAGCGCCAAAAACGTTCACCATCGACCTGCTCGACAGCTCGGACGACCTGGACCTGCCTGAGGACATTCAGCAGTTCGCCGTGGATCTGCGCCGGGACATGGAGTCTCCGCCGGATGGACTGGAAAGGGCGCCCATTTCCCAGGACCCCGATGCGATGCGGCAGGCGTTCCTCGAGTCGTTCATCTCGCGCACGCTGCCCGAAGACCTGGTTCTGATAGACACGGAGTCGACGGGCGGAAACGAGGGGTCCGGGTTCAGATGGGTGACCCTGGAGAGAAAAGAACCCATCGCGCCGGATGTGGTTTCCTGGAGGTTCTTGGACGAGATTCCTGCTGAAACCGACTACTCGTCCGTAACTTACGCATCGGTTTCAAGCAACGACGACCTGAGGGCCGCGGGTACGGACTATCGGGGATTCATCAGGGACCACTATCTTCAGGTCCCAAAGGAGCTTCCCCAGCGGATAGTGGACCTGGCGGAACAGATCACCAGGGCCGCGGATACGCCTTTCGACAAGGCCCGGATCGTCCAGACGTACTTGAGAGGGCCTCAGTTCACATATGAGGAAGGCATCGAGGCCCCTCCAGCCGAATCGGACGGGGTCGACCATTTCCTGTTCGAGTCCAGGGAGGGCTACGCGGACTACTACGCGTCGGCCATGGCGGTGATGTTGCGGGCAGTAGGAGTGCCAACCCGCATTGCCGCGGGCTACGCCCCGGGAGAGTACTTCGCCGAGGAGGACCTGAGCGTAATCAGGGACTCTGACAGCCACCCGTGGGTGCAGGTCTACTTTCCCGAGTACGGGTGGATCGATTTCGAGCCCACCCCTAACTGGCCCGTCCACGAGCGAATCATCCGAGGCGCCACCACTCAGGACCGAGATGTCAGCACATTCGACGACGGTTTTTTCGAGGAGGACCCCGACGCCGTATTCAACGTCGACGCGGAAGGCCTGACTCTTCCACCGCCCGACGCGGCCGGCCGTGGCTTTTCGGTCGACCCCATAAGGTTCCTGGTCCCGCTGGCGATCGCCGCGGGCAGCGCCGCCTTCTTATGGCTCGTATTCCAGCTGGCATGGACCGTGGGCCTGATGAACGCAAGCCGGGTCGAGCAAGCCTATGCCAAGATGGGCCGGTTGAGCGCCCTTGCGGGCATCGGCCGGAGGCCGTCCCATCAGACCCCGACCGAGTACGCGGGGGTGATCGGTGCGGCGGTACCCGCTATCGCGGGTCCAGCCCAGAACGTGGCCCTAGCGTTCGCCCGGGGCCGGTACGGCGGATGGGACCCTGGTGAGGAGGAGTTGCTCTCCCTCGACCGGGACTGGAAGCGGATCAGAGGCAGCCTGGTGGGACGAGCCATAGGCAGATGGGTACCGAAGGCTCTAATAGGAGGATAGTGAGCTCGCTCTACTACGACCTTGTTGAGACTCCCCTGGGCTGGATGGGACTGCTGGCATCTTCCACCGGCTTGAGGAGGACTACGCTACCCGAGCCCACACCCGAACAGGGCGTCGTGTCGCTGGGTGAAGAGGCGGGGGACGCTGATCACTCGCCGGAGCGTTTCCGGAGCTTGAGACGGGATATCGCGCTCTACTTCGCAGGGCGGCCGGTCTCGTTCCTGGGCGAGGCCACCGACCTCCACGACGCGACCTCGTTTCAGCGCGCAGCGTGGGCTGCGTGCCAGTCGATTCCGTCAGGCGAAACGCGCAGCTATAAGTGGCTGGCGTCGCAGGCGGGCCGTCCCAACGCCTCCAGGGCCGCCGGTAGGACGATGGCGACTAACAGGTTGCCTGTAATAGTGCCGTGTCACCGGGTCATAGCCAGCGACGGGAGTCTGAGAGGCTTCGGCCGCGGCGCCGCACAGCTGGACCTGAAGCGACGCCTGCTGAACCTAGAGGCTGGCGCGGCCTGACGTCTGTCATGCTTCGTTGGCTCCGTCCTTGGCTTCGCAGCACCGCAACCCCGCTGAGCGCTGGCGTTGCATCGGGGTTCCTTCGAATAGCCGAGCTTTCTGCCGGACGACCGGGCCACCACCACTCGGCAGAGGGAAACCGATTCTACGTCAGGGTACGTCGGACACGGATACCGTGCCGGCCTGGCCGAGAAGGTCGCGGAGCCGGTGCTCCAACTCCGAGCAGGCGTTCACACGCACCAGCGGCCACCCCATGGTAACGATTCGGCCGTCGGTTGCGATCTCCAGCTCCACCTCATCCTCTCCTCTATAGTCCAGCAAGACCCTTCTCATGTCCTCCAGCAGCATCTGGTCGTCGGATGGCCTGTCCGTCTCCTGGATTCGCAAGCTCAGCCTCCTCGGGGCCGCTGCTCCATTCGTCGGTCCCGAGGCAGTAGATGCTGCCTCAGCAGCGGGATGCGAGATGGCCGTACCATTTGAAGTTCCGCCCTGCGCCGCCGCCGCTTCGGGAGGAGTGGCCGGATTACCAGCCGCCACGGCAGCGGTCCCGCCTTGAGATTCCTCCTCCGTGCCGCCGGCGACCTGGTACTCATGGGCCTGACTACAGCTAATGCTAACCTGGTCCCCTCTGGCCCGCACCTTGCCCGTGACAACCACCAGTGTGCCCTCCTCCCACAAGCTCCGTGTCCCCTTGATCAGGTTCTCCCACACGAGGACCTCCACCGCGCCGTCCATGAGGTCCAGCGTGGCGATCAAGAATGGTCGCTGATCGCGGGTGAATCGCTCCGTAACCCCGGATACCTGTCCGGCCAGAACTACCTGCTTGCCGTTCATTTCGGGCCGAAGCTGGCCGGCCTGTGCGATCGCTTCAGAGTCGCCGTCAGCCTCGACGCTCAGGGCCGGACCCGCCGAGACCGAAACGCCGAGAAGCTCCCGCTCCCAGCCCCACTTCTCCCTGTCGGGCGTCGTAACATCGTCGAGTTCGATGCTGGCCAGAGGCGTCGGCACCGTATCCCCGAACAGGTCGAACATGGTGGTCTGACCCGAGTCCCGAAGGCGGGCCTCGCTCTGCGCCAGTGCCAGAATGCGGTCGACGACTGCCAGCAGGGCCAACCTGTCGCCGAACCGATCGAGCGCCCCGACCTTGATCAGGCTCTCCAGGGGCTTACGGCCCATTCCACTGAGGTCGACTTCCCTGCACATCTGCTCGACTGAGTCGAAACTCTTGCCCTTTTCTCTCGCATCCAGGAAAGGCTGGACGGCCCCGGCGCCAACGTTTTTCACCGCCGACAGACCGAAATGGATCCCTGGCAGGCCGTCAGCCGCGGATTCTATTGAGAACTCGACCGACCCGGTGGCCACGTCTGGCAGTCGCACCGGCATGCCAAGCCTGCGGCACTCGTCCACGGCTGCGCCAATCTTATCCGTGTTGTCTATGTACGAGTTCAGAAGCGACACCATATACTCCGCCGGGTAGTTCGCCTTCAGGTAGGCGGTCCAGTAGGAGATCAGGCCGTAGCTGACACTATGGGCCTTGTTGAACGCATAGCCGGCAAAGGGCTCGATCAGTCCGAATACCTGCACCGCCAGGGTTTCGTCGAATCCCTGGGCCACTGCGCCCTCGATGAACTTCTCCCGCTCTTGAGCCATGATCTCCGGAATCTTCTTGCCCATCGCCTTGCGCACGATGTCGGCCTCGCCCAGCGTGTAGCCGGCGAAGGTCCTCGCGATATGGAGTACCTGGTCCTGGTAAACGATGACGCCGTAGGTCTCCTCCAGAATCTCCTTCAGGGCGGGATGCGGGTAGTGGGGCTCGGTCCGGCCGTGCTTGGCGTCTATGAACGTGGTTATGTGCTCCATCGGCCCGGGCCGGTAGAGGGCTATCATGGCGGCGACGTCTCCCAGAGACGAGGGCTTTAGCTCCTTGATGTAGCGAGTCATGCCCGCGCCCTCGAGCTGGAAAACGCCTACGGTGTCCCCGCTGGATAGGAGCTCGAACGTCCTGGCATCGTCCAGCGGGATGTCCCGCAGCGTCAGGTCGGTCCCGTGCGCTCCGGCTATGAGGTCCCTGGCCTTGGCCAGAGTCGTGAGGTTGACCAGACCCAGGAAGTCCATCTTCAGCAGCCCCAGCATGGCGATCGGCTCCATGGCGTACTGGGTCATGTGGACGGACTCTTCCGTGGCCTTTATCGGCTTCTGCAGCGGGACGACGTCGTCCAACGGCTCGCTGGATATGACCACGCCGGCGGCGTGAGTGCTAGGGTGGCGCGTGAGACCTTCGAGACTCCGCGCGGTGTCCACCAGTTTCTTGACCCCGGCGTCGGCGCCGTAGACCTCGTCGAGCTCAGAGCTCTCCTTCATCGCCTCGTCCAGCGTGATGTGAAGCTTGAAGGGTATCAACCGGGCGATCCTGTCCACGTCGGCGTAAGGCATCGCCAGCGCTCGCCCCACGTCCCTTATCGACGCCCGGGCTCCCAGGGTCCCAAATGTGATGATCTGCGCGACCTTGTCGCGGCCGTACCGGTCGACGACGTAATTGATGACCTCCTCCCGACGGTCGTCCTGGAAGTCCATGTCGATGTCCGGCATCTCCTTGCGTTCGAGGTTGAGGAACCGTTCGAAGACCAGCCCGTACGGGAGCGGGTTGATGTCGGTGACGCCCAGGCAGTAGAGGACGAGACTGGCGGCGGCGCTGCCTCGTAAAGCGAAGAAGATGTCCTGCTCCCTCACGAATCGAGCAATGTCCCAGACAACCAGGAAGTAGTTGGCGAACTGGGTGTGCCTTATGACCTCCAGTTCGTACTTCAGCCTGTCCCGCTCCGCGGGCGTGCCGCCGTCCAAACGTCTTGCAAGCCCCTCCTCGCACACGCGGGCGAGGTACTCGTCGGCGGTGATGCCATCCGGAACGGGAAACTCCGGCAGCCGCATCTGCGAGAAGTCGAGCTCCAGGTCGCACTTCTCGGCGATCGCCATCGTATTGGAGACCGCTTCGGGCATCTCGGGAAACAGGGCCGCCATCTCCTGGGGACTCTTGAGGTAGTATGAGTCGGCGGACATCTTCAGCCGGCTGCCGTCTTCGATGTTCGTATTTGTGTGGATGCAGATCAGAATGTCTTGAAGTGGCGCATCCTCCTTGTTTACGTAGTGACCGTCGTTGGTCACGACCAGAGGAACGCCCATGGCGCGGTTGAGGTCGACGAGGCCCTGGTTTATGGCGCCGCGTTCCGGCACGTCGTCGTGCCCCATCAGTTCCAGGTAGTAGTCGCCGAATACCTCTTTGTACCAGCCGGCGACGGCCTGGGCCTCGCCTATTCGCTCCTGGCCCAGCAGGCTGGGCACCTCGGCGCTTGGGCAGCCGGAGAGGACGACCAGTCCGCCGCTGTGTTTCTCAAGAAGCTCCCTGTCCACTCTGGGCTTGTAGTAGAATCCCTCGACGTGGGACTTCGTGACCAGTTTGACCAGGTTCTTGTAGCCCGCGGCGTCCTTGGCTAGGACCGTCAGATGGTATGGACTCTTGTCGGCCGGATTCCGGTCGTGGCGGCTGCCGGGCGCCACGTACATCTCGCACCCGATGATCGGCTTCACGCCGGCGGCAGTGGCGGTCCGATAAAAATCGATCGCCCCGTATAGTCCACCGTGATCGGTGATGGCAAGACTGTCCATGCCGAGCTTTTTGGCCCGTTGCACCATCGGGTCTATGCGGCTGAGGCCGTCCAGCATGGAGTACTCGGTGTGAACGTGGAGATGGGTAAACAAAGCCCCTCCGGAGGTGAAGTTTCGCGCCTGTGGCCACTCCGCAGAGCGGGCCTCGGCGACGGGGAATCCTATCATCGAACGAGGCCCTTACAGGGTGCCGTGAAACCGGCCTATACCCCTTGACGATGCGGCGCACGCCGAGCATGCGTGCAAGCGCGGATCGCGGGGTACGGACGCACCGACATTATAGCACCGGGTATGGGTAGCGGTTGCAAGGCTGCCGGGCCGGAATATCCACCGACTTGCGACGGCGGTCCGATCTGAAGGGGGTCTGAACACGGGAGGACGGGGTCAGCGTTTGGCTTTGTGGAACCCGGCGGCGATGGCCTCCTCTTCCAGGCAGAACCACCGGTCACCCTTGCTCTCGTCGACTATCGTCGTCACGTAGAAGAGGCTGTCCGGCACAAGGTAGACACGCTCGCCCGTCCGTTCGTCCCGGTTGCCCTTGATTTTGGGCTGGGACGAAGGCGAATAGTCGCAGGGGCCGCCAGACCTGGGCGGAGGCGGCAGCGTGCCACCCCCAAACTGGGGCACGGACGTCGGGTTCGGCGTTATGGCCGAGGCTTGTTGTGGACCGGGGGTCGGTCCAGCGCTCTTCCAGACGCCTCTCGATCCGGCCTGGGCGTTCTCCTGGGCCACCAGAAAGTCCGACCTGTGCGCAAAGACCGGCGGATCGTCTGACACTGTGGCGTGACCGTTGGTGATCAGCGCACGGTTTACCATCTCTCCAGCCACGTAGACGTACCGGACCAACGTCCCCACATCATCGGACACTGAGGCGTCCGCCTCGAGTTGAACGGTCTTATCCTCGACCAGGAAGCGGTTGTACTCACGTGCTTGCTCTGAAATGACCTGGGGCTCAGCGCCGTCCGCCGGCAGCTCTATGCCCAGATAACGCACCCGCTGCACCCCACCGCCCAGCTCGACCTCGATCGTTACGCCGTCAACCACGGCCAGCACGCGCGCCGAGACGAGTAGGCGATCAGCGTCGAGCGTCAAGGTGGAGGTCGAGGAAGGCACCGCATCCGTCGAGCTCGACCCGCATGACAGCGCCAGAATCAAGAGGCCGAATGCCGCAGCTAAAGCAAGGGAGGTGCCCGTAGCCATTTGTGGACCCTACTCCGGCTTCGGCAGGGTCTGGACGACCTCCGCCGTGATGGCGTCCGTGAACAGTCCCGCCTCGTGACCGGCGGTGAAGTTACCGGAGGGGTCGATGGTCCCGATGCTGTCGTCGGTCAGCCTCCAGCGGATGAGCAGGCCTGGCAGCTCGATTCCGTTCTCGTCCCGGGCCGTGATATCGAAATGCAGTGTTCGTCCCGCGGCGATGGTGGCCAGAGGCGGACTTATCCGGACGTCGGTCACGGTACCGGTGACGGTAACGTCGACCGCCGCGGTCGCTCTGAGGTCTTGGCCATCGAATCGCTGCTGGGCGACCGCTTTAAGGGCAGCCGGGTAGACCCCCGGGCGTGCCGAGGCGATGAACGCGCCGTTCGCGCCGATGCGCCCGGCTTCCTCAACCGCGGCCGTCCAGTACAACGAAGTATCCTGCACGGGCGCGCCTTCCTTGTCCATGGCCTGAGCGAACATGACCAGTCTCCCGCCGGGGCTGACCACCAGCGGCTGCGGATGAACGCGGACGGAGTCCAGTGGCCGCAGGAACACCGAGTCCACGTCCCGGACAACAACCGACGCGAAGTCGGCTACCCGCACTGAGCCGCTCTCCCCCGGCACTATGGTCTCGACCTTGAGCGCCTCGGTGTATATCCCCGGCACGTTGCCGGCCGCGAACATGCCGTTCCCGCTAACGCTGCCGGCGCTCTCGTCCTCCATGCTCCACCGGAGCACCGTGCCCGCCGCCAGCTCTCCCAGGCCGTTCAAAGCTACCGCCCTCACCTGAAGCCTGTCTCCCGGGTCCAGATGGAAACGCTGAGGGAGGATCTGGACTATAACCGACTGCCTGAGTGATGGCGTCGAGACAACCGCGACGTCCACGGACTCCGATACGGTCTCGCCGTCCCAGGTACCAACCACCGTCACCGAATCTGCGAACACCCCGTCGAGGCCCTCCACCGTCAAGTACCCGATGTCGTTGACGCGCCCCAATGTGGGATCATCGACGCGCCATGTGAAGCTCACGCCGGGTATGACCAGACCATCCTCGTCGAATCCCACGGCACGCAGCCGGTAGATCTGTCCGGTCAGGACCGCCGGCCGGCCTGGAAGGACTGCGATCCTCGAGAGCCGGGCAAGCTGAATGTCGCCCACGACCGTGACCGACGCCTTGGCAACGGCGTACCTTATGCCTCCGGAGGTGTTCTGGACGCCGGTAACAGAGATGGCTTCCGCGTAGGCGCCCGGGCTCTCGCCCGCTCTGAACTCTCCGTGCCTGGTGATTGCTCCCGCCCTCCGGTCGGCCATGGTCCACACGAACTCGACATCGTCCAGAGTCTTGCCCCCGGCCCCGAACGCTTCCGCGGACAGAACAAGCGACTCGCCTCTGTCCACGACGACGGAGGTCGACGACAGCCGGATCGACTCTATCTCGTCGTCCGTCAACTCTGGGCTCTCCGTGATCAGCACCGAGGCTACCGCATTCTGGGTGACCGTAACGGTCTCGCGGTTGGTAGAGTCGATGGGGAGAGCCGGTCCCGGTCCGCCGGACGAGCACCCGACGGCGGCGGCCATGGCCACCGTCAGCAATGAGAGGAGCAGCACGCTAGGCCTCCGGCCCTTGGTCCGCAGGCGGACCTCCGTTCCGGAGCGTTCTCTATTCCAATGGTCGGGAGTCATTCGGTCTCTTTCGCGAAGGTTGCGCTAAGTATTGTATCCCGCTCCAGCGCCAAGGAAAACCTCACGGCCTGGCCGCAGTCAGACTCGGCGGATATCGAGCTCCGCGCAAGGCAGTAACCGGTCGGCGGCAGGATCTCTACGGTCACTTCCCTTCGCAGAACCCCGGGCTGCTTCTGGAGCATCAACTCATACTTGAGCGTATCGCCTTGTTCGACGAGCACGTGCTCAGGCAGGTCGTACACAAGCTCGATACTGCCCTGAGCCCCGGCCTCGATCGACTGGAGACCCGACCAGACCAGCCGGTTATGGCCCGACGATACGCCTCCCGTCTCCTGGCCGGGCACCCCCCGGCCGATTTCGACCGAGACCGTGTGCTCCCCGAGAGGCAGTGGCGAGGCCGTCAGCAGCCGGGACTCCTGGGGCATGTAGGCCCTTAGAAAGTTCCAGTAGCATGCGTTCTTCAGGTGTCCGTAGTCGGTGCCCCGGCTGAGCCACTGGGGCTCGCACGACGGCGACCCGGGTCCGCTATGGTTCGTGTATGAGAGGGTCAGGTGGGCCCTGGGACGCGGCTCGCGACTCAAGTCAACCGTGTAGTGAGTCCGACGCTCTATGCTCCGGTCGACTTTGCTCCAGCCGACGTTGGAGTCCACTGTGTAGAGATAGTCTGTCGCCCCCTGTCGTACGCTCCCGTCCCACCCGAGGTCCCGCACCGTCGCCTGGAGGTCTTCGTCATCGAAGAACACCAGCGTATCCCGGGCGTTCAAGGAGTCGAACAACGCCGACGCAACTCGAATGAGCGTCGGCAGATGAGCAGACTGGCCCAGCGTGTCGAGCACGCCCTGGAGCACCAGGTCCATGTAGGCGCGGCCATACCGATCGGTCCCATCCTCGAGAGCGGACAGGAGGTTCCGTGGGGTCAGCGGGTCTCCTCCTTCGGGTGGGGACACACTGTCCAGGGCTTCGATCAGCTCGAGGAGCGACCACTGGTTCAAGGCGATGACCCCATCTACTTCCTGACGGCGGCCCAGTCGGTACATGTCACGGGCCCCCTGTGCAGTCGTGGGGAAGTCCGGGTCCCAGGATATGTCCCGCATGAGCCACACCCATGCGTTCATGTGCTCCTCGAGGGCCAGCGGCGCCTTCGGATAGAGATCGATTCGCGCGAAGTCGTCGATCCGCACGGCGTCCTCGTACCTGACATCGGCCAGGGTGCCCTGTTCAAACGTCACCAACCATACGCCGGAAACGAAGCCGCCGGTGGCGCGTAGCTCATCCGACGACTGGCCCAGCACCAGGTATCTCGCCCGACCGTCCGTGCCGAACAGCTCTCGCCCCATCGGGCCGAAGCTGCGGGCCATCCGCAGCCCCGATTCCAGGTCCCCCGCCAGCTCCGAGATAGCGGACAGTCCGTCAGCGAACCGAGCGGCCTCCCCATCTTCGGCAAGGCCGTCGAGAGTACGCCGCGCCTCGGCAAGGTCTTCTACCGCCTGTGATATATCGTCCCGGCGTTCTACCAGACCGTCGAATACCGCCAGCAGGGCCTCACCATCGGCGAGCAGGCCAGACCTACTCTTCTCGATCAGGCTGACGCCCGGCTCGACCGCGTCGAACCCGATGCCGGCCGCCGCGGCCACGCTGCCCATAACGGACAGAGCTCCCTCCAGTGCGTCAAGTCTGGGCAGCAGCTCGTCTGCGTGGCCCGACCCTGCGACCAGGACCGCCAGCTCGCGTCGCACATCTTCGGCCGCGCCGGCCTGTTCCGCGATAGAGGTCAGTGAGGTCCCAAGCGTCTCGCCTGTCCAGTCCGGAGATTCCGAGCCGCTGGGTGCAAACTGGGCTAGCAAGGGCTGCGACGTTTCAGCTAGCTCCAGCAAAGCGAGCATCAGTCGGGAGACCTCGCGTCCGACTCCGGATGCGTCGAGCATCCGGTCCTCGACGTCAGCGAGCATGTCGAACAGGTCGTTAACCCGGGGTAGCTGCTGAACGATTCCGAAAGCCCGGCCGCCCAGTAACCCTCGGACGGCATCGGCGGTCTCCGAGAAAGAGCCCTCAAGCTCCAGGGACACGGTCCGTAGCGCAGGCACGGCCGACGTGACCTGGCCCGTAAACACCGATGAAGAGGCACCGGAGTACACGTCCAGGAGGCGCGAGGACGAGTCCAGCATAACGGTCGCGGTTGCCAGGTCATCTTCGATCCGCCGCCCCTGGGTCGACCAAGAGTCCATCTCCTGGCGGGCCACGGGGAACCAGGCGAAGGCGGACGAGAACCGGCCGAGCCATGCCGCTGCCCGGAGCGCGCCGGCAAGTTCGCTCTCAACTTCGTTCACCAGCTCGGATGCTTCGTCCACTGAGGAGGCATCCCTGTCGATCAGACTGCCGACATCGACGCCCCTGAGGTCGCGGATGCCGTGTCTAGCGTCCAATACGGGGGGAACGATCGAGAGCGCGGCGAACAGAACGCTTGCGCCCAAGGCCACAACCGCGACCCCAGCCGCGCCCAGCCACAGGACACTGATTTTCTCGCCGATCAATGTGAGAGCACCACCTTAGGTCCCGTACGGCCGCCCGGCTTCATGATGGTAGCAGAGCATCTGTGGAATCGCTGCCTCGATAGTACGACGTGCCGGCCGCCACGGGTTTTCGACAGGTCGAACGAGTCATCGAACAGAAAACAAGAGGCCCCGGAGTTTCCGGGGCCCACTTCGCCCAGATCTCGATGCTACGTCAGGACCAGGAGCCCCTTGGGAGGGCTGGGGGCAGCCTCCTATGAGACCGCCGGGTCCGGGCCGGTAATTGCTATTTCTTGAAGAGGACGTCGTCCTCGCGCACGATAAGATACTCGATATCCCCGTCCTTATACTCCGTGCCAGAGTACTTGGAATAGACGACCACGTCGCCTTCCTCCAGGTCCATGGGCACGCGCTTGCCGTCGTCGGTGACCCTTCCGGGGCCTACCGCGACGATCTTCCCCTCCTGGGGCTTTTCCTTGGCGGTGTCGGGAATGTAGATCCCGCCGGAGCTCATCTGCTCTTCATCTTCTGTAGGCTGGATGACGATGCGGTTCCCCAGGGGCTTGAAAGACACTCCAGCCATAACGACTACCTCCTACTACCGATGCGCGCACGCAGCCGCAGTTTAGATCGAACTCGGCAGCCTCCGCGCGAGACTGCCAGTGGACGATGTTAGCCGAGGGGTGCAGTGTTGTCAACCAACACCGCGAAAACCAGCGCGACTGCTCATTGACTGCGTCAACGTCCCGCAATATCATCGTGGGATGGACTACCCCCGGAGCGCATCGCCCTTCGTCCTGGCCAACGCCGCGAGGGCACTGGTCATCGCCACGCGGCCCAAGCAGTGGACGAAGAACCTGCTGGTCTATCTCGCGCTCTTCTTCACGGTAGATGAGACGTGGTCGCCGGGCGACGTCGCCTCGTTGATGCCGCTGCTGGGAAGAACAACTCTGGCCTTCGTGATCTTTTCGGCCCTGAGCGGCGCGGTCTATCTCGTCAACGACATCATAGACGTCGAGCGGGACCGCCTCCACCCAAAGAAGCGACTACGCCCCATAGCGTCCGGCCAGCTTCCAGCACCCATGGCTTGGGGAGCCAGCCTGATGCTAGTCGCCGGTGGGATCGGCTCCGCCTTCGTTCTGGAGCCTCTGTTCGGCGTAACGTCCGTGGCCTACGCAGGGACCATGGTAAGCTACACGTTCCTCCTCAAGCGCCTCATTCTCATAGACGTATTCGCCATCAGCGCCGGGTTCGTGCTTAGGGCCGTGGCGGGTGCGACCGTGCTCCAGGTGCCGATCTCGCCCTGGCTGTACATCTGCACCGGGCTCGGCGCTCTGTTCATCGCGCTTTCCAAGAGAAGAAGCGAGCTGGCGGTAGCCGGCGACGCGGCGGCCGGCCAGCGCGATACGCTCCACTGGTATACCCAGAGTCTGCTGGACCAGCTAATCACGGTGGTAGCGACCTCCGTGGTGCTCGCCTACAGCCTTTACACATTCACGGCCGAGAACCTGCCCGATAACCATTCAATGATGCTGACGATCCCCTTCGTCGTCTATGCGATCTTCCGTTACATGTACCTTGTGCACTCCCGACATCTGGGGGAGAACCCCGAAGACATCATCATCACCGACGTGCCGCTTATAGCGACGGTGCTGGCCTGGCTGGCCACGGCCGGCACGATCCTCGTGATATATCGAGTGTAGGAGTGCCCTAAATGGTCCCACCGGAAAACCTCTTCGGTGCCATCCCCATCTGGATAGGAGTCTACGTCCTGGCCGCAGCGGTCTTCTCCGCCTCGAGCCTGGTCCTGTATCGCCGGGTGTTCGGGCTCGTCGGCCTCGGGAAGAAACCCGACCGGTTCGACCACCCGGTCCGCCGAATCTTCGGGTCGGTCCCCCTGATACTCGGCCAACGTAAGGTCCTGCAAAGCGTGTCGCTGGTCAGGGACAGAGCGGGCCTCGCCCACGCCTTCATCTTCTGGGGATTCCTGTCGTTTCTGACCAGCTATCTGTTCTTTATCTTTGCCGATTCAGCCTGGCGACCGCTGTCGTCTAAGGTCCTGACCGAGGCCGGCGTGGAAGTGTACGTCTTCTATCTCGACGTGCTGGCGGTAGGTTTCCTATTTGTGCTGGCCTGGGCCGCCATAAGGCGATGGGGCGTGAAGCCATCGAGACTCAGGTTCGACCTGACTCAGAAGCCGGAGTCGGCCCTGATCCTGGTCTTGATCTCGATGCTCATGGTCCTGACGCTTTTGACCGAGGCCTTCTTCTGGGTGGCGTCGGACGGAGAAGGTCCGCACGCCACCGCCCCCATCGGCTCGGCCATCGGCAGGCTCTTCGACAACTGGGGACTCGGCGCGGGGGTGGCCAACGGCCTGCACGGGCTGGCCTGGTGGGGTCACCTGGTCCTGATCCTGGGGTTCTCGCTGTACATACCGCTGTCCAAGCACATGCACATCATCGCGGCCCCACTCAGCTTCCTGGCGCGTTCGCTGGAGGCGCGGGGCACGCTGTCCACGCCCCTGGACCTGGAGACGGCCGAGAGCTTCGGCGCCGCGAAGGTCCAGGATTTCACCTGGAAGGAGCTGCTGGACGGTTACGCCTGCTCCGTGTGCGGCAGGTGCACCGACAACTGCCCGGCGAACATCAGCGGCAAGATCCTGTCTCCCATGCACATCGTGGAAAACCTCAAAGAGCATGTGCTGGAGATGGGCCCTGGTATCGTCAAGGGCGAGGATGAGCAGGAGGCGAAGCCCCTGATATCGCGCTGGGTCGAGGAGGAGGCGCTGTGGGACTGCTTGACCTGCGGAGCTTGCGTCCAGGAGTGCCCGGTCGGAGTGGAGCACGTCGGGACGATCGTGGACATGCGACGGCATCTGGTGATGGAACAGGCCAAGATGCCCGAGACGGCGATGAATGCCTTGATGAGTATGGAGCAACGCGGGCACCCGTGGCGAGGCACGACGTACAGCCGCACCGATTGGGCCGATGGCCTGGATATCAAGACGCTGGCCGAGCACCCGGAGGCGGAGGTCCTCTTCTGGGTCGGGTGCACTCCCGCACTGGAGCAGCGTAGCCGTTCGGTGGCCCGCTCGATGGCCTCGGTCCTCAAGCGTGCAGGCGTCGACTTCGCGATTCTGGGCGCCGAGGAGACCTGCTCCGGAGACCCCGCCAGGCGGATGGGCAACGAGTACCTGTACCAGATCATGGCCCAGCAGAACATCGAGACGTTCCAGCGGTACAACGTCCAGAAGATCGTCACGATCTGTCCTCACTGCTTCAACGTCATCAAGAACGAGTACCCGCATCTAGGCGGTAGCTACGAGGTGATGCACTACAGCGAGTTTATCGATGAGCTGATAGAGCAAGGTGCGATCAAGCCAGTCGTCCCGGTCGAAACGACCATCGCCTACCACGACTCGTGCTATCTCGGGAGGCACAACGGCGTGTTCGATGCGCCCCGCCGGATCGCAGAGGCCATCCCCGGCGTAAAGATGGTGGAGATGGAGCGACGTCGCGAACGGGGCTTCTGCTGCGGGGCCGGCGGCGGCCACATGTGGGTGGAGGAGAGCCGAGGAGACCGCGTCAATCACCTGCGGACCGACCAGTTCCTGGAAACCAAGGCCGACACCGTCGGCGTCTCATGCCCCTTCTGCCTGCAGATGTTCGAGGAGGGAATCGAGTCCAAGGAGCTCAAGGGCGAGAAGAGGGCAAGGGACTTGCTGGAGATCCTGGACGAGAGCCTGGGGGACGGATCGTAGGGTCTACTGGCCCAACCGGGAGGAGTCAATGGCTCAGGAGTACATCGTTGTAATCGAACGCGATGAAGAAGGCTACCTGATTGGGAGCGTTCCTTCCATTCAGGGGTGCCACACCCAGGCAAAAACAACGGATGAGTTGCTGGACCGGATCAGGGAGGCTATCCGGCTCTGCCTTGAGGTCGAGGGGAGAGATAGCCGGCAGCCCTTGGAACTCGTAGGAATCCAGAGGATCGCCGTTTGAGCAGGCTGCCCAGACTGACCGGGAGTGATGTGCTGCGAGCCCTGTCAAGGGCTGGATTTGAAACCATAAGGGGCAGCGGGGGAGCCACGTTTTCCTAAAGCATCCTGACGGCAGATCGACCGTCGTTCCGGTTCATAGAGAGGAAGTGTTGGGTCCGGGAATACGGTCGAAGATACTTCGGGACGTGGAAATCACGCGTGACGAATTCAGACGATTGTTGAATTGACGACGTATCGCCTATAGCAGGTCGGTTAGCCAGTCGCGGAACTCAGCCGGGGCCTGACCCCGGCTGAGGGCCGAGTACACCGACGCCTTCAGCAGCCCCACCGGGGTGCCGACGTCGAAGTGGACCCCCGGAAACTCGTAGGCAAAGACCTTCTGGGTCTCCAGAAGCATGGAGATGGCGTCGGTGAGCTGGATCTCGCCCAAGGCACCCGGCCTCACCCGCTCGATCTTCTCGAACACGTCCGCAGGAAGAACGTACCTGCCTATGATCGCCAGGTGCGACGGCGCGTCCTCAAGGGCAGGCTTCTCGACCATGCCGGCCACCTCATAGACCTCATCGTCGAGAGGTATCGGGGCGATAATGCCCAGACTTGAGACGGCCTGGTCGGGCACCTTGCGGACGGCAACGACGGCTCCGCGGCGCTTTTGGAATACGTCGATCATCGCGCCTATTGTCGGGGCATCGCTCCACACGAGGTCGTCAGGGAGGAAGACGGCGAACGGCTCGGCGCCGACCGCGTCCCGGGCGGTCAAAACCGCATGGCCGAGCCCCAGAGGCCTCTCCTGGTAGACGTACTCAATGTCCGCCAGCCCGGATATCCTGCGAATCTCTTCCAGCGCCCGCTCGTCTCCCCTGCGCTCCAGGGCCTTCTCCAGCTCCGGCGCGCTGTCGAAGTATCCCGCCACCGACTCGTGTCCTGGGGACATGACCAGCACGATCTTGTCTATTCCGGCGAGGACCGCTTCCTCTACGGCGTACTGAATCGGAGGTGTATCGACCACGGGCACCAGGACTTTCGGGACCGACCTGGTAACCGGCAGGAAACGCGTCCCGAAACCGGCGACTGGGATAACCGCTGTGCGCACGTCCATGACACCGCGATTATAGCAGCCGACAGGGGTGCCGGCAGCGCGGCGACCGGCCAAGATCGGAAGCTAATCCTGTTCCCGCCCGGACCATCGAGGGCATCTCCACCATCGACAAGCCGAACGAGCCAAAGCTGCCTGGCACAAAGACGAGAATCCACGTTCACATCGGCCCCGTGAAGGCGGGGCGGCGTACCGGCAGCGGGCGAGCCCTTGACGGCCTACACCTCGGTCCGGCATCCTGTCCACGGGAATCGCATCAAATACTGCAGATCTGGTTCAGAGTGAGTCTGTGAACGTATTTGTGACCAAAGAGGCGCTGGCCGAGATAAAGCGGCGAGGTGGGTCGGCAGCCATAGACTTCGTGCCGTCGATCGGTTGAGGTGGCGTCCCATCGGTGTCGGTCGACACCTACCTGAAGAGAAAGAACCTCTCGACCTATAGGTCGGTCCAGCAGGAAGACACGACAATTCACGTTTCCAACGAGCTTGCCGACTGGTCCACGGCGCTCGGTATTGGCCTGCGCCGGTTCCTATTCTGGTCGTGGCTCTCGGTAGAGTTAACGCCGCCCCCTCACCGTGCCCACGGGCCAGCCTGAGGCCACGCGTAGCCCCCGGTCCGGGGGGCATGACCAGGCCTCCACCGACCGCTGGAGTCCGCCTGGCCGCTTGCTGATGTCCGAAGACTGGATTGCCAATGCGGTCGGACAGATTGAGATACGTCGTCTCTCAAAGCGCGATGCTTTGCGCTCCTACTCCCACACTGCCGTGCCGACTTTGTGCTTCTCGATGAACTCCCAGTCGACCTCGACACCCAGGCCGGGCCCTTCGGGCGGCTGCACGCAGCCGTTGGAGTCGATGGCGTCGATCTCGTCCCGGTAACCGTCAGCATAGACCGGCGCACGCATGGGCGGCACAGCGGGATGCAGGAGCCCCATCTCGTAGTAGTTGGTGTTACGCATGGCCGCCATGCAGTGTCGCTCGGCGGGGCCGCAGCCGTGTATCTCGGTGTCCAGCCCGAACCCCTCGGCCACGTGAGCGATCTTCATGACGCCGGTTATCCCGCCGTCACCCCTGACGTCGGCCCGCACGAAATCGGTACCTCCGGACACGATGAAGTCGACCTTGGGCTCGAGTCCCCGGACCATCTCGGTCTGCAGCAGCGGCGTCTTCAGCAGCTCGCGGAGCTTTCTGTGCCCCTGGGCCGAAGCACCGCCTTCGGAGTAAGGGTCCTCGTACCACATGAAGCCCTCGTCGTCTAAGGCACGCCCTACCGTCACTGCGTCGTGGAACGTCCGGTAGGCGCACGAGCCGTCCAACATCAGGTCCATCCTGTCGCCGACTCGCTTGCCGACGGCGTGAACGGTCTCGACGTCACGCTTGAACGGAGGATCGCCCCACACGTGCATTTTGAATGCAGGATAGCCCATGTTCAGGCACTGCTCGGCAAAGTCGGCGTAGGCGTCGGGGCTGTTGAGCCCCCCGGGCAAGCTGTCACCGTGGTCCGTGCTGGCGTAGCAAGGCAAGTCCGTCCGGTACGCGCCAAGCAACCGGTAGATCGGGAGACCGGCCAGCTTGCCGGCGATGTCCCATAGCGCGACGTCGGCGGGGCCGTAGCTCGTATTGTTGATGAACCGCTGCGCCCGCTTGACGTCGTTGAACAGGGCCTCGCGCATCAACGGGTCTTTGCCGACCAGGTATTGGGCGTAGGTCGATGCGTCGACCGGCGCGCCGACGAACTCCCCGGTGACGCCGGCGTCAGTGTATATCCGGATCGCGCCGAACCTCCGTGTGATCGTGCCGCCCGGCTCCCAGATCAAAAAGAAGCCGTTGTAGTCGGGGCCTCTGTCCTTGAGCCCGTACTCGAACTCGGTAACCTCCACCTTCGTGATTCTAACGCCCTCTGCCATCTCGATCCCTCCTCGTGCCTTCGTTAGTACTGACTCCGGCGCTATGCGTGCAGCTCGATCACGTCGCCATCGACAAGCTCGTGACCCGCTCCGACGCGCTGAGCTTCGAACTTGCCCGAGCTGCCCCACAGCACGGCGTACCGCAGGCCCCGGTCCAGTTCCCTGTGCAGTTGCTCGGCCGCCTGAGACACCGTGCTGCCCACCGGCAGGACCAGGGGCTGGCTGCGCTCGAACTCCTCGATCTTCTCCCTCGGCGACTTTGTGTAGACTCGGATAACCTTCAACGCCTCGAACACAGCCTCCGCCAGATCGTCAAGTCCCACAGCCTCCTCGGCGCTGACCATCACGACGGGGTACACGGCTCCAAATGCGGATTCCAGCTCCTGGAACTGGTCCAGAGCGCCCGATATGTCGGCCTTGTTGCCGACCAGCACGGTGGGCTTTGACTGCCACCCGTCCTGCCCGTCGCGCTCATCCGGTCCCGTCATCTGAAAGCCCCACTGGCCCAGCTCAAACAGCACCTCCCGTACCTGCCCAACGGCATCGAGAGAGAGATCGACGACAACGACGAATACGTCACTGTTGCGCAGGAGCCCGTAGAGCCGGCTTTGGGTGCCCGGGTTGCTTATGGGCGGCGTGTCGACGAGCTGGATGTGAATATCCCGGTGGGGCAACATCCCCCGTACGGGCTCCTGGGTGCTCAGAGCGTAGGCCCCGACTCTTGTGCGGGCG